>DASQOZ010000013.1:0-47628 GCA_035644195.1 Candidatus Methylomirabilota bacterium | reverse complement strand
CGCCGCGCTCGTGGCGATGACGCGGACCGTAGCGGAATTTTTTTCGCGCGCGATTTCGGCGAATTCCCAGACTGCCGCCGCCGTGTGCGCGACGCTTTCCGGTTGAAGCCGGTGCGTTTCATAAAAACTTTTGCCGAGCCGCGTCTGCCGGCTTTCTTCATGGACGGGTTGCACATCGTGACCACGCACGTCGGCCACCAATAATTTTATTGAATTGGTTCCGACATCAATTACGGCGCGGCGAACGGGTTCCATGAGCGGGTTAAGTTACAAAGCGCCGCTGTTGAAACCAAAATGAAAAATGTTACATTTTGCGGCCTTTGCATTTGGCGCGCGGTGAAGGTAATTTCCGGCATGAACATTTATATTTTACGCCACGGAATCGCGATGGAACCCGGCGCAGCAGGAATCAAGACAGATGCCGAGCGCCCATTGATTCCGAAAGGCGAGCAGCGCCTTCGGGAAGCCGCCGCCGCCATGCAGAAAATGGATTTGTCCTTTGATGCGGTCATTTCCAGCCCTTACCTGCGCGCCAAACAAACCGCCGAAATCGTCGCCAAAATTCTCAAGCTGCAAAAGAGGCTCGCAATCTCAAACGATTTGATTCCCGGCGGAAATCCGCAGGCGTTGATCCGGCAGTTGAACGGTTTGAAGCCCGCGCCGGAAAATATTTTGCTCGTCGGCCATGAGCCTTATTTAAGCCGGCTGATCGCGTTGCTGGCGTCCGGCAGCCCGACCGCGACGATTGAGATGAAGAAAGGCGGTTTGTGCAAACTGGAAGTCGAGGAATTGGAATACGGCCACTGCGCGACGCTCAAATGGCTGCTCACGCCGGGGCAGATGGAATTGATGAACTGATGTTGGTAGGGCTGTGCTGCCGCGCAGCCCAAAATTATTCAGGGCGGCGCAGCAACGCCGCCCTACCGGGAATTTCATCCCACGCGAAAGGAAATTTTCTGGATGAGATTTTTTCCAAAGCTGTGCTGCAGCCGGTCCAAGATTTCCTTGCGGCGATAACGGACGATTTCCGAAAGCCACGCGCTGCTGTCCACGTTCACGAACAACGTGCCTTTGTGCAGGTTGTGCGGCTGCGCGTGCGCGGTGATGTTCGGGTCGAGCAACTCGTTCCAGACTTTCACAATTTCGATGTCGGCGCGGCGAGAATCCATTTTCAAATCCACCAGAACTTTGGAAACAATTTTGTCCGCGCCGCGCGCGCGGATGGCTTTGGCCGTCTCAATTGGTGCAAGGTCAACGCCGCGCCATTGCGCGAGCACTTTTTGTCTGGCGGAAGATTTTCTTGGCGGCGGCACGGAAAAGAAATAACCACCAAGACACCAAGACACCAAGAAAATTCCGAAATTGAAATCCTTTGTGCCTTGGCGTCTTGGTGGTTGAAAAATTTCCGGCTAGACAAATCCATTCGCCGCGCGCGTCATTAACGGGAAATGCCCCGCGCAACGGACATCGAGCGGCTCTACGACGAGCACGCCCAGCCGCTTTTTGCCTTTCTCCTGAATTTCACGCGCGACGAGGCGGACACGCGCGATTTGCTTCAGGAAATTTTCGTCAAACTCGCGCGCGAACCGGAATTGCTGCGCGGCGTCCGCGAGGAACGCGCGTTCCTCATCCGGCTCGCGCACAACGCGGCGATTGACCTGATCCGGCGTCGCGGCACGCGCGAACGGACGAAGGAAAATTTCGCCGCCGAAAGGATTTCAATTTTTGCGCCCGCAAACGATCCCGACGAAAATCTTTTCCGCGAGGAACTGGCAGTTGCGCCCGGCGAATTGCCGGAAGAACAGCGCGCCGTCGTGCATTTGAAATTGTGGGAAGGTTTGACGTTTGAGGAAATTGCTGCTGCGCTCGAAATTCCGCCGAACACCGCGGCGAGCCGTTATCGCTACGCGCTAGACAAAATGCGCGGGCGGCTGCGTCCACTTTATGAGGAAATCAAATGAAAACAAATTTTGCCGCGAAAGAACACAAAGGGCGCAAAAGAAAAAATGCGGAGCGAGGCCGGTTTTGCTTTTGTGTTCCTTGCGTTCTTTTGCGGCCAATGATTTTGATCGGATGAAACCAGACGACTTTGAACAAAAATTGCAGCGCCAATCGTTGCGGCGAATTCCCGGCGACTGGCGCGGGGAAATTCTTCAGGAAGGCAGGGCTTGCTCTCCGAGCGAGCCGTGCGGCGCGGTGCCGAGACCGCGCCCTACCTTAAATTGGTCTTGGCTCTCGACCATTTTCTGGCCTCATCCAAAAGCGTGGGCGGGATTGGCGGCAATTTGGATTTTTATTTTCGCGGTGAATTTTTCCGTTCGTGACAAATCGCCGATGATTGCGGAAAAAATTTCGCCGCCATCGCCGGAAATGATCGTGGAATTGAAACAGCAACAGCGTTTGTTCGCCGAATTGATCGGCGCGAATGATTTGCGAGACGCCGACCGGCAGAAATTATTTTTCCCGCGCCCACGGACCGAGCGCGCGGAGATTTTGACGGCGTGAATTTGCAGGAGACGAGGTGACGAGTCTCAAATAAAAAAACGAACGGGGAAAAGTCAGAGCCTCGTGACCTCGACTCCTACGAAATAAATTTATGGACGAAAAACCAAAAAGCATCTGGAAAAAATCGTGGTTGTGGAAAGGCTGGCGCGGCTATTTTCTTTTAAGCATGGTCTTCAGCGCCGTTCCATTTATCACCATTCTCTTGGCTGGCTTGATGATGAAGGCCAAAGATTCTGCGCTTCCGCTCGCCACTTTTTTTGCTTTGACAGGTTTTTTCATGGTCAGTTTCGTCAGTTTCATCCGCTGGGTTTTCTGCTGGCGCAATTTCAAGCGGTTTCTTTTCGGCTGCGCGTGTTTCGCAACTTTGATTGCGCTGTTTTACGCGGAGGAAGACTGGCGCGGCAAACATGATTGGGAAAAATTCAAACGCGAATGGGAAGCCAAAGGTGAACACTTTGATTTTGCCAGCATCGTTCCGCCGCCCGTGCCGGACGACCAGAATTTTGCGATGCAGCCGATTTGGGTTGATTCAATCAAATTTGAATTTGGCACGAACGTCGCCAAGCAATGGTATGGCGAAACCATGACTGAATCCGAACGCACCAATCTCGTTGACCGATTAGGTTTGTCCATTTATGGAAACGAGGATTGGAAAAGCGCGCCAACGAACGGAAATTGGGCAAAAGGAACGGAAACAAATTTAAGAGGATGGCAAAATTATTATCGCGCGCTGGCGGCGAAGACAAATCTGTTTCCCGTCGCACCGCAGCCGCAAATGCCCGCACAAGATGTTTTATTGGCATTGAGCAAATACGATTCGGCGATTGAAGGATTGCGTGAAACAAGCAAGTTGCCGTATTCGCGCTTTCCAGTTTTTTCTGACGCCGACCGTCCCTTCGACACATTGTTGCCGCATTTGTCCGTTTTCAAAATATGCGCGCAATTTCTTCAACTGCGCGCCAGTGCCGAATTGCAAAACGGCCAAAGCGACAAGGCGCTGGAAGACATAAAACTTGCCGTGGAATTGATGGGAAAATTTCGCAACGAACCATTTTTGATTTCGCATCTGGTGCGAATTGCGATGCTGCAAATCACGTTACAGCCGGTTTATGAAGGTTTGGCAAATCATCAATGGTCAGATGCACAATTGGCCGAACTGGATTCGGAATTTGAGAAGCTGGATTTTTTGGCGGACTATGAGAATTCCATTCGGGGCGAACGAGCGATGGCGATTGCGGACATTGAGTATATGCGTCACATCAAAAGTTTCCGATCATGGATGGAGGATGTCAGCGGTGGTTACAATCGGAACTCGCATGATTTAGTGGCAAGAATTTTATTTAACCTGACGCCCAGCGCATTTTTCTATCAAAACGAATTGACCATTTCAAAAATGTATCAGCAATGGGTTTTGCCGTCAGTTAATCTTGAAAATCAAATTATTTCTCCGGCGCTGACGCATAAAAATCAAATGGCAGCCGCCAAAGAATTAAAACATCATCCGTGGCCATATAAAGTATTTGCGTTTGGATTATTCCCGGCAGTCGAAAACATGGTGGAGAAATTTGCTCGCGCGCAAAGTGTGACTGACTTGGCGCGCACGGCGATTGCACTGGAGCGCTATCGTCTCGCGCACGGAGAATTTCCCGAATCACTCGACGTGATCGCGTCGCAGTTCATCGCGCAAGTGCCGCACGATGTCATCGGTGGCCAGCCTTTGCATTATCGCCGCACGAGTGATGGACAATTTATTTTGTATTCCGTCGGCTGGAATGAAAAAGACGATGGCGGCGTGACTGGTCATCACAATGGCGGCAGCTTGCCAGATTTTGATTCGGGCGATTGGGTCTGGCGTTATCCGGCGAAAAATTAGCCGCAGAGTCGCGGAGATTTATCCGCAGATTACGCGGATTGCATAGATTCCAAAAATTACATCTGCGAGAATCTGCGGCATCTGTGGATTCAGTAAAATCTTTCTCTGCGTCTCATCGGTTAAAAATTCTTTTTCCTTCGTGTCTTGGTGTCTTTGTGGTGAAATCAATTTGTGAACATCACAAATTTGAATCCCGACGCGGACATCGGCGCGAGCGCGTGGCTGGTGGAGATTGACGAACACCGCATCTTGCTCGACGCGGGGATGCACCCGAAACGCGAGGGCCGCGACGGATTGCCGCTTTTCAGCAAGGCCGGAAACAACGACGTGGACGCGATTGCGATTTCGCATTGCCATCACGACCATGTCGGCGCGCTGCCGGTGGCTTGCCGGAGATTTCCGAAGGCGCACGTTTTGATGACGGAGTTGAGCTATTTCATCGTCGAGCGCGTGCTGCACAATTCGGTGAACGTGATGACGCGGCAGCGCGACGAGCTGGGCATCAAGGAATATCCGCTCTACACGCACGACGAGGTGGACGACATCGCGTCGCAATTTCAGGGCTTCAAATACAACCGCGAAATCGAATGGGCGTCGTTCAACAAATCGCGCGCGGGTTTGCCGTCGCCGACGCTGGAATTTTTTGACGCAGGCCACACGCTCGGCTCGTCGGGCGTGATGATTCGCGGGAAAAAGGAAACGCTGTTTTACACGGGCGACGTTTGTTTTCACGATCAAACCATTTTACGCAGCGCGCGTTTTGAAGACGTGAAGGCGGACGTGATGATCATGGAGACGACGCGCGGCAACCGGGAAGTGCCGAAGGATTTCACGCGCGAAAAAGAAATCGAGCGTTTGGTCGCGGCGATTCACGAGGCGCAAAAGAAGAAGGGCTGCATTTTGATTCCGGCGTTCGCACTCGGGCGCACGCAGGAAATGCTCGCGATGCTGGCGTTGCTGATGCGCGAGGGGAAATTGAAGAAGCAGCCGATTTATATTGGTGGTCTTGGCCGCGTGTTCACGGAGATTTACGACCTCGAAGCGCACCGCGCGCACCGGCAGCATACTAATCTGCAATTGAACGAGGCGTTGCAATTGGTTGTGCTGGAAAAAGGACAGGCGGAAAACATGAAGTTGTCCGGCGGAAAATTTTTTGTCATCACGGCGGGCATGATGAGCGAGAATACGGCGGCGCATGATCTGGCGGCGCGGATGATCGGCGACGAACGGCAAAGTATTTTTTTCGTGGGCTACGCCGACCCGGATTCACCGGCGGGAAGATTGAAGGCGGCAAAGCGCGGCGAGACTTTTGTGTTCAGTCCGGGCGCGGGTCGCGTGACGAAGAAATGCGATATGCAGGATTTCGATTTGACGGCGCACGCGAACCGCGATGACTTGCTGGAATTTGTCGGACAGGTTTCGCCGCGCGCAATTTTGCTCGGCCACGGCGACGACGCGGCGCGCAATTGGTTTGAAGAAAAAATCCGCGAGCGCTGGCCGAAGATAAAAATTTTCCAGCCGCAGCCGGGAAAAATCGTGAGCGCCTGATTTTGGCTTTTGATCTTAATGATTGTTGCCGCTGACGATATTGCCGAGGTTGAAAATCGGCAGATACATGCAGACGACCATGCCGCCGACCATGACGCCAAGAAACACGATGAGCATCGGCTCCATCAACGACATCAAGCCGGAAAGGGTTGTTTCAATTTCTTCGTCCAGAAAGTCAGAAACGCGTTCGAGCATGTTGTCAATATTGCCGGTTTGTTCGCCGGCGCTCAACATGCGGATGATCATGCTCGGAAAAACCGGATGCTTGGCCAGCGCATTGGAAATGCCTTCGCCGCGTTCGATGTCGGCGGAAGCGGCTTTGATTGCTTTTTCCAAAACTGCATTGTCCACGGTTTGGGAAACGATTTGCAGCACGTCCAGAATCGGCACGCCGCTGCGCACGAGCGATGCCAGTGTGCGAGTGAAACGCACGAGACAAATTTTGTGGGCGATGGGGCCAAAAAGCGGAAGCTTGATTCGCCGGGCGTCCCATATTTCGCGTCCATGCGGGGTTTTAATGAAATAACGGAATCCAACAACTGCCCCGATGACTGCCGGAATGATCAAGATCAAATAGGATTTCAGGAAATGGCTGATGTCAATCAGCGTCTGCGTCGGTCCCGGCAGTTTAGCTCCAAAGCTTGTATAGACATTTTCAAAAACGGGGACGACTTTGATGAGCAGAAAAACCATGATGCCGATGGCCACGATGATCACTGCGATGGGATACATGAGCGCTGATTTTACTTTTCGACGGATTTTTTCCATGTTTTCCAGATAAGTCGCCAGGCGCGCAAGAATTTCCGCCAGCAAACCGCCGCGCTCGCCCGCGCCGACCATGGAAACATAAAGGCGATTGAACGCCTTGGGATGTTTTTGCAAAGCTTCTGAAAAACTTTCGCCGCTTTCCACGCGAGTGGTCACATTTTTAATGACGGCTTGCATGGCCTTATTTGGCGACTGGTCGCCCAAAGCCTGAAGCGATTGAACGACCGCGATGCCGGCGTCAATCATCGTCGCCAGTTGGCGCGTGAAAATGACCAGATCAGCCAGACGAACTTTACCGCCGGAAGTTTTGCCGGATTTGCCAAGTTTTTCCTGAATGGACATCACCAGCAAATTCCGGTTCAGCAGTGATGCGATGGCCGCCTGTTCGGAGGCGGCATCCACAGTGTTGCGGATTTCCCGTCCAGTAAGCGTCTCCCGTGCGGTGTAAGTAAATGTTGGCATGGTTCCTTCCGGCTCTGTTCTTAAAAGAATTGCCTGAAAATTGCAAGCGTTATTGCGCCTGAACCCGGTAAAAGCGATTGCTCGATGTCAATGGATCGCTGACGACGCGATTGGTCGGTATCGTTGCCGCAGAAAAATTTGTCAGAATAGCCCAGTTGGTTTGGGATAAATTCCCGATATATTGCGCGATGTAAATATGGTTCGTTTCGGCAGGAAAACTGAAGCGAAAATTATTATTTGTCTGTAATAGTATGCCCAATGTCGGTTTTGCGGGTGGAACTGTGTATTGAATGATCAAAGTGGGCGCGGTGGCAGCGCCATCTTCACGAGAGGCCAAATCGCGAACGGTGGCTTGAGTAGCTTCTCCTTCGCTGATAATAACCCAGCCGAAGTTGGCGTTGGAATTTTGCAGCCAAATTTGGACATCGGCAATCAGGTTGGAATTGGAAACAAAAGTTTTAGCGCCAAGTTGGGTGTTGATTGCTGTTGTCTGACTGATGTGATTCGTAAAATCTGCGCCGATAGCGCCGCCGGGAGTTGTCCACTCAGCATTGTTTAATCTATTGATCCATGTCGCATCCATTTCGCTCCATGGCACCAGCACCACGCGTAAATCATAAGTTGAATTGATCGCACCGGGCGGGATTGTGTTGATGACTGTTACCGTGAGGGTCACATTAGTGATTGCGCTATTTATCGGAAGATTCCCAGCAATACCAAATTTTATCAATGAGCGATGACGTTGGACTGGTGTCTTATTATTTCCGCCAACTCGTAATTTTGCAGGGTTCGCTGTTCCATTTTCAATTATTTCTGTATCGGCTATGGGAATCAATGAAACACTGCTGGCGTGAAGATCAACTTGCGTGCTTAAAAAAAGGATTAAGATCGGCAGAAAGCGAAAAAATAAAAACATGACAACTTCAATTTCTAAATGACGGCGAGACATAGTTCAACCGGAAACTGCCTTTATCAAAAAAAACACAACCAACACCGCAGGCTCTTGATGGAATGACATTTATTCTGTTCCAAAAATGGGCAAAAAATCTGCCGAAATGGAAGCATCTAATCACCAATTATTTACATCATATCTCTCAACTCAAAAAAAGTTGTTGTCAAATCTTTGGAATTTTCCTATTTTCAATGGCAATTGCACCACGATGGTGCCGGGGCAAACTGGATTTGCCTCGCAGCGCACAGGCGCGCTGACAGAAAAACATTAACCAAACAATAACAAACAACATCGGAGGAACCAGATGAAGTTTAATAAATGGACATTGGGTCTGGCAGCGGTCGGAGCGGTCAGTCTCGCTTCGGCAGCTCGTGCAGACGAAAAAATGAGCCAGGTTGAAACTGCGCTCTCAAACACAACCTTGAGTGGCTACGTTGACGTGGCTGCAGCTTGGAGACCAGGAACGGATCAAAATGCACATACGGGTTTTCCTGGAAACATCCCGCTGTATAGCTTCGCGAAAGACGATGGCTTCAGCTTGAATGCCGTTGACATCGCGCTCGACAAGCCTATGGACGAAAGCCCATGGGCTTCCGGTTATCATTTTGAAATGATGTTTGGGCCAGATTCTGAACCATCAAGCAATGCTGGTTTTACTGGAGCACGAGTCCTTGGCTTTGGCTCAATCCGTCAAGCCTATGTTGCCTTGCGCACGCCGGTCGGTAATAGCAGCATTGATTGGAAAGTCGGCGTATTCGATACCGTCATCGGTTACGAATCCAACAGCGATGGATTGAACCCAAACTACACTCGTTCTTACGGCTACACCATTGAACCAACGACCCACACTGGCGTTGTTGGCACTTACAAAGTGAACGACATGGTGTCTGTTACGGCTGGGATTGCAGATTCAGCAAACGCAGATAATAATTCATTTAACGGCATTAATAACACTTCCGTATATGAATCTCAAAAGACGTATATGGGTGCTATTGCTATCACTGCTCCTGATTCCGCCGGTTGGTTGAAAGGCGCCACGTTGAATGCAGGTGTCGTTGACTCGATTGACTCTAACAACAGTTTCGGCCAAGGTAGCGCGACCAGTTGGTATGCCGGAGCGACAATTCCAACGCCCGTCTCGGCGTTGAAAACTGGTGCATCGTTCGACTATCTCGACTTGCATTCAGGCGTTGGCGAAGCTTGGAATGTTGCCCTTTATGCTAGTTGGCAGATCAACGACAAAGCCTCGTTTAATCTTCGCGCTGAAATGGCGCAAGATGACGCTGGTGTCCTTTATGGTGGTTTTAACATTCCTGGAGGAGGAGTCCGCAATACAGCTGATGAATTCACAGCCACGCTCCAATACAACCTGTGGGCAAATGTGTTGAGCCGCTTGGAATTCCGTTGGGACCATGTTGAACATGGACAGGCGTTCGGCGTAGTCTCTTCGTCTTCAGGCACACCTGGACGGAGCAACGACTTCCTGCTCGCGCTTAACTTGATCTATCAATTCTAATTGATTTAGAACTCACGCCCCTTCCGCCAAAACGGAAGGGGCTTTTTGTTTCATCTATTGCCAATTTTTCCTTTTCTTTTTATTCGTTTTTGCGAATATTTCCGCAGACAGGAGCAGTCAGCATTAATATGAAAAAAAACCTAATTATCTTTTCCATTTTCGCTGCGATTTGCACCGCTTTCGGCCAAGGCTTTGTAGATTTCCGTAACAACACTGGCCAGAATATTTCCACGAATAACACCGTGGATATTTATGGAAACTCAACCGCGCTTACAGGTTCTGGCCTTACATTCGGAAATGCGATTGCGCCGCAGGGTTATTACTATGTGTTATTGATGCAGCCGTATTCCGGTGGCCCGACAAACAATCCAACCGCGTCAACTCTTTTGAGTAGCGGCTGGCTGTTCACCGGTTCCGGCGCGACAAATGTCGTCAATCCCGGCCGTTTGGGTGGCGGTCAAACCAATTTAACCTCTTTGAATGACCCAATCGGTAGCGGCAACCAATTTGTTGTCATCGGTTGGTCGTCGAATGTCGCCACCAACGGCCTCGCCGGTTGGCTGACGGTGTCCAATGAATTGAGTTTGGGTGTGTGGACCACCTTGAATTCATCCACTGGATATTTGGGCATTTCACAAGTTGGAACCGGAGTTGGTTCGGGGAACAATTTAAGTCCGGAATTGCTTTTCGGCGGTGCTTCGGGAATACTATCCGGCTGGAATTTGGACGTCGTTCCCACGCCTGAACCGGGCACGCTGGCGTTGGCCGGATTGGGTGGGTTTTCTTTATGGTTGTTCCGCCGCCGCAAATAGCGAATGTATTTTCAATAGCCCGCTCCTCGTTCGGAGCGGGTTTTTTATTTATGCCATAAATTTGTGATAGTTTCTTTCCCAAAGATGCGCGAAGATAAATCAACAACCTGACGAAAGGAAAACTATGGCGCAGGCAATCATGGACCCGGAAAAAGTTCGCCGCTTTGCCGACGAACTTCAACGTTTCAATACCGATCTGGACAACCGGCTGATTTTGTTGCAAGCGCGCTTCGGCGCTTTGAGCGACACTTGGCAGGACCAGGAACACGAAAAATTCGCCGAGGAATTCAAGACGGCGATGAAGGCGCTCAAAAAATTCATCGAACTTTCCAAAGAACACACGCCGTATTTGTTGCGGAAAGCCCAACGCATTGAAGAATATCTGCGCCAACGCTAATATGCCCGATCAAGCCAAAATCACATCGGTCGAGGCGATTGAATCGTTTCGCGCCGCGCTGATTTTGTATTTGAGCCAGGCGCGTCCGGCCTTGGAGGAAATTTCCGGCGAAATCGTCCGCGCCAAAGTCTGGCTGCAAAATGACCAGCGGCGGCTTTGGGAAAGTGAAATGCGGCGGCGTTTGAAAAAACTGGAAGAGGCGCAGCAGGAATTGTTCAGCGCGCGGATTTCCAATTTTCAGGAAACGACCTCGTTGCAGCAAATGGCCGTTCAACGTTCGCAGCGCTCCGTCCGCGAAGCCGAGGAAAAATTGGCGCGACTGAAAAAATGGGATCGGGAACTCGAGAATCATTCCGAACCGCTCGTCAAATCAGCCGAACAATTCCAAACTTTTTTGACAATCGAAATGCCAAAAGCCATCGCCTATTTGGCGCAAGTTATGAAAACACTGGAAGCTTATTCCGGCGTCACACAGAAAGGATGAATTATGAATGATGAATTTGGCAATCTTCAGCCGGACATTGGCCGCCGGCAGTCGCAAATTTATTTCATCATTCATCATTCTTACTTCATACTTTTCTTATGAGCATGGCCGGAAGCAAAAGCCGATTGGTCGGCGCCACAAAAGAATTGTCGCTCAAATGGGAGCAGACGAAAAATTATTGGCGCGACCAGAAAAGCCTGGAATTTGAGCACCGCTTTTTGCAGGAACTTTTCGCCGGCGTGGACAAAACGGTTGTCATCGTTGAAAAATTGGACGAACTTTTGAAAAAAGTCAGGAGCGATTGTGAATAATCTGGACGTCAAGGAAATGCTTGCGCTGCTCGACGCATTGAAAAATGCGATCCGGGACTTTGCCATGCGTGAGGAAAAAATGAACGGCGATTTCCGCGCGCGTTCCGCCGCCGCCGAAAAACTTTTCGACGATGCGACGGTCGAGCAGTCGAAAAAATTGGCTGACAGCATCGAAAAGGAAAATATTATTTACGATTCTGTGAAGAATGACAGCCAAAACAATTTCGAAAATCGAAGATTTCGCATCAATCGCGCGCACGCCGCCGCCCGAAAACACGTGATGGACGAAATCGCCGGCGAGCACGGCCATCTGAAGGAAAAAATCCAGGCTGATACGCAGGAAGCAGAGCGGCGACGCGACGATTCGCTGGCCGAAACGGTTGTCACGCTCGAAAATTTCAGAATCAAAGTCGCCGATGCCGCCGAAAAATTGGACGAATTGATGCAGCGCGCGAGAAAAACCCTCGGCGGTGGAACGTTAAAACAATTGCTGGCGCAAAAATGGCCGGAGCCGGATTTGTCGCCGGACGAAAACCAATTGTTCGCGCAGTTCGAAAAAGCGGTTCAAAAAATTGAAAACGGTTTGGAGCAATTCCAAAAAATCGCGCCGCCAAAACTTTTGCGCTTTGCGGGCGGAAGCAAAACAAAGCCGCTGGCAAACTCGATTGCCGAAAATCTTGCGAAGGCCCGCCGGTTGCTCGATGCCGCTGCGGAAAAAGCCGAAGTGCGCTATCAGCAGGAACAGGAGCGGATCAAAACGGAATTTGAATCCACCGTCCGCAATATCAACCAGGGATGGCGTCAGGCCGTGCGTGGCGCGATGGATTTGCGTGATACGCGGCCGATTGAAGCGGACGAGCGGGCGGCGCGAATTTCTGAAAAGCATGAAGCGCATCATCGCGCCTTGCTTGAACAGCTTGGGAAAAAGCACGCCGAAGCCGTCACGCAATTGCAGCAGGAATCGCAAGAAGCAGCGAAAATTTTCGCCTCCGGGCATTCGGCGAAAATGGCGAAGCTCGACGCAGATTTTCAATCGGGCTGGCAGTCGCTCGAAACGGATTGGAAAAATTCCGCCCTTCCGCTGTTCGATAAAATTCATGCAGCCAATGCCGAAGCGGAAAAACTTTTCCTCGAATGGCAGCCGTCGCGATGGCAAAATTGGAAGCCGCCACAGGATTTCAAGAATGCCGCGCAATTTGCCCGGCTCGAAGTTGATGTGGAGAAACTCACCGAAACTTTGCCGAAAGACAAACGGCTGGCATTGCCAGAATCAAAATTTTTCGTTCCGCTCGCGCTGACATATCCGCAACAAGGTTCGATCCTTTTTGAGACCAACAAAGGCGGTGAAAATGAAGCCATCGCCACGATCAACAACATTATTTTTCGGCTGCTGTCCACGACGCCGGCAGGCAAGGCCAGTTTCACGATTTTTGATCCGGTCGGCCTCGGGCAAAATTTTGCCGCGCTGATGCATCTCGCCGATTACGAGGAAGGCGCGATCAACAGCCGCATCTGGACGCAGACGACGCAGTTCGAGGAGAAGCTCGCCGAACTGAACGAGCACATGGAAAAAGTCATCCAGATGTATTTGCGCAACGAATACGCGACGATTGCCGAATATAATGCGCGCGCCGGAAGCATCGCGGAAAAATATCATTTTCTTGTCATCGCGTCGTTTCCGGTGAACTTCAGCGACGTTGCGGCGAAACGGCTGCGCAACATCGCCGCCAACGGCGCGCGTTGCGGCGTCTACACGCTGGTTCATTGGGATCAGCGAAATGCACCGCCGAATGATTTCGTGCCGGACGAATTGCGGAAAAATTCCGTCCGAATTTTGCGCGGCGAAAATAATTTCCATCTCGCGAACTGGCGCGAGCCGGGAACGAAATTATTTCTCAATCCACCGCCACCACCGGAATTCGCCACGAAATTTTTGCACGACATCGGCGAAGCCAGCAGAAATTCCACGCGCGTCGAAGTGCCATTTGAACAAATTGCGCCAGCCGACGATAAAATTTGGACGGAAGAAACGAGCGATGAATTGCGCGTGGCAATCGGTCGTTCCGGCGCGACAAAATTGCAATATCTCGAAATTGGCCGGGCGACGCGGCAACATGCGCTCATCGCGGGCAAAACCGGTTCTGGCAAATCAACGTTGTTTCACATCATCATCACGAACCTTGCGTTGTGGTGCAGCCCGGAGCAGGTGGAATTTTATCTCGTGGATTTCAAAAAAGGCGTCGAGTTCAAATGCTACGCGAGCCGTCATTTGCCGCACGCGCGCGTCGTGGCCATCGAAAGCGACCGCGCATTTGGCTTGAGCGTGTTGCAGCGCGTGGATGATGAATTGCGACGTCGCGGCGATTTATTCCGTCAACTTGGCGTGCAAGACGTCGCTGGTTACAAACGTGCCGGTGGCAAGGAGCCGATGCCGCGCTCGCTGCTGTTGATTGACGAGTTTCAGGAATTTTTTACGGAAGAAGATCGCGTTTCGCAAAGCGCAGCGGTTTTGCTCGACCGGATTGTTCGCCAAGGCCGCGCATTTGGCATTCACGTCCTGCTCGGTTCGCAGACACTCGGTGGCGCTTACACGCTCGCTCGCGCGACGATTGGCCAGATGGTCATCCGCATCGCGCTGCAATGCAACGAAGCCGACGCCTACCTCATCATGGATCAGGACAATCCCGCACCGCGATTGCTCTCGCGCCCGGGCGAAGGCATTTACAACGACGCGGCGGGCGCGATCGAAGGCAATTCGCCGTTTCAAGCCGTCTGGCTTTCCGAAGAAGTGCGCGACAATTATTTGCAAAAAGTTCGCGAACGCGCCGACGAGAAAAAATTTCCAGGACCATTTGTCTTTGAAGGCAGCGCGCCCGCCGACGTGCGCGAGAATTTAATTTTGCGCGATTTGTTGCAATTGATTCCGACGAACGTTCCGGCGCAATCAAGAATTTGGCTTGGTGCTCCGAATTCCATCAAAGGCCCGACGGAAGCGATTTTTCAGCGTCAAAGCGGCAGCAATCTGTTGATCGTCGGGCAAAGCGAAGAACGCTCGCAAACGATTCTGGCCGTCGCGCTCACATCATTGGCCGCGCAATTTCCGAAAAGCGGCGCGCGTTTTGTCGTGCTCGACAGCACGCCGCAGGGATTTGTGCAGCGTGAATTTTTTGATCGGGTCATCGGCTCTGCGCCGCATGAAATGGTTCAAGGCAGCAACGGCAATCTCGCCGAAATCATGAGCGGGCTGGCGGAAGAATTGAAAAAGCGGAACAGCGATGAATCTGTCGTTGCGCCGGAAATTTTCATTTTCATCCATGGTTTGCAGAATTTCAAAAAATTGCGGAACGAGGATGAATTCAGTTTTTCGTCCAGCGAATCGGGCGCGGCGAATCCGGCGGCCATTTTCCAAAGTCTCATCAGCGACGGCCCGGCGCATGGCATTCACATCGTCGCCACGTGCGACACTTACAACAACGTGAACCGTTTTCTCGGACGCAAGACGTTGACCGAGTTTGAAATGCGCGTGCTGTTCCAGATGAGCGCGAGCGATTCGGCGAGTTTGATTGATTCGCCGGACGCCAGCGCGCTTGGACTGCACCGCGCGCTTTACTACAACGACCGCGAAGGCTACACGGAAATTTTCCGGCCTTACGCGCGTCCGGGAAATGATTGGGTTGAAGAAATTGCGCGGCGATTAAAATCCTAAATGCCGTTTTGAAAATGCATGGCCGGAGCCGCTTTTAAGATACTGTTCAAATTGTTGGGCGAATTCCAATTGTTCAAACGCTGCATAAAACTTTATTTTCCACGGCACGAATTTGGATGTGTGTCGGCATTTGCCGGCATTATGTTCCAACAGCCGTTGTTTCAAATCAGACGTGTGTCCGCGATAAAATTGTGTCGGGTCAGTCTGACTTTGCAAAACATAGGCATAGAACATTCTTTCGTTTATAAATGGGAATGAAACAGTGGAAAAGTTAAAAATCTTTTCTTTAATGGCCTGCCATCCGTAGCTCGGAACTGACGAAAAGTCTTCCTTCGCTAAAGCTATGGAAGACACCATCCTTCGCTCGGATTCGAATAATTCCGAGCGAAGGATGGTGGAGGCGGCGGGAATTGAACCCGCGTCCCAAGTCAACCAACCAGCCGCGACTACATGCTTATTCCAAGTAATTTTTTCTGCTATGCGATGGCGCTTGGACTCGAATCGCACTGCCTAGTCCGCATGAAAAGATCTCGGCTGACAACGAGCGGTCTCCGCCGTCAACCAATGCCTGCTGTTGCGTCCGTCCACCGTAGCAGGTGTCCAGTGGCGGACGTCGTGGCCTTAGGCCGCGAGAGCTAGTTCTTTGTTAGCTGTTTTGTTTTGATGCGAATGATTAACGAGGCCAACGCATCGTCCTCGGCATGCCGCCTCTGGCGTGTTCACATGGTCGAAACCAGTGCGCCCCCATCCAATTCGGCGAGAATATAATCCTTCAATTCGCCGCGCGGGTCAAGTTGAAGTAAATCATAACGCGCGGAAAATCTGGGATTATGCACATGACGAAAGAACGGCGTGTTGAATCAAAGGATTTCTCCCTCTCCTCGCCAAACGAGGAGAGGGCTGGGGGTGAGGAGTTTTAATTTATTGAGAATGATGAACCCCTCACCCTGCCCCTCTCCCCACTTGGGCGGGGAGAGGGAAACTTCCGCCGTGTGCATAATCCCGGGAAAATCTTTAATGCAATTGACAAAGGCTAAATCCATGTTACATACGTTTTGTCATGAAAAGTATTTACACCGTCAGGGAAGCGCAGGCCAATCTGCCGAAACTTTGCAATTCCAAAAAAAGATTTGTCATCGCCCGGCGGAACGATCCGGTTTACGTCGCCCTGCCGCTGGAGGAATTTGACGCATTGCTTGAAACGATGGAGATCATGTCCAATCCGAAAGCCATGAAAATCTTGCAGGCATCCAAGGCGGGAAAATTGAAATACACCAGACTGGATTTGGACGATGAAAATTTCGGCCTCTGACCAGGTCAAAGACTGGCTGGCCGCCCTGCCGCCGCAATCCAAAATCCGCGTGCGGCAGGCTTTGCGCGGTTTGGAGAAAGGCCGTGGCGACATCCGGCCGCTTGAAAAAGAATTATCAGGCTGGTGTCGCCTTCGCGTCGGCGGCTTGAGAATTATCTACAAGACTTTGCCCGGACAAATCCTTCTGCTTGAATACGCTGACACGCGCGACGCGGTTTATGAAAATTTTTTGGAAGTTCTGGCACGTCGCGCGAAATAGAATTCAATCTTCAAAGACATCCTCGATTTTCATTTTGAACAGGCGGGCGACTTTGAAGGCCAGCGGCAGACTTGGATCGTATTTTTCCGTTTCAATCGCGTTGACGGTCTGGCGCGAGACGCCGAGTTTATCGGCCAGATCGGATTGCGACCATTCTTTCGCCGCGCGCAGTTCGCGCAAACGGTTTTTCATTTATACCTCCGCCACGAAAAGAACAACCCGATAAAATAGTAGCCCCACATAATGTCGAACGCCCAATATGCACGAAATTCCGGTGCGCCAATGTTTTGGAGAAACAAATAACTAACACAGGTGAAACCCGTGGCGATGGCTGAAAAAGCGAACGCTTCAGTAAAAATCTGCCTCCACATCTCATCCGTTTCTGAAATGAAGCGAATGATGGTAGCAGAGACATAAATCAACGGTAGAATCGGCAATAGAATTAGCAAATATCTATATGGCGAATGCTCTTTGCCTTTGAAGAAGTAATGCAGCGCAAAAATTCCAAAAGCATACGCAATGAATCCGAGGCTCATTCGCAAATAATATTTTTTGACGTGTGGTTTCATATTCCAGCCAGTGTAAAGCATCCTTGTCATGCGTCAAACATTCTTTACATAAATAATTTCGTAGGAGGCGACGTAAGGAGTCTCTGATTTTTTCTCAATCGAAAATTTGAGTCTCGTTACCTCGACTCCTACAAATAAAAAACGCGGCCGGAATTTCTTCCAGCCGCGCTTGAATTTTTAACGAACAGACTTAGTAACCGCCCATGCCGCCCATGTCACCCATTCCGCCGCCGTGACCGCCGCCCATCGGCGCGGCCTTTTCTTTTTCCGGCGCGTCGGTGATGAGGCATTCGGTCGTGAGCAAGAGGCCCGCGATGCTCGCCGCGTTTTGCAGCGCGCTGCGCGTGACTTTCTTCGGGTCAACCACGCCAGCCTTCACGAGGTCTTCGTATTCGCCGGTCGCGACGTTGTAACCTTCGTTGCCTTTGCGTTTCTTGACTTCCTGAACGATGACCGAGCCTTCGACGCCCGCGTTCGCCGCAAGCGAGCGCAACGGCGATTCCACGGCGCGGAGAATGATTCCGATGCCGATGGTTTCGTCTTCGTTCGCGCCCTTCGTGGCTTCGATCGCCGCGATGCAGCGGATCAACGCCACGCCGCCGCCGGCCACGATGCCTTCTTCGACCGCCGCGCGGGTCGCGTGCAACGCGTCCTCGACGCGCGCTTTCTTTTCCTTCATTTCCGTTTCAGTCGCCGCGCCGACGTTGATGACGGCCACGCCGCCGGCCAACTTCGCGAGTCGTTCCTGCAATTTTTCACGGTCGTAATCGCTCGTCGTTTCTTCAATCTGCCGGCGAATCTGGTTCACGCGGCCTTGAATGTCCGAGGATTTTCCGTTGCCTTCGACAATCGTCGTGTTTTCTTTGTCCACGACAATCGTTTTCGCGCGACCCAAATCGGCCAATTCAACGCTCTCGAGCTTGATGCCGAGGTCTTCCGTGATGAATTTTCCGCCGGTCAACACCGCGAGGTCTTGCAACATTTCTTTGCGTCGGTCGCCGAAGCCGGGCGCTTTGACGGCGCACACATTGATTGTGCCGCGCAATTTGTTCACCACGAGAGTCGCGAGCGCTTCGCCTTCGACTTCTTCCGAGATGATGAGCAACGGTTTGCCGAGCTTCGCCGTCTTTTCGAGAATCGGCAGCAAATCTTTCAAGCTGCTGATTTTCTTTTCGTAAAGCAGGATGTAAGCGTCTTCGAGTTTCGCTTCCATCGTGTCCGCGCTGGTGACGAAATACGGCGACAAATAACCTTTGTCGAACTGCATTCCTTCCACCACGTCGAGCGTCGTCTCGATGGACTTCGCTTCTTCGACCGTGATTGTGCCGTCTTTGCCGACTTTATCCATCGCGTCGGCGATCTTGTCGGCGATGTCATAATCCCAGTTCGCAGAAACTGCCGCGACCTGTTTGATTTCTTCTTTGTCCTTAACTTTTTTCGCGATCTTGTCGAGCTGGCCGACTGCGGATTCAACGGCTTTGTTGATGCCGCGCTGGATGCCGATGGGATTCGCGCCCGCCGTGACGAACTTCAAGCCCTCGCGATAAATGGATTCCGCGAGAACCGTCGCCGTCGTCGTGCCGTCGCCCGCCGTATCGCTCGTTTTGCTGGCGACTTCGCGGACCATCTGCGCGCCCATGTTTTCGTATGGGTCTTCCAATTCGATTTCCTTCGCGACCGTCACACCGTCCTTGGTGACCGTCGGCGAACCGAATTTTTTGTCAATCACCACGTTGCGGCCTTTCGGGCCGAGCGTCGCGACGACTGCCTTGGAAAGCTTGGACACGCCGCGCAAAATCGCCTGCCGTGCCTGCTCATCAAATATCAATTGTTTAGCTGCCATAATTTTATTTCGTTTTGAATTTTAATTGTTAAATCGTGAGTTACTCAAGGACTGCCAAAATGTCGTCACTCGACAAAATCTTGTATTCCTTGCCGTCAATTTTGATTTCCGTGCCGCCGTATTTGGAGACCAATACGCGGTCGCCCTTTTTGACTTCGAACGGAATTTTTTTGCCGTCGTCGTTCGTCTTGCCCGTGCCGAGCGCGACGACGATGCCTTCCTGCGGTTTTTCCTTGGCGGTATCGGGAATGATGATGCCGCCCTTTTTGGTTTCTTTTTCTTCAGCCGGCTCGACCAGGATGCGGTCGCCGATTGGTTTTACGTTTAGTGCCATAGTTTGTTTTGTTTGTTGTTTGGTTTATTACCGTAATCAAATCCCACCGCACCCGCGATGAGAAAATTTTTTAATTTGGCGTCCTTTCGCAGCCGCAGAGCGGCGAACGATAGTAGTCCACGGTGACAACCGTGGGAAAAGTGTTCAAATGCCTCAAGCCCCGGAGGGGCGACAGAAATAAATTTCCGCGCGACCCGATTCTTTCGCTCCTGCCGGAGCTTGACCGGAACGGCGATGCAACCCACGGCTCGCGCCGTGGGCTACTATCGTGCGCGCCTCCGGCGCTGGGTAGGGCGGGCAGTCCTCTGCCCGCCGCTCGCGTATTGACAAACGACGGCGCGCACGGAGTGACGCGCCCTACCACGCCAACCTCCGGTTTGCTCAAATTTGTCTGCTCCAATTTCATTTTGTTTTCAAAGTTCATCGCACCCGCGATGAGAAATTTTTTTTAACTCGCCGCCTGAATTGGCGGACATTTCACCGAACCGAATGAACAAAATATGCAACAGTCGCCCGGCTTTGGCCGTAATGTCGCGTGACATTTTTCACACTCATAAAAATGCAAACACGCATCCGTCGGCATCGTTTCCTCTTTTTGATGGCCGCATTTCGGGCAAGTGATTATGGATTGTAACTGAACAGCGTCACAGCATGAGCGCGCTTTCCGTTTTGCGATGATGTTTCCGATTGCCGCCACAACTAAACCCGCCAATCCTGTATAAATAAGCGCGACTCGATAATTAACGTAGTAAGCGAAGAAAACCATTGCTGCGCTCGCCAATCCAACAATCAACGGCCAGATTTGTTTGTGCTGGCGAAATGCAAATACGCAGCCAATCGCTGAAATGACGACGCAGACTTGAATCGCGTAATCCATGTAGCCAATCCACGACCGCAAAAAACTCAAGCCCAATGCCGCGCCAGCCGCCGCAAGCAATGGAAAACAACACGGCGCGGCGGCAGCGGCGAGAAATGCTCCAACTGCTCCCAGTTTATCTAACACCGATAATAATTTTCCACTTTTCATGCTGGCAAAAATGTCAACGCTCGCTGCCATTTATTTCTTCTCGTCCACAACTTCCGCGTCAATCACGCCTTCGTCCTTTTTTTCCTCGGACTTCGGCTGTTCACCTTGCGGCTGGCCGCTGCCACCGGCTTGCGCTTTTTCAGCTTGAGCTTTCGCCGCAGCCGCTTTGTAAATTTCCGAGCCGACGGCTTGCGCGACTTCGTTCAACTTTTCGCCTGCGGATTTGATGGCCGCCGCGTCGCTGCCCTTGAGCGCTTCTTTGGCGGCATTGATCGCACCTTCGAGCTTGGTCTTGTCGTCCGCGGAAATTTTGTCCGCGTTGTCCTTGACCAGTTTCTCGGTGCGATAAACAGCGCCGTCCACTTCGTTGCGCGTCTGGATTTCTTCGATGCGCGCCTTGTCCTCGTCCGCGTGCGCTTCGGCGTCCTTGCGCATCTTCTCGACTTCGTCCTTCGAGAGACCGCTGCTGGCCGTGATGGTGATCTTCTGTTCCTTGCCTGTGCCGAGGTCTTTCGCGCCGACGTGCAAAATGCCGTTGGCGTCAATGTCGAACGTCACCTCGATCTGCGGCACGCCGCGCGGCGCGGGCGGAATGTCCGCGAGTTGAAATTTGCCGATGGTCTTGTTGTCCTTCGCGAACTGGCGTTCACCTTGCAGGACATGAATTTCCACGCCGGGCTGATTGTCGCTGGCAGTGGAGAAAATTTCCGATTTGCGCGAGGGAATCGTGGTGTTGCGCTCGATCAATTTCGTGAACACACCGCCGAGCGTCTCAATGCCGAGCGAAAGTGGAGTCACGTCGAGCAGGAGAACGTCTTTGACTTCGCCCTTGAGTACGCCGCCCTGAATGCCGGCGCCAATCGCAACGACTTCGTCGGGATTCACCCCTTGATGCGGCGGTTTGCTGACGAGTTTGTGCGCGGTCTCAACGACTCGCGGCATACGCGTCATGCCACCGACGAGCACGAGTTCGTCAATCTTGCTGGCTTCGATGCCCGCGTCTTTCAAGCAGGCTTGAACGGGCTTGATGGTGCGCTCGAACAAATCGTCGGTGAGTTGCTCCATCTTCGCGCGCGTCAAAGTTTTTTGAATATGCTTCGGCCCACTCGCGTCCGCCGTGATGAACGGCAGGTTGATGTCGTAGGTCGTCGAACTGGAGAGCGCAATCTTGGCTTTCTCGGCTTCTTCCTTGATGCGTTGGAGCGCGTCGGGTTGCTTGCGCAAATCCATGCCGGATTCCTTTTTGAATTCGTCGAGAATCCAATCCATCAATTTATTGTCCCAATCGTCACCGCCCAAATGCGTGTCGCCGTTCGTGGCCTTCACTTCAAAAACGCCGTCGCCGATTTCGAGAACGGAAATATCGAACGTGCCGCCGCCCAAATCGTAAACGGCAATCTTCTCATCTTTCTTTTTGTCGAGGCCGTAAGCGAGCGACGCGGCGGTCGGCTCGTTGATGATGCGGAGCACTTCGAGGCCGGCGATTTTACCGGCATCCTTCGTGGCCTGACGTTGCGAGTCGTTGAAGTAAGCGGGAACGGTGATGACGGCCTGTGAAATTTTTTCGCCGAGGCGCGTTTCGGCGTCGGCTTTCAATTTGGAAAGAATCATCGCGGAAATTTCCTGCGGCGAAAACTTTTGCGGCTTGCCGTCCACTTCCACTTCGACGGCGCAATCGCCGTTCGACGCCTTCACCACTTTGTAAGGCATGCGTTTGATTTCTTCGCCGACTTCATCAAACTTGCGACCCATGAAACGCTTGATGGAATAAATCGTATTGCGGGAATTCGTGACGGCCTGGCGCTTGGCCGCGTCGCCGACCACGCGCTCGCCGCTTTTCATGAACGCGACGACGCTGGGCGTGGTGCGTTTGCCCTCGGAATTTTCCAGAACGAGCGGCTCGCCGCCTTCCATGACCGCCATGCAGGAGTTCGTCGTTCCCAAATCAATGCCTAATACTTTTGCCATAAAATCGTTTTGTTAATCGGCTTTTGTTTTTTGAACAACAAAGTAACAAAGTAACGAAGACAAATTCAGCTTTGTTGCTTGGTTTCTTTGTTGTTCGACTTTTGTCTTTGATTTCTTGTGCAATTACGATGCCGCTGGCACAAAAATGTTAAAAACTCTGAAAAACAAAGGCAAAAATCGAAATTCAAATCAATTGAACGCAATTGCAAATTGCGCCAAAAGCGTCGCATTGGCGCAACGAGGAAAAATTGTGGCGCAGTTAAAGAGTCGCGCGAAGGCCGCGAAGTTTGCAAAGAAGATTTCAAGGGCAAGGAACAGTTTACATTCGTCCGCCAAGACTTATTGGCACTGTTGGTAATTGGTGGATGCCGGAACAAGCCGGAAGAATTGGCGGCATCGGCGGTTCGGTCATCGGTTGTTTTGGCGCGTTGCTCGGCCTGCTTGCCTCAAAAGGCAAAGCGCGCAATTTCGTCCTGGCCACGATGAAAATTTTCATCGCGATGGGAATCCTGCTGACGATTGCGGGATTTGCCGCCGTCGTGTCCAGCCAGCCTTACGCCGTCTGGTTTGCGCTGCTCCTGCCCGGAGTCATTCTCACGCTGGTTTTTTCGCTGACGCTGCCTTCAATCCAAAGGCGCTACGATGAACTAGAAATTCGCCGCATGACTTCCGTTGACACAATGGGAAACTGAAAATTATTTGCTGCCCGGCTTGGTGGCTGGAATCGCTTTCAAATCCGGCGGCAATTTGTCCGCCTCGAACGCCTCGACTTGCAACGACAGCAAACTCACAAACGGCACGCCGAATTTCACCGCGCCGTTCGAGCGGTCCACAATCGCCGCCACGCCGACGACGTAGCCGCCATTCGCATGGACGATGTCAATCGTCTCCTGCACGCGCCCGCCTTTGGTCACGACATCCTCGACGACGAGAATTTTTTCGCCCTTCTCAATTTTGAATCCGCGTCGCAAAACCAATTTGCCGTCTTCTTTTTCAGGAAAAATAAATCGCGCGCGCCGTTGCCGCGCGACTTCCTGTCCGATGACCAGTCCGCCAATCGCCGGCGCGATGACGGTGACCGTCTCGAATTTTTCCACCTTCTTCGCCAGCGCTTCGCCGAGTTTTTCCACGACGGGCATTTGCTGGAGCGCGAGCGCGCATTGAAAGAATTGGCGGCTGTGCAATCCGCTGCGGAGAACGAAATGGCCTTCGAGCAGCGCGCCCGTTTCACGAAAGATTTTCAGAACTTCGTCTTTTGTCATGCGACAAATTTACGTCCAAAGTCCAAAGTTCAAAGTCCAAAGTTTTGTAGGAGCCGAGGTCACGAGGCTCAAAATAAAATATTCAGAGACTCCTTACGTCGTCTCCTACAATTTTTGATAAATTTTCCTCTGCGTCTCTGTGTCCCTGCGGTTAATCTTTCGCGCGTGCCGAAGTGGATCAAATTTTTCATCGCCGTTTTGTTGCTGCCAATTTGCGCGGGTGCTGCGATGGCTTTATGGAAAGTTTTGCGCGCCAGCGGCACAGCGGACACGACGTGGATTCCTTTTCTCGGCGGTGCAGCCTGCTGGTGCGTGATTTTCTTCCTGCTGCCCAAGCCAATGTGGATTTACGTTTTCGGCCACGAATTGACCCACGCGCTGTGGACGTGGCTGTTCGGCGGAAAGGTGAAGCGAATGAAAGTCACGTCGAGCGGCGGTCACGTCGTTGTGAGCAAAACGAATTTTCTTATCACACTGGCGCCATATTTTTTCCCGCTTTACGTCGTCATCGTCATTGCGGCTTTTGCCATCGGCCATTTTATTTGGGATTGGAAAAATTATTTCGTTTATTTCCATTTGCTCGTCGGCGCGGCGTATGGATTTCATGTGACGCTGACATTTCACACGCTGCAAACGCGCCAAAGCGACATCACATCGCAAGGTTATTTATTTTCGGCAGTGATCATTTTTCTCGGCAACGTCGCGGTTTTGCTTTTTGGAATTCCGTTGCTCACGGCAAAAGTTGGATTACTGAACGCTTTCCGTTGGCTTTTTGAATGCACCGGAATGATTTTTCACGGGCTTCAAAAACTGCTTTGAGTCCGACGCGAGTAACTTGTCAACAATTCGCTCTTGATATGTTTGCGCGTTTCGGGTCAATTCTTTAGCCGCACGATATGGATTTAGCAGACATTTTGAGCAAAGAGCAAATCATCTCCGATTTGCGCGCGACGAACCGCTGGGAAGCGATTGACGAATTGATCGGCAATCTCGTGGCCACCGGAAAGATTCAGCCCGCCGACCGCGATGCCGTTACCGCCGCCGTCAAGAAGCGCGAAACCTCGATGAGCACGGGAATCGGATTTGGCATCGGCATTCCGCACGCTTCGACAGATTTGATTTTTGAAGTCGTCGGCGCGCTGGGACGTTCGCGGAGCGGCGTGAATTTTGAGGCGCTCGATAATCAACCGGTCAAACTCGTCATGCTTTTTCTCGTGCCGCAGGGACAATTTCAAAAACATCTTCACACGCTCGCCAACATCGCGAAATTATTGCATAAAGCCGAATTCCGCCAATCGCTCGAACAAGCTTCCAACGCCGAAGCCATGCTCAACATCATCCGCGAGCACGGAAAAAAGTAATTGGTGGGGCAAGCGTCCTCGCGAGCCGTTTGAAAAATCTGTGTTCATCTGTGCCCATCTGTGGCTAAAATCTTTCCGTGCTTCCGCACAAACAAATCGAACTGAAACTGCAAGCCGCCGCCCGCGAAATTTTGCCGGACACGGACGTTTCAATTGTTTTGGTCCGTCCATGTCCTGATCCGAAATTTGGTGATTACCAAAGCAACGCGCTGATGTCGCTTGCCAAGCAACGTAAAATAAATCCGCGCCAGCTTGCCGAAAATGTTTTGGCAAAATTGAATGTTTCCGATGTTTGCGAGAAAGTGGAAATTGCCGGCGCAGGCTTTCTGAATTTCCGGCTCAAGCCCGTCGCGCTCGCGCAAACGCTTGAATCCGCTGCGTGCGGCGAACATTTGTTTTTCGCCAAAACTGCGTCGCCGAAAACCGTCGTCATTGATTTCAGTTCGCCGAACGTCGCCAAGCCGATGCACATCGGTCACATCCGCTCGACGATTCTTGGCGATTCGCTGGTGCGCACGTTGCGACTGCTTGGCCATCGGGTCGTCACCGACAATCATATCGGCGATTGGGGGACGCAGTTTGGAATGTTGCTCGTCGGCTGGAAGCGTGAACTTAATTCCGCTGCGCTTGCAACCGACGCGATCGGTGAAATGGAGCGGCTCTACAAAAAAATCAGCGCCGAGTGCAAAGAGAATCCAGCGACACTTGAAGCTGCGCGACAGGAATTAGTGAAGCTGCAAAATGGCGACGAAGAAAATCTGAAAATCTGGTCCGAAATGCTTGCGTTGTCTGAATGGCAATTTGACGAAATTTATGCTCGGCTAGGTGTGGAGTTTGATTATTCGTGGGGCGAAAGTTTTTACAATGATAAACTTGCGCCACTTGTGGACGAATTGTTGGAAAAGAAAATCGCCCGCGAAAGTGAAGGCGCGATAGCCGTTTTCTTCGACGACAATCCGCAATTAAAAGAGCATCCCGCGCTCATCCGCAAAAGCGACGGCGGTTTTAATTATTCGACGACCGATTTGGCGACGCTCGCGTATCGCATGGAAAAATGGCAGCCGGACGAAATCATTTATGTCACCGACGGCCGTCAGCAATTGCACTTTCAACAAATTTTTGCCGCGTTCAAAAAATGGCAAACAGCAAAAGCGGAAAGCGGAAAGCGGAAAGTGGAAACGAAACTGGCTCACGTCTGGTTCGGTTCGATTTTGGGCGAAGACGGCAAGCCGTTCAAAACGCGCAGCGGCGAGACCGTGAAACTTTCTGATTTGCTCGATGAAGCAGAAGAACGCGCTTTCAAAATTGTTTCCGAAAAAAATCTGGATTTGCCGGAAGCGCAGCGCAAAGAGATTGCGCGCGTCGTCGGCATTGGCGCGGTGAAATACGCCGATCTGCTGCCGAACCGCCAGAGCGATTACATTTTCAGTTGGGACAAAATGCTCGCGCTCAACGGCAACACCGCGCCGTATTTGCAATATGCGTATGCGCGGATCAAAAGCATTTTTCGAAAGCAGAAGCCGGAAGCCGGAAGTCAGAAGTCAGAATTGAATCTGATTGCGCCGGAAGAAATCGCGCTGGCGAAGCATTTGCTGAATTTCGGGCTGACGCTGGAAGCCGTCGCCGAGGAATATCGTCCGAATTTTCTGTGCAATTATCTTTTTGAACTGGCTGGAAAGTTCACCTCATTCTACGAAAATTGTCCAGTGCTCAAGTCGGAAGGCGCAGTTCGCGAATCACGTTTGACGCTGTGTGATTTGACGGCGCGGGTTTTGAAACAAGGGCTGGACGTTCTCGGAATTGAAGTCGTGGATCAAATGTGATTCAGGCCGGTTTTTCCCCGTAATTGATCGCCATCGCGCCGCCGAGCAGATTGATGACGCGGACATTTGCGAGTTTCAGTCCGCGCATTTTTCCGGCGATGGCCAACTGCGCCGGATAATTTTTGAGCGATTCCAAAATATAGGCGTAAGCTTGTGAGTTGCCGCAAAATAAAAGCCCGATGAGCGGCACGGAGCAGCGCAAGTGAGCGAAATAAATTTTGCGCCAGAGAAAATTTGGCGGTTTGCCAAAATCCAGCACGACAATTCGTCCGCCCGGTTTGGCCACGCGAACCATTTCGTCCACGCCGCGTCCCCAGCTCGCGAGATTTCGCAAACCGTAGCCAACGGTCACGGCATCGAAGGAATTGTCGGGAAACGGAACTTGCTGCGCGTCGCCCTGGGTGAATTTTATATTTTGAATTTTAAGTTTTGAATTTTCAAAACGGGATTGCGCGACTTCGAGCATTTTTTCGCTGAAATCGAGTCCGGTCGTTTCCGCGCCATTTTTGGCGAGTGCAAATGAAATGTCTCCAGTGCCGCAGCATAAGTCGAGCGCGCGGTCGCCGGATTTTACCTTGGCGAGGCGGACGACGCGGCGTTTCCAAAGGCGGTGCAGGCCGAAGCTTTGCAGGTCGTTCAGCAAATCGTAACGTCGGGCGATGGAGGCGAAGAGGTCGTTGACCTTGGCGGCGCGTTGTTCGCCGGGCGCATAAAAGACATTGCTCACGCGGGTATTTTAGCGATTGAAGCGCCCGGAATCAAAGCGGATAAAAAGGCTTGGCATGACAAGGGCAATTTTGGTAGCGTTGCTGCGGATTATCAGGCTGGTTAACTAAACTGAATCGGAAAATTTTATGAGCACAGCGCCGTCCGCAAAAAAAATTTTGGTGATTGACGACAACGAAATCATCCTCAAGACGACTTCGATGAAGTTGCAGAGCGCGGGTTATCAGGTCTTCACCGCTTTGGACGGCTCGGAAGGCGTGTCGCTTGTGCGCAAGGAAAAGCCGGATTTGGTTTTGCTGGACATCACGTTTCCGCCGGATGTCAGCGGCGTTTCGTGGGACGGTTTTCGCATCATGGATTGGCTGCATCGCGTGGATGAAACAAAAAAAATCCCCATCATCGTCATCAGCGGCGTGGTGGAGGAAAAAAACAAACAGCGGGCGACCGCAAGCGGCGCCGTGGCATTTTTTCCCAAGCCGGTCAATTTCGACGAAATGATCAAGGTCATTCGCGCCACTCTTGGCGCGGAGACAAGCCAGGCACCCGCCGTGGCGTGACAAGAATCCTGTTGGCAAATCTTTCCCCTTTGCGTAGTCTCTTTTTTGGAAGCGAGCGTAGCTCAGTCCGGTAGAGCGTCACGTTGCCAACGTGAATGTCGAGGGTTCGAATCCCTTCGCTCGCTCCAGTTTTCAATTTTCCTGCCGGAACAAACTTGATTTTGCCGGCGTTTTCCCGATTGTTTGCGGATGCCTTTGCCTAAAGAGCCGGTCACATTGAACGTGGATGAAATTTGCGAGCTGAACAAAAAGCTCGCCAGGCTGCGCCACGAAGTGAACAACAACCTTTCGTTGATCATCGCTGCCGCTGAAATCATCCGCCGCCAGCCAGAGCGCGCGGAAAAATTTTGGAACGGCCTGACCGAAAAGCCGCACACCATTGCCGAAAGTGTTTCGCAATTTTCGGTTGAATTGGAAAAGGCGCTGCAAATCCGTCCTCGCTGAATTCTTAATCCGCTTTTGGCTTTTGCGGCAAAAAAAATTCTGCCAGATTTCTCCCGCAATGGAACGAACTGAAGCGGAATTGATCGCGGCGGTGCTCAAGGGCGACGCCGCGAGCTTCGAGCCGCTCGTGCAAAAATATTCGCCGCGCGTCTTTGCGACCGCGCGCCGCTACGCCCGCCGCGACAGCGAAGTCGAAGACATCGCCCAGGAAGTCTGGCTCAAGGCGTTCGACAAGCTGAAAAGTTTTCGCGGCGAAGCGCCGTTCGAGCATTGGCTGATGCGGATGGCCGTCCGCACATGCTACGATTTTTTGCGCGGCCACCAGCGCAACCGCGAATCACCGTTCACTGATTTGAGCGAGCCGGAAAATGATTGGCTGGAACGTTTTGTGACCGCGCCGGAAACCGCGAGCGACAACGCCGACGCGGCGAAATTATTGGTCGGGCGCGTTTTGGAAAAACTTTCACCGCAGGCGCGGCTCGTGATTACGTTGCTGGAAATTGAAGACCGTTCGGTGAAGGAGATCGTCCAGTTGACCGGCTGGTCGGTGCCGCTGGTGAAAGTCCGCGCTTTTCGCGCACGCGCGGAAATGCGGAAAATTCTGGCAAAAATGGCAAAGGACAAATATCTGTGATGTAACCCGACGCGGACGATTCGCGTCTGAAAACTTGAGTTAATTGTATGAATTTAGTCGAACTTCAGAAGAAATTGATCGCCGCCGCCCGCGCAAATGCGCCGGCGGATAATGTGCCGTATGCTTTTGAGAAGCGCATCACGGCGCTGCTGGGTTCACGCGGCGCCGCGCAGAAATTGAATCTGTGGGTGTATGGGCTTTGGCGCGCGGCGATGTCGTGCGTCGCCATCGCGCTGGTTTGCGGCGCGTTTGCCTTGTTCGTTCCGGCGGCGGCAAGCGACGCGAACGGCGACCTTTCGCAAAATCTGGACAGCACGTTGCTGGCCTCCGTTGACCAAAGCGATCAAGCACAGTGAATTCCTGGAAAGTCATTCTGGCTTCTTTGGTGATTTTTGCCGCAGGCGTTATGACCGGCGGTTTGGTGGCAAATCATTCCCATCGTTGGCATCATCCGTTTGAAAACACGCTGCGTCCGCCGACCGACATTCCCCTGCCGCGCCCGATGGCCGAAAAAATCGGGAAACAGTTCATCCAGCAACTGAATGACAAATTGCAATTGACGCCGGAGCAAAAGGACAAAATTGGAAAAATCATCGCCGCCGGCCAGGAACGAAATCACGCCATCTGGACCAATGCCGCGCCTCAAATGCGTGAAGTCATTCAGGACGTGAACCGGCAAATCCGCAGGCAACTGACGCCGGAACAGCAAAAAGAATTTGAAGAATTGCTGAAACATCCGCCGCACAAATCCAATTCCACCAACGCGCCGCCAAACGTTGCGCCCATGACAAATCCCCCTGCTGCCGCCCTGGCAAAAACCTGCGCTTGATTATTGTCCCGCGAGCAATACGCGGATTTTCTTTCGCAATTCCTTCGTGATGGAACCTACCGGACGATTGGCGTCCACGATTTGGAAGCGATAAGTTTTCTGCAATTTTCGGAACGCCGCCTGCATCGAAGTTTGATATTTCAAAAAGCTGTCGAACATATCGCGCGAAAATCCCAAGTCCATCCCGCTTTCCCAATAATCCAACGTCGCATTCTTGGAAAGATTGCGCTGCACGAGTTCCTGCGGCTCGACGGAAAGATAAAATACCGCGTCCGGTTCGACGGCGGTGCCATAAAGATTTTTCAGCCACGTTTCGTCCATGCCGCGCACCATGTCGCGCGCCATCAAGGTATAAATGTAACGGTCGGCCAGCACGATAAAACCCGCTTTCAGCGCGGGTAAAATGATGTTTTCCAATTGATCGGCAAAATCCGTCGCATAAAAAAGGCTCAACGTCGTCCGGCTCAAAATATTTCCTTCTTGAGCCTGTTCCAATTCCTTGCTGACAAGCGTGGAGCGTTTCAAGCCCACTTGCACCGTCGGATGTCCGCGCGTTTCGAGCCAGTCCACGAGCCGCGCGATTTGCGTCGAGCGCCCGGAACCGTCCGCGCCTTCGACCACGATCAATTTGCCCGCGAGGTCTTCCAGTTTCACGCGCGGAATGCCGTGGCCGTAAAACTTGCGGCATTTTTTCGATTCAACTTTTGCGGCTTCTGCGCTCATACGGTGGCGGCCATGTCCTCTTCGGTTTCCTTCATTTTCTCATCCGTGCGAAATTGCGGCGGCAACGGCAGCGGACTCTTGCGCCGGAATTTTTTCAAATCAATTTTTTCGCCGACCAGCTTGCGCACCAGCACTTGTTGTTTCTCGACATTTTCGTTTGCGTCCATCACCACAAAATCAAACTCGCCGCTCATCGCCATGTATTGATCCAAAATACGACCCTGAAAAATGCGGAAACTTTCATACGGATCGGTCGAAAGCCGTAGATCCATTCCCGCCTCAAAAAATTTTAATTTCGGCCGGCCTTCGAGAATCCGGTTCAACGAAACTTCCAAATCCGCCTTGAAAAACATCGTGAGGTCCGGTTGCGCGGCAAAACTGTAAAGACCGCGGACCCAATCCGGCGGACAGCCGCGCGTCACGTCCCGCGCGAATGCCGTGAAAACATAGCGGTCGCACAGCACGATGTAGCCCGCGCGCAAGAGCGGCAGTAAATGACGTTCGTATCTGTCTGCAAAATCGGTCGCATGGATCAGGCTGAACGTCGTCGGCGTGAGCAGTTCCCGCTTTTTGCCTTTGCTCGTGGCGGATTTGACGATTTCGGATGAATTCCATTCGCTGAAATAAACTTTGATGCCTTCGGCCTCGAGCCAGCGCTTGAGCAGATAAATCTGCGTGGACTTGCCCGAGCCGTCGAGACCTTCGACGGCGATCAATCGCCCCGGAAAATTCAATTCCGCAAAAGTTTTCATAGTTCGCGCCATCGCAGTTTTTAATTCTACGCGAATTTCCGCCCGCGACAAGCGCAAGTTGATAGCAGATTGGACGAGATTTCGTTTGTTACAATTGTGTTAAAAGAAAACATTGTGAAAAAAATCACAAATTGACTTGCCCGCAAATTTCCGCCGAGTTACGTTAATTCCGTTTCTGTTTTGACAGCGTAATTATATGCAAACGCAAAGCGAAATCGGTTACAATTCGAAGATCGAAGGCGACGTCGTCGTGACGACCGTTGACGCCGCGCTCAACTGGTTTCGCAAAAATTCCGTCTGGCCGATGCCGATGGGTCTGGCCTGTTGCGCGATTGAATTGATGGCCGTCGGCGCGAGCCGCTTCGATATTTCCCGTTTCGGTTCCGAAGTTATGCGCTTTTCGCCGCGTCAGGCTGATTGCATGATTGTCGCCGGCACGGTCACTTACAAAATGGCGCTGTCCGTCAAACGGATTTGGGACCAGATGGCCGAGCCGAAATGGTGCATCGCCATGGGCGCGTGCGCCTCGACCGGCGGCATGTATCGCAGCTACGCCGTGTTGCAAGGCGTGGATCAAATCATTCCTGTGGATATTTATGTGAGCGGTTGCCCGCCGCGTCCTGAAGCCGTGCTTGACGCGCTGATGAAATTGCAAAATAAAATCAGCAAAGAGCCGGTTTTGAGCAAACTCACGATTACGAATTTAAAAAAGGAAGCGGCGTAAATGACTTCTCTGGAATCCGCACAGAAATTGAAAGCGAAGTTCGGAGATTTGATTTCTGAACCGTCGGAATTTCGCGGCGAAATTTCCGTGAAAATCGGCGACGCCGATCAAATCGTCGAAGCCTGCACCTACATGAAAAACGATTTGGATTTCAATTACCTCGTGGACATCACGAGCATTGATAATTACGGCGACGACCCGCGCTGGACGATTGTTTATCATTTGCGCGGACTGCGAAACGGCAATGAAATCCGGCTCAAAACCGATGTCAGCGAGGAAAAATCAAAATTGCCGAGCGTGATTTCCATTTGGGCGACGGCGAATTGGCATGAGCGCGAAATTTACGACATGATGGGAATTCATTTCCGCAGCCATCCCGATTTGCGCCGCATTTTGATGTGGGAAGGCTATCCATATTTTCCATTGCGCAAAGATTTTCCGCTCGCGGGCAAGCCGAGCGAATTGCCCGGCGTCGCATTTACAAAATTGACGCCGATGGAAGGCGGGCCGTTCGTGACAGTTGCCGGTGGAAATTCCGCGCAATCGCGCGAGCCGAGAATCCGCATTCCCGAAACTGATTCCATCGAAACGATGTCGCGGCTCGAACGACGAAAAGAAATTCAAGAAGCGCACGGTCATCCAAAAGGTCCGGGACCAATCGAAAAGAAATAATTTAATGGCAACCGTTCAAGACATTGAGATTCCAGATTCCGCTTCGCGAAACGCGCAGGTGGCTGAAGAATTTCAGGACGAGCGCATGGTCTTGAACATGGGGCCATCGCATCCGGCCACGCACGGCGTGTTGCGGATTGTTTTGGAATTGGACGGCGAAATCATCACCAAGGCCGACCCCGACATCGGTTATTTGCATCGCGGCGACGAAAAAATCGCCGAGAACATGACCTACACGCAGTTCATTCCTTATACCGACCGTCTGGATTATCTCGCGCCGCTGGCGAACAATGTCGCCTACGCGCTCGCGGTGGAAAAATTGCTCGGCATTCACGACAAATTGCCGCCGCGCTGCCAATATATCCGCGTTATGTGCGCCGAACTCGCGCGCATTTCCGCGCATTTGCTAGGTCTCGGCGCGTTCGCGATGGACATGGGCGCAGTCACGGTGTTTTTGTTGAGCTTCACCGAGCGCGAAAAAATTTACAATCTGGCCGAATCCATTTCCGGTGCACGATTGACGACCAGTTACACGCGCATCGGCGGAGTCATGCGCGATTTACCGCCGAACTGGCTCGATCAATGTCAGAAATTCTGCGACGAATTTATTCCCGCGCTGAACGAATTTGAAACATTACTCACGCGCAATCGCATTTGGGTTGATCGCGTTCACGGCCTCGCCGTGATTTCCAGGCAGGACGCGATTGATTACGGATTGAGCGGCCCGAATTTGCGCGGCAGCGGCGTCGAATACGATTTGCGCAAAAACCAGCCGTATCTTTGCTACAAAGATTTGGAATTTGATATTCCTACCGGCTCGGTCGGCGATTGCTATGACCGTTATTTGGTTCGCATGGAAGAAATGCGCCAGAGCACTCGCATCTTGAAACAGTGCATCAAAAAAATTCCCGGCGGCGCGGATAACAAGTCGAAAGAGCCGGTCAATTACGACGACGGAAAAGTGCTTTTGCCGCCGAAAGAAAAAGTAATGACGAAGATGGAAGAATTGATCCATCAATTCATGCTCGTCACCGAAGGAATGAATTGTCCGCCGGGCGAAATTTATTTCGGCCATGAAAATCCGAAGGGCGAACTCGGCTTTTACATCAACAGCAAAGGCGGCGGCGTGCCGTATCGCCTGAAAATCCGCGCGCCATCATTTGTGAACTTGAGCATCATTCCGAAACTTTTCCCCGGCACGATGATCAGCGACACCGTGGCGATTTTGGGCTCGCTCGATTTCGTGATGGGCGAGTGTGACAGATAAAAATTTTATGAACCACCAAGACACAAAGGCACAAAGTTTTGGAAAAGAAATTTTCTTTTCTTGGTGTCTTGGTGACTTTGTGGTGAAAAATTAAAATGAGTTTGGCTGTAAATACAGAACCGATTCCGAATCCGCTGCAACATCAAGGCGGATTTTCGGTGACGCCCGCGCTCGAAGCGGAAGTGAACGAATTGCTCACGCATTATCCTGAAAAACGCGCGGCATCGCTCATGGTGCTGCACGCGATTCAGGATGCGTTCGGCTGGATTTCGCAGGAAGCCATCGAGTGGACGGCAAAGAAATTGGATTTGCAGCCCATCAACATTTACGAGTTGGTCACGTTTTATCCGATGCTGCGACAGCAGCCGATGGGCAAATATCAAATCAAAGTCTGCCGTACGTTGAGCTGTGCGTTGGGCGGCGCGTATGAATTGCGTGAACATTTTTGCAAAAAATTCGGTTTGGACGCGCACGCGCACGGTTCGCAAACGACGCCGGACGGAAAGTTCACCGTTGAGTTCGTCGAATGTCTCGCCAGTTGCGGCACGCCACCGGTGATGATGTGCAACGACGATTTTTACGAAAACGTTTCGCACGCGAAAGCGGAAGAGATTGTGGGGAAATGCAAATGAATTGGCTGCCCGACATGGATTTGAACCATGACAAACAGATTCAGAGTCTGTTGTGCTACCGTTACACCATCGGGCAGGACGGAACGCGATAAACTAGAGAATTTTGATTGAGAGTCAAGTTGCTGATATGGCGCAAGAATACAAATTGATTTTGAAACATGCCGATGAACCGGGTTATACGCCCGACGTCGAATGCTATTTGCGTCACGGCGGCTACGACGCGTTGAAAAAAGCGCTCGCGATTGCGCCGAAAGATTTGCCCGACGGCAAAAAACTTTCGCCTCAGGAGCAAATTCGCGAAGACGTGAAAACCTCCGGCCTGCGCGGGCGTGGCGGCGCGGGATTTTCCTGCGGACTCAAATGGAGTTTCGTTGACCGCAAAAGCGGCAAGCCGATTTATCTGATTTGCAACGCCGACGAATCCGAGCCGGGCACGTTCAAGGATCGGCAAATCATGTATAAAGACCCGCACCAGTTGATCGAAGGCATGATTATCTCCTGCTTCGCCAACGACGTGCATCTTGCTTACATTTACATCCGTGGCGAAATGGTGGACGGCGCGAAAATTCTGAACGCCGCGCTCAAAGAAGCCCGCGCGAAAAATTTCCTCGGCAAAAATATTTTGGGCAGCGGCTATGATTTGGAAATTCACGTTCATCGTGGCGCGGGCGCTTATATTTGCGGCGAAGAAACCGGCCTCATCGAATCGCTCGAAGGCAAACGGCCGTATCCGCGCATCAAGCCGCCGTATTTTCCGGCGATTCTTGGCCTGTGGATGTGCCCGACCATCGTCAACAACGTCGAGACGCTTTGCAACGTGAAGCACATCGTCGCGATGGGCGCGGCGGAATTTGCAAAGCTCGGCACGCCAAACAACACCGGCACGCGCATCGTCAGCTTGAGCGGTCACGTCAAAAAACCCGGCTACTACGAAATTGAAGTCGGCAAAGCGACGATTGGCGAATTGATTAATGATCCTAAATTCGGCGGCGGTTTGCGCGACGGTCGCAAATTGAAAGCTGTTATTCCTGGCGGTTCGTCCGCGAAAGTTTTCAAAGCCGGCGAAAAATTCAAGCTCAAGAAAAAGGACGCCGATGGCAAAGAAATTTTGGTCGAGACCGACATGCTCGATTTGCCTTACGATTTTGATTCGCTGATCGCCGCCGGTTCGATGAGCGGCTCCAGCGCAATTATTGTTATGGATGATTCCACCGACATCGTGGAAGCGTTGGCCAATGTTTCCGAATTTTACGCGCACGAAAGCTGCGGCCAATGCACGCCGTGCCGCGAAGGTTCGCTTTGGATGAGCAAGGCGTTGCATCGCCTCACGCACGGCGAAGGCCGCGCGAGCGACGCGGATTATCTTGTGAAGATAGCCGACAACATTCCCGGCGGCAGAACGATTTGTGCGTTCGGTGAAGCCTGCTCGTGGCCGGTGCAAAGTTTTGTCGGAAAATTCAAAGACGAATTTGTCGCCAAAGGCGCGGCGGATGAAGCGCGTTACGCGAAGCAAGTTGCCGCGCCTGCTGAACCAAAAGAATTGGCCGAAGCGCATCATTGAAATGAAAAATTTCAACGCAAAGACGCAGAGAAGCAAAGTCGCAAGGAGTTTTTTACTTTGCGTCTCCACACCCTTGCGCCTTTGCGTTAAAAAATAAATGTCAACAGCAGCCACAACTGAAATCAAGCCCGCGCCTGTGATTGAAAAAATCAAGGTGAAGGTGGACGGTCGCGAAATCGAAGTGCCCAAGACGACGCCCGACCCGATTTCCGGCAAGCCGATTCCGACTACGATGATTCAGGCCTGCGCGCAAATCGCCGTGGATGTGCCGCATTATTGTTATCATCCGAAGCTGCCAGTCGCGGGCAATTGCCGCATGTGCCTCGTCGAGTTCGGCACACCCGCGCTCGGACCGGATCGTAAACCGATTTTGAATGCCGACGGCACGCCGAAAATCGCCAAGTCACCGCGTCCGGCTATTGCCTGCGCCACGCCGATTTCGCCCGGCATGGAAATTTACACGAGCACGCCGAACGTGAAACAGATGCGCGAAGGTGTTCTTGAATTTTTGCTCATCAATCATCCGCTCGATTGCCCGATCTGCGATCAGGCCGGCGAATGCAAGTTGCAGGAATATTCTGTTGATTACGGCCAGAGCGCGAGCCGCTTCGTCGAACCGAAAGTTCACAAGCCAAAAGCTGTTGACCTCGGCCCGCGCATCGTGCTCGATGACGAACGTTGCATTTTGTGCACGCGCTGCATCCGCTTCACGAAGGACGTTGTCGGCGACGACGCGCTCGGCATCGTCAATCGCGGCAGCTACAACACGCTCACGGCGTATCCGGGAAAAGTTTTCGACAATAATTACACGCTCAACACCGTGGACATTTGTCCCGTCGGCGCGCTTACGTCGAAGGATTTTCGTTTCAAGATGCGCGTTTGGTTTTTGAAGGAAACCAAAAGTGTCTGCACGAGTTGCGCGACCGGCTGCAACATCATCATTGGCTCGCGCGAAGAAAAAATTTATCGCTACGAGCCGCGGCAGAACGACGCGGTCAATTCGACGTGGATGTGCGACACTGGTCGTTTGAATTACAAATGGATCGAGCGCGAAGACCGTTTGCGCGATGTGATTGTTCGCGGACAAAAATCCACATGGACGGTTGCGCTCAACGAGATTTCCGAAAAATTGAAAGCTGCGCCGCAAGGTTCGGTCGCAATTGTTGCTTCAGCGCGGCAGACGAACGAAGAACTCTGGCTGATTTCAAAACTGAAAACGAAACTCGGCGCAATCAGCGATTCCGTTGCGCGCGTTGGCGAAGGCGACAAATTGCTCGTCAGCGTGGACAAAAATCCGAACAGCAACGGCGCGCGGCTCACGGGAATTTGCTTCAGCAAAATGGGAACGAATTTGGCGCAAATTGCCAGTGGAATTTCGAGCGGAAAAATCAAAACGCTCATCGTTTTCGGCGAAGATGTGACGAAATTTGGCATCAACGCGGAATTGCTTACCAAATTGGAAACGCTCATCGTCAGCGACATTTTGCCGAACGCGACGACGAAGCTCGCGCATTACGTTTTGCCCGGTTGTGCGCACGCCGAAAAACGCGGCACGTTTACAAACATCAAAGACCGCGTCCAAAAATTCATGAAAGCCGTCGAAGCGCCCGGCGCCGCGCGCGCCGAATGGGAATTTTTGCACGACTTGGTTTACAACGTCACAGGTCAGGACGGTTTCCTGACGATTGAAGGTTTGTTCAACGAAATGGCGAAGGACGTTTCCGCGTTCAACGGTTTGACGTGGGCCAGCCTCGGCGACACCGGCGTGACGGTGCAAATTTAACATGGACTGGAACTTTATCATTTTCAGCATCGTCAAAATCGCGCTGGCGATTGGCGTGTTGCATGCCATCGCGGCTTACGCGGTTTTGGTGGAGCGCAAAGTTTCGGCGTGGATCCAGGACCGCGTCGGGCCGAATCGCGTCGCGCCGCCGTTCATGAAATATATTCCGATTCTCGGACCGATTTTGACGCGCATGGGAATTTTTCAGCCGCTCGCAGACGGTCTGAAATTCATGCTCAAAGAAGATTTTACTCCGGCAGGCGTGCGCAAAGCGTATTTCTGGCTCGCGCCCGCGCTCGCGGTCATTCCTTCGCTGCTCGTCATCGCGGTCATTCCGTTTGGCTCGCAAATGGGAAATCAAAAAATGGTCATCGCGGATTTGAACGTGGGAATTCTCTACACGTTCGGCATCGTATCGCTCGGCGTTTATGGAATCGTGCTCGCAGGTTACGCGGCGAATTCAAAATATCCGTTCCTTGGTGGCATCCGTTCCAGCGCGCAAATGATTTCGTATGAAATCGCGATGGGCATGAGCGTGATCCCGGTTTTTCTCATCGCAGGCAATTTGAATTTGAGCCAAATCATCGGCTGGCAGACGACGCACGGCTGGCTTGTGATTTACGCGCCGCTGTCGTTCATCATTTTCATGGTCGCGTCGTTCGCGGAAACGAACCGCACGCCGTTCGATCTGCCGGAAGCGGAGACGGAACTGGTCGGCGGCTATCACACGGAATATGGCTCGATGAAATTCGCGCTGTTTTTTCTCGCGGAATATTCCAACATGGTTGCGACGTCGGGCATGATGGTGACGCTGTTTTTCGGCGGCTGGACGCTGCCGTTTTGGGGACTCGACCAGCCGGCGCATTCACTTGGAATCAGCGTTTTGCAGATTCTAATTTTCCTCACGAAAGTCTGCGCGCTGATGGTGGTGTTCATCTGGGTGCGCTGGATGTTCCCGCGTTTTCGCTACGACCAATTGATGGATTTGGGCTGGCGGCGTTTCGTGCCGCTCGCGCTGGTGAACATTTTAGTGACGGCAATAATCTTGTGGATGAAAAGTTAAATGATTGTTAATCGCAAACCATTGACGTTTTGGGAAAAACTTTATGTGCCCGCCATCATCGGCGGGCTGAAGGTCACGATGCGCCATGCCTGGGGCACGCTGTTCCAGGGCAAAAAGGTCACGATGGAATATCCCGAACAGAAATGGGCAGTGCCGGAAGGTTATCGCGGCGCGCCATATCTCGTAAAAGACCAGGAAGGCAATACGAAATGCGTTTCCTGCCAGCTTTGCGAATTTGTCTGTCCACCGAAAGCGATTCGAATCACTCCGCCCGGTCCGGCAGGAATTGCCGCCGACCGCTCGAACGCGGAAAAAATGCCGGAAGAATTTGAAATCAATTTTCTGCGCTGCATTTATTGCGGTCTTTGCCAGGAAGTTTGCCCGGAAGAAGCAATCTTTTTGCAAAAAGATTATTCCATCACCGGCCTGACGCGGCAGGAATTTATTTACGATAAAGAAAAACTCCTCGCGCTCGGCGGCGTCAGTCCCGGCATCCAGAAATGGAAAAACAAACTGGAAGAAGCGAAGGAACAGGAAACTTTTCCGGTGAAGGTCTGATTAGAAATGGAAGCTATCAATAACTTGCTCGGTGGAAGCGCGGTGCCGGACGTTTTGTTTTACGTCTTCGCGGCGCTCACGCTGTTGTGCGGCGTGCTCGTCATTGCGAATCCGTTCAGCCGCAATCCCGTCACGAGCGCAATGTTCCTCGTGTTGACAATTATTTCGATGGCCGGATTATTCGTGCTGCTGCACGCGTTCTTTCTCGCCGCGGTGCAAATCCTCGTCTACGCCGGCGCAGTCATCGTGCTGTTTCTGTTCGTCATCATGCTTTTAGATTTGAAAGCCGAAGAGCGGCGCAAGATAAAAATGTTTGGTATCGTCGCCGGATTGATTTCCGTCGGCACAATTCTCGCAATCTTTCTAAAAAATTTATACGCGACAAATCTTAACGCGCATTCGTCGCCCGTCACCGAAGGCGACACCGCCGCGCTCGGAAAATTGCTGTTCACGCAATACGTTTTGCCGTTTGAAGTCGTCTCGGTGCTGCTGCTCGTGGCGATGATCGGCGTGATTTTGTTGAGCAAGAAAAAACTCGATTAACGCAAAGACGCGAAGATTTTAAGACGCAAAGAAATGAAAAACAAATTTGCCAAAGTGGAATTAATAGGCAGCCCGTTGCGGCTTTGCAGCTTTGTGCCTTTGCGTTAAAAACTATGCACGTTGGACTCGAACATTATTTGACCGTCAGCTTCCTGCTGTTCGCGCTGGGATTGCTCGGCGTCATCATGCGGCGCAACCTGCTCGTGATTTACATGTCGCTGGAGTTGATGCTCAACGCCGCGAACCTCGCGCTCGTCGCGTTTTCGCGTTTCAACGACAAGCTCGACGGCCAAGTGCTGGTATTTTTCATCATCACCGTCGCGGCTGCGGAAGTGTCGGTTGGCCTCGCGCTCATCGTCGCGTTTTATCGCCGCCGCCAATCCGCGCACGTCGAAGATTTGACGAGCATGAAACTCTGATGCAAAACGAAACTATCAACCGCAGAGACGCAGAGACGCAGAGTTTTAACGAACTCACGGAGCGCGTCATTGGCGCTTGCATCGAGATTCATCGCGCGCTTGGGCCGGGTCTTTTGGAATCGGCTTACGAAGAATGTCTTTGTCACGAATTGTCAATTACTGGCATTTCGTTTGAGCGGCAAAAACCGCTTCCGGTTCATTACAAAAACGTCAAGTTAGATTGCGGTTATCGTTTGGATTTGGTCGTCGAGCAAAAAGTGATTGTTGAACTGAAAACGGTCGAAACCTTGATGCCAATTCACGAAGCGCAGTTGCTGACTTATTTGAAACTTTCCGGCTTAACGCTTGGATTGTTGATTAATTTCAATGTCCCGATGCTCAAGAATGGAATCAAACGCATAGCAAATAATTTTCAAGACTCTGCGTCTCCGCGTCTCTGCGGTGAAATTAAATTCGGATGAAACACGAACTTTTTCCATGGCTGATTTTGTTCCTGCCGATTTTCGCGGCGGCAATAATTACCATTTTTACTTTGCGCTCGCGATGCGTCAGCGCGTTTCTGTCCATCGGAGCAATTGTCACCGGTTTCATTCTTTCAATTCTTTTCATTCACGCTAATGGCTGGCATCCGGAAGTCTCGGAAATTTCCAAAAGCTGGTTGAGCATCGGCAATCTGCAAATTGATTTCGGCCTCAAGCTCGACGCATTGAGCATGATGATGTTGCTCATCGTCACCGGCGTCGGCGGCGCGATTCATATTTATTCCGTCGGCTACATGCACGAAGACAGCGGCTTCTCGCGCTTCTTCGCCAAGTTGAGCCTGTTCACGTTCTCGATGCTCGGCATCGTGCTCGCGAACAATTTCATCGAGATGTTTATTTTCTGGGAACTCGTCGGCGTGTCGAGCTACCTGCTCATTGGCTTTTGGTTTGAAAAACCGAGCGCTGGCGATGCCGCGAAAAAAGCGTTCATCGTGAACCGTCTCGGCGACTTCGGATTTCTGCTGGGAATTTTGGTTTTCTGGTCAATGTTAGGAACGCTCAACTTTTCTGGATTACAAACTGGAATGGAAAATTTCAAAGCAATTCACAGCGGACCAACGCCAATGTTAATTGTCGGCGGACTTTTAATTTTCTGCGGCGCAGTCGGCAAGTCCGCGCAATTTCCGCTGCACGTCTGGTTGCCGGACGCGATGGAAGGCCCGACGCCGGTGTCCGCGCTCATCCACGCCGCGACGATGGTTGCCGCCGGTGTTTATATGCTTTGCCGGATTTTCTTTTTGCTCAACGCCGACGCGCTGCACGTCATCGCCTATATCGGCGGATTCACCGCGTTGCTCGCCGCGCTCATCGCCGTCCAGCAAAACGACATCAAACGCATCATCGCCTACTCGACGCTCTCGCAACTCGGCTACATGGTCATGGCCGTCGGACTTTCCGGCCCGACTGCCGCGATGTTTCACTTGACCACGCACGCATTTTTCAAAGCGCTGCTGTTTTTGAGCGCCGGTTCGGTCATCATCGCGCTGCATCACGAGCAGGACATCTGGAAAATGGGCAACCTGCGCGCAAAAATGCCGACGACGTTCTGGACATTTCTTGTCGGCGCGCTCGCGCTGTCCGGCGTATGGCCGTTGAGCGGATTTTTCAGCAAGGACAGCATCCTCGCGCAAGCGCTTGAGCAGCATAATTATCTGCTTTTTGCCAACGGCGTTTTCGTCGCGGGTCTCACGACATTTTATATTTTTCGGCTGTTCTTCGTCGTTTTCTTCGGCAAAGAAAAATCTGAAATCGTTTCGCACGCGCACGAATCACCAGCCGTCGTCACGCTGCCGCTGATTGTGCTCGCCGTGTTCAGCGTCATCGGCGGAGTGATTGGAATCGAAGGAATTTATCATCATATGTTTGCGGGTGAATCGGCAGAATCAGCTTCTTTCGTTCAAAGCATTTTTGCGCCGTTCAAACATTCGCCATTGGCCGCATCGTCGGGAATTCTCGCCGTCATCATCGGTTTCTCGGCTGCATTTGTTCTTTACGCCAAAGCCGAAAAAGACCCATTGCCCGAAAAACTCGGCGGCTTGGCGACGGCGATGAAAAATAAATTTTACTTCGACGAACTTTACGAAGCCACATTTGTTCGCGCGCATGACTTTATCGCAGTGGTTTGCGATTGGATTGACCGCTGGCTTGTTGAAGGATTTTGTATCGGTTTCGTTCGCGGCGGCACGGATTTGACCGGTCGCGCGTTGCGTCTCGTGCAAACCGGCAATTTACAGACCTACACCTTCCTGTTCATTCTCGGTGTGGTCGTGTTGCTGTGGTTCGTTCTGAAATAATGAAAACCAATTTTTACCGCAGAGGCGCAGAGGCGCAGAGTGGAAAAGAAAAAAACTTTTCTCCGCGTCTCCGCGTCTCTGCGGTTCAAAAAACTTAACGATGTCCATTTTAACTTACATCGCAGGTTGGCCGCTGCTGGCGGCGCTGGCGCTCGTCGTCGTGCCGCGCAATTATCGCGTCATCATCCGCGCCATCGCGGTTTTCGGCACGTTCATTTCGATGGCGCTGGCGATAAAAATGTTTTGCCAATTTGTTCCGGGCGCGAACGGTTTTCAATTCGAGCAGCAAATTCCGTGGGTCGAATCGCTCGGCATCAGCTATCACGTCGGCGTGGACGGCTTGAACGTCGGACTGATTTTGATGGGCGCGATCGTCGCATTCGCCGCCGCGTGCTGTTCGTGGGAAATCCAGACGCGCGAAAAGGAATTTTACATTTTGCTGCTCGTGATGAGCGGCGGCATTCTCGGCGCATTCGCGTCGCTCGATTTGTTCTTCTTTTATTTCCTGCACGAACTCGCGCTCGTGCCGACGTTCATCATGATTGGCGTTTGGGGTCGTGGCGCACGAAAAAATTACGCAACGTTCCAAATCACCATTTACTTGAGCATCGGCGCACTTATCGCGTTGATTGGTTTGATTGCGCTGTATTTGCAAAGCGGCGCGAACACGTTCGACATTCCGAAAATGATCGAATACGCGAAAGCCAATCCGCTCGCCGTCAACGCGCAGAATTTCATTTTCCCGCTGCTGCTGTTCGGATTTGGAATTTTAGTTTCGCTCTGGCCGTTCCATTCCTGGGCGCCGCTCGGTTACGGCTCCGCGCCGGCGCCGACCGCAATGCTGCACGCCGGCGTGCTGAAAAAATTCGGCCTTTACGGTTTGATCCGCATCGCGCTGCCGTTGATGCCGCAGGCCGCGCAAAGCTGGATGCACATTGTCGCGTGGCTTTGTCTCGGCAACATTTTGTATGTCGGCTGGGTCGCGATGCGCCAACGCGATTTGAATCTGCTCATCGGCAATTCCAGCGTGGCGCACATGGGCTTCATTTTCCTCGGTATCGCGAGCTTGAACCTCATCGGCATCACCGGCGCGGTGTTCGTGATGATTGCGCACGGATTTTTGGCAGCGCTGACGTTTGCGTTGAGCGGTTACATTTATCAGAAGACTGGCACGCTTCAAATGAGCGAACTCGGCGGACTCTGCCGCAAATTGCGTTTTATCGGAACGGCTTTGCTCATGGCGGCGATGGCCGGATGCGGGTTGCCGGGCTTTGCCAATTTCATTGGCGAAGTCTCCGTGTTTTTTGCGGCGTGGAAAGTATTTCCCGTTGTGACAATTCTCGCTGTTTGGGGTGGCCTTGTCATCGGCGGCATTTACATGACGCGCGCGGTGCGAAACATTTTGCATGGGCCGTTGCCTGAAAAATTCACGAATCTTCCCGACGCCGCTCTCTGGCGCAAATTGCCTTATGCGCTTTTGCTCGCGAGCCTGCTGCTGTTCGGCTGTTTTCCAAAATTGCTCACAAATCAAATTACACCGGATGCGGATAAAATTGTGCAAAGTGTCCAGTTTTCAGTTTCAAGTTTTCAGCCGAAATCGGTTCCGCTGAAAACTGAAAACTTGAAACTCGAAACGACTTCAATTGCCAATCGGCAAACGGCAATCGAAAATCAATGAACGCTTCTTTGATGACATTGGAAATTTTGGTTCTCGCGCTTGGCGTAGTGCTGCTGCTCGCGGATTTTTGGATGCCGGTCGAGCGTAAAAAATTTCTCGCGTATTTCGCCGCAGTGGCACTTGGCGGTTTGCTGCTCACGGGTTTCAGTGGTGGCAGTTTTTGCAACATTTTCGGAACTGCATTCAATGGCGCATTTGTCGAAGACGCGATGGCATTATTTTTCAAACGATTTTTTCTCGTCGCGGCGATTTTGGTTTTATTTCTAACTGCGGAATTTTCGGGCAAAATTTCAAGCGGCATTTCTGAATTTTATTCGCTCGTCATTTTTGCGCTGGCGGGAATGTTATTCGCCGCTTCGGCCAACGATTTTGCGATGCTGTTCGTTTCCATCGAGCTCATCACAGTCACGTTTTATGTGCTTGTCAGTTTTCAGCGCGGGAAACTCGCGTCGCTTGAAGCGGGCGTGAAATATTTGATCATCGGCGCGCTGTCGTCGGCGTTCATGGTGTTCGGTATTGCGCTGATTTGGGGAACGACCGGCAAAATGAATTTCACGGAACTTGCAACCGTCGCGCCGCAATTTGAAACGAACAAAATTTTCCTGACCGGCATTTTATTTTTGCTGGCCGGACTCGGATTCAAAATCACGGCTGTTCCATTTCAAATCTGGGCGCCGGACGTTTATCAAGGCGCGCCAACGCCAACGACCGCCTTTCTCGCCGTTGGTTCCAAAGCCGCTGGATTTGTTTTGTTGCTGCGCGTTCTGTTCACGGCGATTCCTGCCGTCACCGCGCATTGGGTTGATTTTCTGATTGTCATTTCCGGCATCACGATTCTTTACGGAAATTTGTGCGCGCTGCCGCAGCGCAATTTGAAACGGCTGATGGGCTATTCCAGCATTTCCCACGCGGGCTATCTGCTGCTTGGCGTCGCTGCGTTGAGTGCGGGCGGACAATCCGCGCTCATGTATTATCTCGCGGGATATGTTTTCACGGTTGTCGCGGCATTTATTGTCATCGCGCTGGTCATGCAGCATTTAGACAACGAAGATATTTCGTCACTGGCCGGATTGAATCAGCGTTCGCCGCTGCTTGCGACGACGCTGACGTTGGCAATGGTTTCGCTCGCGGGAATTCCGCCGCTCGCCGGATTTTTCGGAAAATTTCTGCTGCTCAAAGCGGTGATTCAACAAGCGCAGACGACCGGAAATCACGGTTATTATTGCCTCGCGTTCACGACGCTGGCGGGCGTGATCATTTCGTTCTATTACTATTTTGGCGTGATTCGTGCGATTTATTGGAGCAAGGACGCAAAAGATTTGTCACCCATTCAACTTTCAAGCGCAGCGAAATTTTCCATCGCCATTTGCATCGCGGGAATGCTCTGGCTCGGCATATTTCCAAACACGATTTTGAATATCGCGAACGAAGCGGCGAAAAGTTTAGGAATGTAATTCCTAGACCGTCCGCATCTGCACCGCGTCCACAATTTCCGTTCCCACCGAAATCGCACCGATGATGACTACCGTTGCGCCGGGCTGCAAGCGTTCCTGCTCCGCTAAATTTTTCAACGCGGTTTCAATTGTATTTTGCGGGTTGATGAAATCGAACGGCATGACAAATGGCGTGATTCCCCAGCTTAACATCATTTGATTGGCGGTTTTTTCCGTTTCGCACATCGCGTAGACCGGCGAATAACGCGGACGCATCCAACTGGCGTAATGCGCCATGCTGCCGTGACGCGTGAACACGAGAATCGCCGCCGCCTTCAATTCGTTTGCCATGACGACGGCGCTTTTGACGAGCTTTTGTCGGGCGCTGGTGAGTTCGGCCGCGTCATGAAATTGCGCGCTGCCGCTGCGCTCGATGCGCGTCGCAATTTTGTCAAAAACTTCGATGCACTTGAGCGGATATTTTCCAACGGTCGTTTCGCCGCTCAACATGATGGCGTCGGCTTCTTCAAAAACGGCGTTCGCCACGTCAGTCACTTCCGCGCGAGTGGGCATGGGCGATTCAATCATGCTTTCGAGCATATGGGTGGCGACGATGACCGGACGGCCAACGCGCAAACACATTTTGACAATTCTGCGTTGAACAATCGGCAATTCTTCGTAAGGAATTTCAATTCCCAGATCGCCGCGCGCGACCATGATGGCATCGGCTTCGTTGACGATGGCTTCCAAATTTTTTATCGCCTCCTGATCTTCAATTTTGGCGATGACGAGCGGCCGCGATTTGCCTTCGCCAAAAAGTTCCTTGAGTTGCAATAAATCGCGGGCTTCGCGCACAAATGAAAGCGCGATGAAATCCACGTCCAATTCAAGGCCGAGTTTCACGTCCTTGATGTCCTTGGCCGTGAGCGCAGGCAGGGAAACTTTTACGCCGGGCAAATTGATGTGTCGTCGGCTGCCGAGCGTGCCGGCGGTGAGGACTTCGCATTCGACCTTGTTGCCGTCCTTGACGAGCACTTTCATTTCAATCGCGCCGTTGTCAATGAGCACGACGTCGCCGACATTGATGTCGTTGACAAAATTTTCGTAGTTGACGTCAACGGAATGCTCTTCCAAGTTGCGTTCACCGCGAACGGTGAGCGTGAATTTTTGTCCCGGTTGCAAATCGAGCGGCACGCCGATGTC
>DASQOZ010000012.1:0-24562 GCA_035644195.1 Candidatus Methylomirabilota bacterium | reverse complement strand
GTTGTTTGCCACCATTTTTTGAACTTCACGCGAGGTTACATGACGATAGTGCCGCTGGTGGCACATGAAACTACGAGTGAATTAGCGACAGTATGCACAACAATGGCTTTCCAGTCTATCCCCTAATTAGAGGATGCGCTTTAAGGATAAGGATCTGCAATAGGAAACCCAGGCAATTTGCCAACCATCCCCTAAAGCGAGGAGTTGTCCTTTGTTTTTCATGTGTTAAAATTTGAAAGTCCTTGAGTTGGGTGATCCTTAATTAATATATCAATGCAATAAAATGAAAGTCTGCCACAGCACTTCAAAAAAAGGCAACTCATGAGGCCGCTGCCCGCTTTGCTCATTTTGGGAATGATCTTGTTTACCGTTCTCATTTGTCGCTTGCACTATGCCGATTTTACGCCCAATAAACCGGTGGCCAGCGTGCCGTCCCAATCAACCGCGCCAAATATCGATGCCAGGCCGTTGCATACCGTGGTGGTGCCAAACCCGACGGCAATACTGGACGAATGGACTCGTCAAATCATCGCAGACATTGAACTGGATTTGAATTCCACCAATGAAGCAGATCGGGCGGAGATCACCACCCGTCTTTTTCCCATGCTGTTTTCACGCGCCCCGGCGGTGGCGGCCAGTTTGGCGCAAACCGTTGAACCGGTCTCGTTGCGTGAGGAATTATTGCGTCAAGTCGCCCGCTCCTGGTCGCAATACGACCCCGCGCAAGCCCTTGAATGGGCATCAAATTTGAATGATCCGGGCGAACGCGAAAACACCTTGACCTTGGTCTGTTCGGGGGTTGCCCAGACTGATCCGCTGGCTGCAATGGAAGACGCGCAACGAACCGGTCTGGATCAGAACACCGGGGCGATAGAAAGTTTAGTTCAGGTTTGGGCCTCCCATGATTTGGAGGGTGCCGTCGCGTGGACCAAACAGCTTCCCGCAAGCGACACCAGGGATCAAATGATTGCCCGGCTTGCCTTTGATGAGGTTCAAACAGATCCGGCGCGGGCGGCAAACCTGGTCGCCGAACAAATTCCTGCGGGATCAATTCAGGATGAGTCGGCAATATCAGTGCTTCACCAATGGGCGCTGCGAGACGCTGAAGCCGCCGCCATCTGGCTGCAACAATTTCCACCGGGAACATTGCGTGACCGGGGCGAACGGGAACTGGCAGGCATCACTGCCGTGACGATTCAGCATTAGTCCCATAAGTGATGGAATTGTGTGGCCACCGAACGCCAATGGCCCACCGCAATGTCGGCTCTCGGTCAGTAAATCTGGTGCGTCCGGCAGGACTTGAACCTGCAACCTTCTGATCCGAAGTCAGAAGCTCTATCCAATTGAGCTACGGACGCTCAACGCCATGATGCCAAAACTTCTCCCGCAATAAAGCGGATTCATCCGCCGCCATTTCGATGATCAGATTCGGCGCGTTGACTTGGCGGCATCCTTTGCTAGCGTTTCGTGTCAAATGGCGAACAAATCATTTTCACGTCTCGTTAAAATCGTCACCGGTGACCACACCGGCGGGGAAAATGAATTTTCCCGGCTGGAACGGTTCGCGCATTTTTGGACGCTCGTCGGAAAAAGTTTTTCCCGCAACCGCTGTCCCGTCCGCGCGGCGGCGCTGTCTTACACGACGCTGCTAGCGATGATTCCTCTATTAGCTGTCGCCATCGGCGTTACGAGTAGTCTGCTTAAAAACGAAGGCGAAGAAAAAATTTATTATGCCATTGATAGATTCGTTTCGACAGTTGTCCCACCCGGCACAAATTCTGTGACTGAAACAAATTCACCTGACGATTCAATTAAGACTTCCAGCGGGACGCCTGTTGTCAGCATTAACGCGCAAAAAACAGCAGCCAAATGGATTCACGATTTTGTGCAGAACATAAAGAGCGCCACCTTCGGCGTGGTCGGAATGTTATTGCTGGTGGTCGTTGCCATCCGCCTTCTTTCAAGTATTGAAGCGACGTTCAATGACATCTGGGGCGTGACGCGCGGCCGCAATTTGTGGTCTCAAATTTCAAACTATTTTACGATAATCGCCTTGGGTCCGGCGCTGCTCATTGCCGCTTTTAGCTTGGCCAGCGGGCCGCATTTTCACACGACTAAAAATCTTGTAGAGAAAATGCCGCTCATCGGCCATTTGGTTTTCGAACTATTGCCGCTGGTCGTTTTGTGGCTGACGTTCGCGCTGTTTTATCTGCTGGTGCCGAATACAAAAGTAAAGTTCAGCTCTGCGATTGTCGGCGGATTCATCGGCGGCACTCTGTGGCATCTGAACAATGTTTTTGGCTTCCTTTACGCTTCGCGCATGGTGACTTATAGTAAAATTTACGGCAGTCTCGGTCTCGTGCCGGTGTTCATGGCCGGGCTTTATTTTTCGTGGGTGATTCTACTTTTCGGCGCGCAAGTGGCGTATGCGTTTCAGAATCGCGCTTCCTATTTGCAGGAAAAACTCGTCGAAAACGTCAACCAACGCGGAAAAGAATTTATCGCGCTGCGATTGATGACACTCATCGGACAGCGTTTTCAATGCGGCGAACCGCCGGTGACGCTCCAACGGATGTCTGCGGAAATCGGAATTCCAAGCAAGCTCGTCCAACAAATTTTGCAGCCGCTGCTGGCCGCGCGCATTGTCACGGAAATTGCCGGAGCGGAGGCCGCGTTCACTCCGGCGCGCCCGCTTGACGACATCAACGCGCATCACATTTTGCGCGCCATGCGCGTGCAGGGACAGGAAACCGCCACGCGCGACGAGCCGGTGCGCGCGGAAGTTCTCGGCGAATTTGCGAAAATCGAGGAAGCCGAGCGCGATGCTGCATCGAAAATCACTGTGTCAGCGCTGGTCAATCGCGCGCAAAAACAAATCGAAGACGCCGCGCCAAAATCGAAAAAATAATTTTGCGTTCGTTCGCGGCAATCAAGTCCACAATTGCCGGTCAAGCGAACGATATTGAATCGCCTCGGAAATATGCTCGCTCAAGATATTTTCCGAACCCGCCAAATCGGCAATCGTCCGGGCCACTTTCAAAATCCGGTCGTAAGCGCGCGCGCTGAAATTCAATTCTGACATCGCGTTTTTCAGCAATTCCTTCGTCGAGTCGTCCAGCCCGCAAAACTCTTTCAGCTCTTTCGGGCCAAGCCGTGCGTTGCAGGTGATCTTCGGTTTGTGCGCGAATCGTTTTTGCTGCCGCCGCCGCGCGGCAATCACACGCTCACGGATTTGCCCCGAAGTTTCACCCGCGCGGTCGCCAGAAATCTCGCGGAACTTCACCTGCGGCACTTCGACGTGCAGATCAATCCGGTCAAGCAACGGCCCGGAAATTCTTCCGAGATAATTTTGGATTTCGCGCGGCGAACTTTTGCTTTCGCCCGGCATTTTTCCATCGGGCGTCGGATTCATCGCGGCAACCAGCATAAATTGGCTTGGGAAAGTCATTGTGCCCGCCGCGCGCGAAATCGTGACGCGGCCTTCTTCGAGCGGCTGGCGCATCGTTTCCAAAACGCTGCGCTTGAACTCCGGCAATTCGTCCAAAAACAAAACGCCGTGATGCGCGAGCGAAATTTCTCCGGGCGTCGGATTGACGTTGCCGCCCAAAAGTCCGGCATCGCTCGCGGTGTGGTGCGGCGCGCGAAACGGCCGTTGCGTGACGAGCGCCTGCCCGGATTTTAGCAAACCGACGATGCTGTGAATCTTCGTTGTTTCGAGCGCTTCATCCAAAGTCAGCGGCGGTAAAATTGTCGCGAGCCGTTTTGCGAGCATGGATTTTCCGGTTCCCGGCGGGCCGATGAGCAGAACATTGTGTCCGCCTGCGGCGGCAATCTCCAATGCGCGTTTCACATTTTCCTGGCCCTTGACTTCGGCAAAATCGCAATCGTCATCGTGGTCATGCTCGAAAATTTTTGCGGTGTCCACTTTCACCGGCGCGATTTTTATTTCGCCTTCGAGAAATTGTGCCGCCTCACGCAAATTTTGAACCGGAATGACTTGCAAGCCGTTTACGACCGCAGCTTCCGCCGCATTTTCAACCGAAACCAAAACCCCTGTTTTCCCGTCCGCCTTCGCGCGAATCGCGATGGGCAAAATACCTTTGCTTGGACGAACCGCGCCGGTCAGCGCCAATTCGCCGACGGCAACAAAATGGTCAAGTTGGTCAGTTTCGATTTGTTCACTTGCCGCCAGCATTCCGAGTGCAATCGGCAAATCAAAACTCGGCCCTTCTTTTTTCACGTCGGCAGGCGCCAGGTTGATCGTCGTTCGTCCCATCGGAAATTTATAGCCGGAATTCGTGAGCGCGGTCGAAACACGGTCTTTGGACTCTTTGACCGCCGCGTCAGGCAAACCAACCAACGCAATAAATGTGTCGCCGTAGCCGACGTTGACTTCGACTTCGACCGGAAACGCCTCGATGCCGTTGAGCGCGGCGGAGCAAACCTTTGCGAGCATCGAAAATTTATGACCGACCGGACGGAAAACCGCAATGGCATTCTCTGAACTGCTGAATTTTCAAAAATGATTTTGCAGCCACAGCAGTGATTTTTTCAACCAATCGAAATTGAACCAGCCGCGGACGAAAGCGTATTCGAGAAATAAAATTCCGACGAATATAAAAAACCATTTTGCGCATGATTCCTTTGTCTTTGGATTTTTCAAAAAAATCGTCACGGCAAGAACATTTGCGCCGATGGCAAAAATCAATCCACCGAATGTCAATTTTTCCGCAGTTGGCGCGGAAGAAATTTGCCAATGACCGATTTGCGCGCGGGTAATTGCCGGAATGCCGATGAGAATTACAATCAGCAACGTGCAATTAACGGCGTTGATCATAAATCGCTGCATGATTTTGTAGCGGCGGTCTGCGACCGCCGAAAGCGACGCTACATTTAATTTATTTTCTCCGCGATTTTATATTTGAACATCCGCTTCTTCATCCAGCGCACGGCGAGCAGATCGTAAAACGACGCGAAAAGACGGTTCCACACGCCGTAATGAGTTTGACCACTGGCTCGCGGATTGTGGCCGACGGGAATTTCCGTGACGGTGAATCCTTCAATCTTGAACAACGTCGGCAAAAACCGGTGCATCCCTTTGAAAAATTTCAGATCGGTGATGCACTCGTGTTTGAACGCGCGATAACAGCAGCCCGCGTCGGAAATATTTTCGCTGGAAAGTTTATTGCGAACCCAGTTGGCAATGCGCGACGACGCGATGCGGATGAAATTATCGCCCTGACCGCGCGCTTCGACACGCGTGCCGCAGGCGCAATCGAATTGTTTTAATGCTTCCAACAATTTTGGCGCGTCTTGCGGATCGTTCTGCAAATCCGCGTCGAGCGTGACGATGAATTTCCCGCGCGCGGCTCGCATTCCAGCCCAAAGCGCGGCGGATTGCCCGCAATTGAACGCAAATCGCTGCACGCGAATCCGCGAATCGGCAGCGGCCAATTCTTTCAACGTCGGCCATGAATTGTCCGTGCTGCAATCGTCGGTGAAAACAATTTCATATTGGCCGTCCGATGATTTCATCGCCTCGCGAATCGCCGCCACAAGCGGGCGAAGGTTCGCCGTCTCGTTGTGGCACGGAATGACGAAGCTGATTGTTGGATTTTCGCTGCCCATTGTTCTCAAAACAGCCTACTGAAAAATTTAGCGGTTGGAAAACAATTCCCGCTGTCCGCCGCCGAAAGCCGGCGCTCCAAGCTTTGCAAAATGCTTTTCATTTTGCTGCGGCTGCGATTTCGGGACGCAAAATTACTTCGCGCCCCTTCCAGCTTTCACGGCCAATGTTTTTGAATTGACCCAGCCGATAACGCCACGAGATTCCGTAAAATGGATTTCCAGTCGGCCAAAACGAAAAGATGTCCACGCCGATTTCTTTCGCCATTTCAATCGCGCGCGCAATGGTTTTTGGAGAATCGTTCCAATTGAAAAGAAGATATTTCCATTCGAGAATCGGCATTTTCAAACCGCGCGCGTCGCGATAGGCGACCATTTGCTTCATCGCGTCGAACGCTTTTTCAAAACTGCCGCGCATCATATATTTCGCGCACATCGCGTCGCTGACGCCGTGAATGGAAAATTGGATGTCGCTCAAATTCAGCGCCGCCTCGCGTTTGGCATCCGTATTGAGCAAAACACCGTTCGTCGAAATGCGGATGTAAGCGTTCGGATTTTTTTGGCGCAACAATGGCAGTTCCTGGCAAATCGTCGGCGACAAAAACGGCTCGCCGAGATTGAGATAAAAAATTCGTTCCAGTCCGAGCCGCGCGGTCAAATCTGCCATTTGCGACAATTCTTCCAGTGGCATCGTTTTTTTGACGCGAATGTTCGCCGCGCCTTCGCGCGCGCAGCCGATGCAATCCACATTGCAAATGACCGTGTTCTCCAAAAGCATTCCGCGATGCGGCAAACGCGATTTTGGCGGCGGCTCGCCGCGTTTCAATCGCTTGAAATCACCGCAGCGCGTGCAAGTCGTAATGGGAATTTTTCCTTTCGCCAAATCGTCACGGAACTTTTGCGCGACCGGGCCAAAGAAAATTTCTTCAAAAGAATTTTTGCGCAAATCGCCGATGTGACCGCTGCCGTCGTAATCCTGACAATTGCAGGAAACAGTCAAATCGGAATTGATGGTAATGTCGTATTCCGATTCGCCGGCGAGCGCGTTGCAATAAAATTTCCGTCCGGTGATTTTGGCGCGCAATTCATACCAGCGCGACATCGTCCAGCGCACGACATCGCTCACGCGCCAGTTGAAGCGCGTCTTCGGATTGCGAATGGCTCGCGATATCGGTGAAGTGGCCACAAATTCAATTGTTTAATTGCCATTGTCGCCGATTGATTCCGTTGGACAACCTTCTTTTGCTTCGCGACAAGCTTCTTCTTCTTCGGGATTTTCCGGTTGTTTGAAAACGGCTGCCCAGCCCATTTCATTTATTTCTTTGAAATTGTTTGGCGCAGTTTCCCTGCACAAATCGCAATAGATACAAGAGCGGTCAACATAATAGCGACCATTTACATTTTCAGGAACTTTGTCCGTGAGCGTTGCCATTTTAATTCACCAACTGATACCAATTGTTTCGTTGGTGCGGTTCATAGCCTAAATCAGAAATCAATCGCTTCATGTCATTCACAGTCATGCGAAAAGTGGTTCCTGCCTGCGACACGACATTTTCCTCGATCATGATGCTGCCCAAATCGTTCGCGCCGTATTTCAAACCGATTTGCCCGATTTCCAAACCTTGCGTCACCCACGAACTTTGAATATTTGTAAAATTGTCCAAATAAATTCTGCCAAGCGCTTGCGTGCGCAAATATTCATGCGCGCCAACCGTCGGCGCTTTCAATTTCGTGTGCTCGGCTTGAAATGTCCAGCAGATGAACGCCGTGAAATGACCGCCGTTTCCATTTTCCGCTTTTCGCTTTAATGAAATGTCCTGCTGCGAGCGCAGCCGCTCCAAATGCTCGATGCGATCTTCAATCGTTTCGACGTGGCCGAACATCATCGTCGCGCTCGAATACAAACCGAGCCGATGCGCCACGTCCATGACTTCGAGCCAGTCGCTGCTCATCGCTTTGAGCGGCGAAATTCTTTGGCGCACGCGGTCAACGAGAATTTCCCCGCCGCCGCCGGGAATTGAGCCGAGTCCGGCGTTTTTGAAATCGGAAATGATTTTTTCCAGCGGCTCGTTGAACACTTCGCGGAAATGGATGAACTCGCTCGGGCTGAAACCGTGGATGTTGAAACCGGGAAATTTATTTTTGACGTGCGAAAGCAAATCGAGATACCACTGCTTCGTCAATTTCGGATGATGGCCGCCTTGCATCAGCATTTGCGAACCGCCGAGCGCAATCGTCTCTTCGATTTTTTTGTCCATCTCATCGAACGAAATGACGTAAGAATCGTCGTCCTTTTCCACGCGATAAAACGCGCAGAACTTGCAATAAACGTTGCAAACATTGGTGTAATTCACGTTGCGGTCAACGATGTAGGTGACGACTTCATTACCGCGCCCATTGAAATCTTTTGCTTTGGCCAACTGCCGACGATGGTCGGCGAGAGCGCCGAGTTCTTCCAGCGGCAGATGATAAAGCCGCAACGCTTCGGCTTGGGAAATGCGTTTGCCATCCCAAACTTTTTGCAGCAACTCGTCCAATGACGCGTCGTAAATCACTTGGAAATCTTAACCGAAAAATTTTCGAAAACAAGAAAGTGTCGCGGCTTCGTCCGTCAAAGAAGATTCAGAATGCGCCCAATTATCAGGACTACAACGAAGCACCAAAAAATTGTGCCGATAAACGCACAAATGTTCCCACACAACCAGTAAGGTCGCGCCGGATTCCAAAAACGCTTTTGCCCGGCACGAACTTGACCGGAAAAAATCAACGCCACAATTCCGAATGGAATGCCAATGATTGGCAACAGTGCCAACAGGCCGAATGCAAAGCATCGCAACGAGGCTTTAATCATTTTGATTTTGGCGATGGCGTCGGGATTCATTTTGATTCTATTTTCATTGATGATCCGGCGATTGTATTTGTTTGCGAGGCATCCAGCCGTTTGATCTGTTGCTGCTCCAGAAATTTCACTTCGCGGTGCAGATGAAATAGCGCGCGGCTTTCCGCCGTGACGAGGATCATCATGATCGCCAGCAGCGCGATGAAAACGACGGTCGCCATGCCTTGCCTGTTCCCACGGAAAAAAATTTTGCGTTGAATTTTCATGGTTTTGTCTGTGCCGACGCAAAGGTGAACAGCAGCGGGAAATGCGCTTCTTTGCGACGCGGAGTTACTTCCAGTTCCCAGCGCCATGCGGTCACGTTATCACGCGCCTCGGTTTTCATTTCGGACGTTTTGACTTTCGCGAGCAGCAGCCGGGAATTATTTTTCCCTGAAACTTCTCGCCGCAATTCGCCCGCCTCGAAACGGTAGAAAATTTCCTTTCCGCCTTCGGGAATCCGCGCCGTTTCGCCCGACGCCGTGGTTTCGACGGAAATTTTCCCTGTCGCCGCGCGCACGTCCGCGCGCCAGCACTCGCCCGCGCGCAGGGCGGATGCAACTTCGTCCGCCGTGAAAATCGTCGCCCGCGTGTGATCCCAGCAGAAGAAAAATGATGCGGTGCCGATGCCAAGCAAAATGCCAAACACGGCGATATACACGAGACATTCTGTAAGCAGGATGCCTGCCTCGCGACGCGAATGTAAAGTGGCTGAAGATAATTTCATTTGAGCGTGATTTCACGGACAACCGCGCCAATGCCGTGTTTCTCATCGGAATTCCATTCAAGGCGCAGATGATTTCCGGTTTTGGTCAGTTGAAAATGTCCCGGCGGCAGATGTGAAGCGGCGACGGATTGAACGATGTAATTTTGCGGTCCATCGGAAATATTTTTCACCGCGCCCGCCGCGAGAATTTCCATTTCGCCGTCCACGATTTCGTTGGCGACGCTGCGGGAATATTCGATTTTGAGAACCTGCCGTTCGCGCGCGAAGGAAAACCCCAGCGGCACGATGGCCAGCGAAAGAATCGCGAGCGCAACAAACAAATCCACCTCCAGAAAACCGCGCTGTGCGCGCAGTTTTTTGAAAAACGGGTGTGGCAATTTTATTTTCAATCAGCCGCCAACACTCCTTTCAAAATCATGACTAACATTCCAAACATTGCGGTCGCAATCAACGCGACGAGTGCACCGTTCAGAATCACGAGGCCGCTGGTGACGACGTGCGCCGTGGTTTCTTCCTGTTGAAACGCCTTTGCATCAAGTGATTCATGCCAGCCGCGCAGCGCGTCCAGAAATCCGCCGTGCGCATGGACGGCATTGGTGAGCCGCCAGCGAAATTCGCCGGTGTCGTCGAAAAAGCGAACAGCATCGTCCAATTTCGCGCCTTGTTGCAGTGCGGCAATAACGCGTTGGGCACGATGACGGCAGATTTCATTGGCCGTGCAATCGCCCGCGAGGCGGACGGCTTCGGCTTCCGGCACACCGCCATCGAGCAGCACGGTGAGCATGGCAGAAAAAGTTCGTTGCAATCGTTTTTGTTTCCACGGAATGCGCCAAGCGATCCAATCTAAAAACGGTAGCCCGCGAAATTGAAACCAACGGACGACTCCCGGCCCGCCGATGTAAATGAATGTGATAAGAACCAGCAGCAGAAAAATAAATATTTCAAATTCGATTAACCAATTTGAAGTGGCAAAAACAAATGTCGTCAGAGGCGACAATTTGACATTCATGCCTGCAGCGACGTCCCGGAATTTTGGAACAACAAAAGTCGTCGTAAGCATAAGCACGAAAACGAAAACCGGCGAAAAAAATAAAACCACCAAAAGCATATAATGGATTGCGCTGCGAACGCCGGCGGGCCGTTCGCGCAAAATTTCACGGCAGGCAGGAAGCGTTTTTTTCAAGTCGCCTAGTTTTTCGCCGACGTGAATCATCGCAGAAATTTGCGGCGGCAAAAAGCGCGAGACTTTTTTAAATGCTTCGCCAAAACGCAATCCACTTTCAATGTGCGCCGCCAGCAAATGAAATCGCACGCCAACGGTCCGGTCGTGGCTTTGCGCAAGCGAAAGGATCATTTCTTCAACTGGCTGGCCGCGATTGAGAGCGTTTTCAAGCAAGTCCAAGAATAGTCGCGCGCGTTCCGCCCGGCGCATCGGCAAACTGAAAAGAAAATGAATTAAAAAAAATGTGCCAAGAGAAACACCAATTGAAATAAAGAATGCAATTAATCTTCCCAATCCCTCAAGAATCTCAAACACAACAAGATCTGCTGAAGGTAAAAGAGAGCCATCAGCCAGCATCGGCGAAAATATGATTGAGTTAATTGTCATTTTTTAGTCGCCGCCCATTCCACCATCGCCGCTTAACGCCGTGATAAACATGGTCAAGGCGCGAAAGACAGGTTGAATTTGCGAAATAATCAGAGTCGCTATCAAAAGAATTGAGCAAGGCAATGCGGAATAAAGAAGCATTTCCGTCCGATACAATGCTCGTGCCTGATACAATTCCGCAGTTCGTTTGAATCCTGATGTCAAATCTTCGCCCGATTGCGCGACCGTCCATACAAACAGCGGCGGGAAAATCGAATTTGAAGCGACCATTTCAGAAAATTTTCCGCGACCCGATGCCAATTTCTTGCGCCATTGAGCAATTTCTTTTTCCGCGCGCGTGCCGGTTTCCAATTGTTCCGCGAGATGAAGCGCGTCATTCAGCGGCACGCCATTTTTTAGCATCAACCAAATGACGGACGCAACTTCCGAAAGACTTGCTTCCTTGAACGCAGGCAATCGCCAGCGCAACATCCGGCGCGTCGGTAAAATGATTAGCCCGGCAAAAGCTGCGACCAATGCGACGCCAAAAAGCATCGGTGGCGCCCACAAACCAACCGAAACCGGCACAGTTGCCCTGTGCCCATAAAATCCGGCCAGTTCGCCTAAATTGTTCCAAATAAAATGGCCGAGAATATATGACAAGAAACATGAAAGAATAAATGCCACGAATAAAACGATGAGTGGATAAACCATCAGCCCTTTCATCCGTGTCCATAAATTATTTTGGCGGTGGAAATAATCCGCGAGCATCGTGAGCGCGCCGGGCAAGTCGCCGCTTTTGACGCCGACCAAAATCATGCGCTTGTAAAGTTCGGGCAATTGACGCGGCGCAAGCGCGTCGGCCATCGGCGTGCCCTTGGCGAGGTCGGCTTCCAATGTTTGCAATTCGTCGCGCAATTTGCCGCGACGCATTTCTTCGCAAAGCCGCCGCAGTGCGCCTTCAAGCGGAATGCCGTCGCGCAACATCGCGGCAAGCTGTTGGTTGAAAAATGCAAATTCGTCGTATTTCATAAGCCAAAAATTCGTTTGAACTCCGCTTCATTTGTCACTCCCTGATTCACGAGCAAATGCGCTGAAGCTTCGAGTGTTTGCATTGGCATTATCGCCGATAGTTCGCGGCGGCGTATTTGTTCGCGCATTTTTTCGTCCACGCGCAACCACTCGACAAGCGGCACACGACCGCAATAACCGGTTTGCAGACAGGTTTCACAACCGGCACCGTCGCACGTTGAACAAACTTTTCGGATGAGCCGCTGGTTCAAAACAAGTTCGACCGCGCTGGCCACGGCGGAATGGTCGGCGCACATCGCCAGCAATCTTTCAAAAACGCCGCGACACGAGCCGGCGTGCAGCGTGGAAATCACGAGATGCCCGGTAAGTCCGGCGCGCACGGCGAGTTGAGCGGTGGCTTCGTCGCGGATTTCGCCGAGGATGAGCACCTGCGGATCCTGCCGCAGCAGATGCCGCGCGGCACGCGCGAAATCCAAACCAATAGCTTCGTTGATTTCCGTCTGCATCGTGCCGGAAACAATCTGCTCGACCGGGTCTTCGACCGTGATGATGTGGCGTCCGCCAAGCTCGGCCAAATGGCGAAGGCACGCGTAAATCGTCGTCGTTTTGCCGCTGCCCGCCGGGCCGGTGAGCAGAAGCAACCCACTGGTTTGGCGGAGAAAATTTTTCAATTCGGCGCGCGCATTTTCAGGAAATTCAATTTCATCCAACGTTTTGACCGAATTTGAATTGAACAATCGCAAAACAATTTTTTCGCCCGTCACCGTCGGATAAGTTGCGACACGGATGTCGTTTTGACTTTTCAACTCGTCGCGCGAAATGCGACCGTCCTGTGGCAGCGATTCCTGATACGTTTTGAGCCGTGAAAGAAATTTGATTCGTCCAAAAACGCGCTCGGCGATTTCAGCGGGCAATTCATTGGACGTTGTAATGACGCCATCAAGACGGAAACTGACCTCGGCTGATTTGCCGCGCATTTGCAAATGGATGTCGCTCGCGCCGGCGCGTTCGGCCTGATGGATGAGCTGCTCCAAAATTTTTGGCGCGGACACTTCGCATTTTTTTTCGCCAGACAATTGGGCGACTTCTGATTTCATAATTTTCCCAAAGTTTTATTGCTGCTCCGCAATCAAATAGTGCAGCCCGTGTTCATCCGCCATGAACACGTGCAAATGGTGCGGCAGTTCGGCCAGTTCGCGCCGAAACGTGCGCTCATTTTTCAATGCAATTTGAAGCGCCGGCCAAATCGCCAGCACAAAAAACAGGCAAGCAAGCACAAAACCGCCACTCCACGCCAATCGCGGCAGAAATTTTTTCTGCGGCGCGCGTTCCGCAAAAATCGGCCGCAATTGCAGGCGCACTTGCGACGGAAATTCTTCCCAATAGTCCTCCGACCGCGCTGGAACGCGCACACTTTTCAATTTCGATTCCAATTCAAAATCGTTCATTGTTTTGAAAGCACTTGTTTCAATTTTCGCTTCGCGGTGAACACACGCCATGAAACGGTCGTTTCCGAGCAGCGCAAAACTTTCGCGGCTTCGGCGTGGCTCATGCCGTCATAAATTGTCAGCACAATTGCCGCGCGTTGTTTCGCCGGCAGTTTCATCAACGCCGCCAGCGCGTGTTGTGCATTTTCGGAAATTTCACCGTTTGAATGTTGCGCGACCATTTCTGCGGCGCAATTTGTGTGCGCTTGAAAGCGGCGCATTTCATTTCGCCGCCAATTCAGGCACGCGTGAACGCCGATGCTGTAAAGCCACGTCGAAAATTTCGCGCGGCCGTTGAACGCGCCGATTTGCTCAAAGGCGCGGATAAACGTTTCCTGCGCCAAATCCTCGGCGTCCGCCGTCGAGCCGGTCATCCGAAATGTCAGCGCATGAATCATTTGTTGATGGTTTCGCACGAGCAATTCAAAAGCCGACGCATCGCCATTTTGACTCTGCAATACCAAATCGTCGTCGCCGGTCATGCATCGTGCTTTTGAAAACTTTGAACCCGCGACGCGCCGAATCCTTTGAATTATTTTTTCGCCGTGAGCGGGCGGGAAGGTTTCGACACCGCTGCCGGCGTTGGTTGGCAATGACAAAGTTGTCATAGTTGTCATGCGGTTATGAAAAAGGTGAAGCTTCTGCCGGAAATGTAATCTTCCAGCATTCGAACACAAACGAAAACGGTGAATCCGGCAAATCACCTTGCGCGCCGGAATTTTTCCTCTTCAATCGTCGCCAGCATTTCGGAAACTTCTTTGACAATCTCCATTTTGCCAAGCGCCTTTGCGGCGGCGGCTTTATGCAAATGCGCTTCGACCATCTGCGGGTCGAGCGTGAGCGCGCGATTGGCGAATTCCATCGCTTTTTCGTGGCGGCCAAGCTGTCCGACCATGCTCGCAAGGTTCGACCAGCCGAGTTTGTTGAGCGGCTCAACTTTCATGGCCTGTTCCATGCAACGAACTGCGTCCATTGGCCGGTTCATGGCTTCAAATAAAATTCCGGCGAGATTGTTCCAAATCTTGAAATCGGACGGGTCCAATCCCAGCGCGCGGCGATAAACCGTTTCCGCCTCGGCAAATCTGCCCATCGCCGCGAGTGCGATGCCTTCGTAAAAGGATGCTTTGGCATCCGCCGGATTTTCCGCGCGCCATTTTTCGGCAAATGTCAAAAGCTCCGGCCACGAATTGCTTTCGCACAATTCGCGCGCGCTTTTGATTTTATCTTCTGATGTCATGGCAAAAATTAATCGCTTGAACAGGAATTCTTCCTAATCCTTCACGCGCGGCATCATGAACGACGCAAAGGCGGCGGGTAAAAACAGAAAGCCCGCGTAAAGCAGCGCCAGCCGGTGGTCGCCCACCTTCGAGAACAATCCGAAAAACACCGTGCCGAACGCCGCGCCGATGCGGCCGATGTTGTAGCAAAAGCCCGCGCCCGTTGTGCGCAGCAGCGTCGGGAACAGCGGCGGCAGATACATCGTGAACAGCGCGAACACGCCCTGACAAAAACCGATCAGGGGAAACCAGAGCATCAACGCCGTGTGGTCGCGCGGCACGGCATAAGCCCCAAGCATTGCCAGAAAATAAACCGCGAACGTCCACGCAATCGTCGCGCGATAACCGATGAACCGCGCGATCCAGCCGGAGAAGAAATTTCCGACGATGGACGAGCCGATGACGAGATACATCGCCGTGCTCGCAAGTTTGTTTTTCTGTTCGGGCGTCCAATTCGCCACATCCGGCAGATTTCGCAGGTGCTGTTGATGCCAGAACATGAACGCCCAATGCGCCGTCAGCGAAACGCCGCACACGATCATCACCCAAATCGTCACGCGCCGCGTCTCACCGCGAAACAGTTCCGCGATGCCAGGTTCGTGGTTCTTCGCCTGCGCCTTCGCCGCGTGCCATTCCTCCGGCTCAGGCACAGCCCGGCGTATCCAGAACACCAGCAGCGCCGGCAGCACGCCGACGAGGAACAAATATTTCGGCGGCGCACCGGCCATCAGATAATTCGCCAGCACCGCCCCGAGAATTCCGATGTTCACGCCGCTTTGCAGCACGGCGGCGATCCACGGACGCCAATGCTTCGGCCACGTTTCTGAAATCAGCGCCGCGCCCAACGCCCATTCGCCGCCAACACCGAGCGCGGCGAGAAAACGCAAAATCATCAATTGCCACCACGTCTGCGCGAAGAACGACAATCCTGTGAACGCCGCGTAAGTCAGCACCGTGAGGCTCAACGTCCGCGAGCGTCCCAGCCGGTCGCCGATGCGCCCGAAAAACCCGCCGCCCAGCGCCCAGCCGAGCAGGAATGCGCCCTGGATGATGCTCGCGTATCGGCCCACTTGCGGGTCGCTCGTGCTGGACGCGGCGATCAATTGCATCACGAACGGCGCGGCGACCAGCGTGTAGAGGTGCATGTCCAGCCCGTCAAACGTCCAGCCCAGCCACGCGGCGATGCCGGATTTCCATTGGCGGGCGGAGATGGACTGGTTCATGTGCAGAGGGATTAAAGAAAATTCATGCAAAGGGCAACACATGAATTGCAGAAGACGACGCAAGGAAGCCTGCCGAGCCTAAATCCTGGTAAAGGCTGGTGCGCAAAATTTTTTCAGCAAGTGAGTCCGTCAAATGTTTTAACACCATTGTCTCTTTGACAGTTTTGTCACATTCCTTATCTTTAAGCCGGTAATTCATCATGCAAGACACTCAAGCAGCTTTGAAGGTTATCAATGAAATGCAAGGGGCTGGCGTGATTCAGAAGTATGCAATCGGCGGGGCAGTGGCCGCGACATTTTACATTGAGCCGACCGCCACTTACGACATTGATATTTTCATTCCGTTTGAAAATCTCCCGGGAAGTTCATTTGCCTCGCTCGAACAAATTTACAAATATTTGTCCGACCGGCAGTATAAAATGGTCGGCGCGCATTTTTTGATTGCCGGATGGCAGATTCAATTTCTCCCTGCCGACGATGCCTTATACAGCGAAGCCCTGATGCAAGCCGTCGAAAAACCGGTCGGCGAAGTCAAAACATGGATCATGACCGCTGAACATTTGATGGCCATCGCCCTCAAGGTTGGGCGCGCAAAAGATTTGATCCGCCTTGAGCAATTTGTCCGATACAACGTCTTCAATCCTGACAAACTGAATCAAATTCTGGCGCGACACAACCTGGTTGAAAAATGGCGGCGGTTCGACGATAAATACATCAAGGGCATCCTATGAGCGAATTGATGGAAAAACTTTTGGCGGACAAGGCCGCAGAGCGCAAGCGGCTCGTGACACTTCCCTATGAAGAGAAGCTCACGCTTCTGGAGAAAATGCGCGGCCGTGGCTTGTTGATAAAAAAATCTCCGTCTGTGCAGAAGCAATCTCATCGCGGCAGCGATGCGGGTGGCAACGGTTGAGGTCATTTGCTAATGCTCGTTCGCAAATCTTTTTCCAGACGGGCGAAGGCGCGTTCAAAGGCGGCTGTAGCGTCGGTCTGTGACCGACGACGGCGCTGACACAGCGCCGCTACAGGAAATCGGGGAGGTGATATTTGCGGACTTCTTCCGCCAAAGCTTCGCCGGTGTCCGAGTCCAGGCACTCCGATTTTTTCAACGTCGCGTAATCCGTCAACGGGATGGGAAAAAGTTTGCACCGCTTTCCGGAGCCGGTTATTCTCGTCAAGGAAGAATCCAAAACAATTATGAAAACTTGTCTTGAACCGAAAACAATATCAAATGAAGCGGCTTGCGATTTGCCATTTATCCTTCGTTTTGTTGAACCTCTCGATCAAGCGGATTACGATGCATCTATCGCAGATCACGATCTAGCCACGCGAACCTATTCGCCGCAAACGCAAACCTCCATAGCAGTGAGAAATGGCTCTAGCAAAACCTATGATAGCACCTGTTCAGGGTTTTGGCAGAATGTTGACGACAGTAAAATATCAGATACCTAATTGATCAGATACGCAGAATCCGTGATTGCAATCATTACCAGTAAGGACGATTCGCACGCTGATTCCGTAATCCGATATTTGAGTGAACGTGGACGAGATGTCTTTAGGATAAACAGTGAAGACATAGGATGTCGTTACACGACAAATTTAAGAATATCCGCGAGATCGGCTTGGACTGGCTGCCTCAACGATGAGGTTGGCAGACAGCTAGACTTACATACGCTTAAGGTCGCTTGGTTTAGGAAGCCCAGTTTTGAGTTTGATCTGGGCAGAGCTTTCGAGCCTGAAGTTAACCGCTATGTTTGCTCTGAACTTAAGTCGCTAATAGATACGATTTATTCACTACCGAGCATTGTCTGGATTAACAATCCATACACATCAAACAGCGCTAAATCAAAATTTCAACAACTAATTCTCGCTCGGTCACTAGGGCTGCAAGTTCCAAAAACACTCATCACCAACGATCCCGTTCAAGCCAGAGCGTTCTTTCAAGAATGCCATGAACGTGTTCTGATCAAGGCAATATACAGCGCGAACATTACAATAAACGGCATGAATCGCGGAATTCCATCTGCAATTGTCAGCCCGGAAAAATTTCACGAGTTTGCAGATGGCATTTCGGTTTTCTGAATAGCGCAAAGCGATACTGACGTTTCACTTCGGCATTTCCAGCTTCACCTTCGCCGCCACCTGCGCCACGTCTTTGTCGCCGCGACCGGAGAGGTTCACGATGATGAGCGCGTCCTTGCCCATTTTCGGTGCACGCACCATGCACTCGGCGACGGCGTGCGCGCTTTCGAGCGCGGGAATAATTCCTTCGAGCCGCGCCAATTTCATAAACGCTTCGAGCGCTTTCTCATCGGTCGCGTAGGTGTATTCCACGCGGCTGGCGGCGCGCAGGAACGCGTGCTCCGGCCCGACGGCCGCGTAATCAAGTCCGGCGCTGACGCTGTGCGTGGATTGGATCTGGCCGAATTCGTCCTGCAAAATGTAGCTGCGCGTGCCTTGCAACACGCCGAGCGAGCCGCCTTGAAATCGCGCCGCGTGCTGTTCCGGTTGGATGCCGCGTCCGCCGGCTTCCACGCCGACCATCCGCACGGATTTGTCTTCAAGGAACGGATAAAAAAGTCCGATGGCGTTCGAGCCGCCGCCGACGCAGGCGATGAGCATGTCGGGCAGACGCTTTTCCTGCGCCAAAATTTGCGCGCGCGCCTCGTCGCCGATGATGCGCTGAAAATTCCGCACCATCACCGGATACGGATGCGCGCCGTAAGCGGTGCCGAGAATGTAATGCGTGTGGCGGATGTTCGTCACCCAGTCGCGCATCGCTTCGTTGACGGCTTCCTTCAAGGTTTTTTGTCCAGCGTGAACCGGCACGACTTCCGCGCCAAGCATTTTCATGCGATAAACATTGAGGATTTGCCGTTCGCAATCCACCGCGCCCATGTAGATGACGCATTTCATCCCGAACATCGCGGCGACGGTCGCAGTCGCAACGCCATGTTGCCCCGCGCCGGTCTCGGCGATGATGCGCGTCTTGCCCATGCGCTTCGCCAAAAGAATTTGGCCCATTGCATTATTAATTTTGTGCGCGCCAGTATGGTTCAAATCCTCGCGCTTAAGAAAAATTTTTGCGCCGCCGAGTTCTTTGGTGAGACGTTCCGCAAAATAAAGCGGCGTGGGGCGTCCGACAAATTCCGTGAGATAATAGGAAAGTTCGCGCTGAAATTCCGGGTCATGTTGCGCGCGGAAATATTCTTCCTCCAATTCTTTCAGCGGATGCATCAACGTCTCCGGCACATAACGTCCGCCGTAAGGACCAAAGTGGCCGTGAACGTCGGGCAAATCTTCTGCGGTGATTGCGCTCATGGTCTTATTTTCACGCAAAGGCGCGAGGCAAGCAAAGAGAATTATTGTGTGTGCAAATGAATGAATTGCGCGGGCGTCAAAATTTTTACATCGCCACAAATTGATTTTGGAAAATGGCGAACATTTCCTGTGACCAGTGGAACTTCGGCGGCTTGCGCGCATTCCAAAAATGGCGCGTCGTCTTTGTCCGGCAATCCATGAGCCGCCCGCAAAACTTCCACAGAAAACGCGTTTGCCCGAATTGTGTTCAAAACAATTTCCACTTCTCTTTTGGGAAAGGCAAAGGTTGGACGCGCCAGCACTTCTTTGTATTCGTAAAAAATCCGGTCGTCGAGAACCGCTTGGAAATTTCCCGCGCGCAACCCTTCGACAATCCGTCCCGGCGGGCCGTGCGGCGACAAAAATCCCGACACCAAAACATTCGTGTCAAAAACGGCGCGGTTCATCGGCGGGATTTTCTTGATTGACGCGTCGCCGAAATTTCACGGTTGATTTCTGCCAGCGACATCGCGCTCGTGTCCGCCGCTCGTGCCGCCTCACGAACGCGGCTCAAAGCCATGCGGCTGCGTGCGTCGCGAACGGATTGCAAAATATTTTCGGGATCTTCCGCTGATTCAACATTCAACAAAATCGCGACCGGATTGCCGTCGCTGGTCAAAAGCAATTCTTTTTCTGTTTGCAACCGGCGCTTGAAGTAGCGGGGCTGCTTCAAATCTTTGATGGCGATCAATTTCATATAATCATCTTTTAATGTCCTTTTAAGATGATGTCAAGCGGCATGGGGCAAAATCTTCTGCGGTGATTGCGCTACAACCTTCCGCTTAACAGTTGGGATTGTATCGCAATTATCCGAGCCGACGAGCATTTCGGGGAGCGGATTGATTATTCATCCAAAGGCCGTGAGATGGATTTTCGCCTACGCATTGACCACGCTGCTTTCAAGGTTGCAACTACGCAACAGAGAGTCTGCCTACTGTTCGCTATGCTTCGTCGCAGCCTAGAAATTCTTGCAGATAAACTTTTATCACCTGCGCCGCTTAAAGATTTACAAGCAGATTTACAAACGGCCGAGGCTGTTGAATTTGCTACGCCTTCCTCACCGCCTCGATGAACGCCTTCACTTTCGCGTGATCTTTTTTGCCGGGCGCGGATTCCACGCCGCTCGAAACGTCCACGCCGAACGTCCGGACTTTCTTCACGGCCTCGGCCACGTTTTCCGGCGTCAATCCGCCCGCGAGAAAAATCGGCCTGCCAAATTTCTGCGCGGCGACGGCCAGATCCCAATTGAATTTTTCGCCCGTGCCGCCGAGCGTCGTCGAAGAAAAGGCGTCGAGCAGATACGCGTCGGTCAGGTAATCGGGGATTTTCTTCAACGATTCCGCGTCGCGGATGCGGAACGCCTTCATGCTCATCAAGCCGAACTGCGTGCAAAATTCCGGCGGCTCGTCGCCGTGAAACTGGAGCATGGTCAAACCCGCTTCGCCAATGGCGCGCAAAACAAAATCCGCTTCCGCATCCACAAAAACTCCCACGCGCATCACAAATGGTGGCAATTGTTTTGAAATTGCCGCCGCCGTTTTCAAGGAAACGAAGCGCGGACTTTTTTCGTAAAAGTTGAAGCCAAGCGCGTCCGCGCCAGCCTCGACGGCGGCCTGCGCGTCGGCGCGATTCGTGATGCCGCAAATTTTGACTTTCGTTTCCATTTCAAATTTGTAGGAGTCGAGGTGACGAGACTCAAGCCTTGTTTTTAGTTTGAGACTCCTTACGTCGTCTCCTACTTTAACACAAGATGCCGCGAACAATCTATCTTGATTACAACGCCACAACGCCGCTCGATCCAAGCGTGCGCGAGGCGATGCTGCCGTTTCTGGGCGAAATTTGGGGAAACCCGTCATCCGTGCATCACGTTGGCAGAAAAGCGCGGGCGTTGCTCGACGACGCGCGCGACCGCACGGCGAAATTTCTCGGCGCAAAACCGAGCGAAATCATTTTCACGGGCGGCGGAACGGAATCAAACAACCTTGCCATTTTCGGAACGGCGCGATTACTCAAATCAAAGGGAAAACATTTAATCACTTCCGCCGTTGAGCACGACGCTGTTTTGCAATCGTTCGACTACTTGGAGAAAAAAGAAGGTTTTGAAGTCACGCGCTTGCCGGTGAATTCCGAAGGTCGCGTTTCGCCGGACGATTTGAAAAAAGCGATCCGCGCGGACACAATTTTGTTTTCAATCATGGCGGCGAACAATGAAATCGGCACAATTCAGCCAATCGCCGATCTTGGCGTGATTTGCCGCGAGCGTGGAATTGTTTTTCACACGGACGCGGTTCAATGGTTTGGCAAAGAGCCGTTTGAAAATGTCGCGCAATTCAACGCGGATTTGATTTCCGTTTGCGCTCACAAGTTTCACGGGCCGAAAGGCGCGGGTTTACTTTACGTTAAGTCGCCGTTGCATCCCAATCCGATTTTGTTCGGCGGTGGACATGAAAATGAACGTCGCGCCGGCACGGAAAATCTGGCTGGAATCATCGGCCTCGTTGCCGCATTGGAAAAATTTGTGAAGCCGTCGGTTTTTGAAAAAGCGAAATTAAAACCGCTCGCGGATAAACTGATTCTTGCAATTGAAAAAATTGACGGCTGCGAAATAATTTCTCCAAACCGGCTCGCAGGGACGCTCGCCTCACCAATTTGTATTGCGAATACGGTTTCGTTTGTCGTTCGCAGCGCGGACAGTATTGCGCTTTTGGCGGGTTTGGACGTTGAAGGCATTTGCGCTTCGAGCGGTTCGGCCTGTTCTGCCGGTTCGATTGAGCCGTCTCACGTCATTCTGGCGATTGGGAAAAAGGATTTGGCTAATTCGCTCGTCCGTTTTTCGCTTGGCCGCGATTCGACGGCGGAAGAAGTTAATTTTGTTTGCGCTGCATTGCCGGAAATCATCCGGCGCGCGCGGATTAATAATCGTTAAATTAAAATCTGTTCAACTATTCAATTTTTACAATTCTATAAATTAACAACCCGTCTAACAAGTCACGAATCATGTGTGAACAGCCTGCCAACAATGCGAACAAGTTTCACTTTCAAATTTTATCAGATTCTTTACCCTCACTTCCGCGATGACTCTTGAATCAAAAAATACAATGGTTGGCTTGACGCGCGGAGTTGTTTGCCTTATTCACAGCCCTTAATAATAAGAGTCTTTCTTAAAGAAAATTTAATATTATCCAAACATGAACCTCACGATCACCAAAGAACAAATCCTCGCCGGGCTGCAGGCCGTCCAAAACGTCGTCAGCACGCGCACCACGCTGCCGATTTTGTCCAACGTGCTTTTGCGCGCGGAAAAAGATCGCGTCGAATTCACCGCGACGGATTTGGACGTGACCGTCGCGTGTTCCGTCGAGGCGAAAGTAAAAAAGCCCGGCGCAACGACCGTGCCGGTGAAAAAACTTTTCGGCATCGTGCGCGAATTGAACGGCAGCGAAATTGATTTGGAGACCGACGAAAAAAACGTCACGTCCATCCGCAGCGGCTCGTCGTTCTACAAAATTCATGGACTTGGCTCGGATGAATTTCCGCCGCTGCCGAAATTCAAGGACGACAAAAAAGTCGCGCTCCAGCAGGAAAACGTCCGCGCGATGCTGAAAAAAACGTCCTTCGCCGTTTCCACCGACGAATCCCGCTACGTCCTCAACGGTATTTTCATGAGCCTCAAGGATAACAAAATGACGCTCGTCGCCACCGACGGCCGCCGGCTCGCGCTCGTGGACGAAGAAGTGGACATTTCCGAAAAAAGCAGCGGCGAATTTATTGTTCCGGCAAAAGCGGTCAACGAATTAAATCGCTTGCTTCAAGATAAAGGCGACGTAGAAATCAAATTCGGTGAAAATCAGGCGTCGTTTTCGCTCAAGGACGACAAGGGATTTTCCGTGCTGCTCGTCACGAAATTGATCGAGGGAAATTATCCGAATTACCGGCAGGTCATCCCCGGCGAGCCCAAGGAACGAATCCCGCTCGTGCGCGAGGAATTTTTGCAGGCGCTGCGCCGCGCCGAGATCATGACCAGCGAAAAGGCGAACTCCGTCAAGCTTGCGTTCGGCAAAAACAACCTCGCCATCACCGCCAACTCGCCGGAAGTCGGCGAGGCGCGCGAAACGCTCGCGGTGAATTACAAGGGCAAGGAAATGGCCATCGCCTTCAACCCGCGCTACCTGATTGACGCGCTGTCCGCGCTGGGCGAGGACGAAGTGTTCTTCGAGCTGATTGACGAATTGAGCCCGGGCGTTTTGAAGATCAACGGCCCGTTCCTCTACGTCGTCATGCCGATGCGGTTGAGTTAATGGACAAATGGCAAGCGTTTGATTTACAAAACAAATGCAATCCAACAATAACATCTCGACGAACTGCCCCTATTGCAAAAAATCAATGGGCTGGCTTGAGGAAGGCACTATGGGCGCTTCTTTGAAAGGAAAGCGTTCCGAAGATGTTTCCGTCTATTTTTGTCCTCTTTGCAAAACTTTTCTTGGATTGGCTTTAGACTATCAATCAAATCTTCAAACAATTGAAGAAATGCTGCAAAGTTTGCCGCACGAATAGGATAATTTTTTAATCTGAAAGAATTTTTTCAGGCGTTTTTCGAGTATCAAGAAACCAAAGCAGTCAACCCAAAAAAACTTATGTGCGACGAAAGACCACCAGAGCAAACCCCAGCACCGGCAGCAACGCCATCTGCTCCTACACCAAATCCAGTGCAACAACCCAGAGATGGACAAAGATCGGATACTAATCTGCCAGATAGAACTATTCGTGACATCCCGCCGCCCACAAGAGAGCGATAAACGTCAAGACAACTACAAAAACAATAGGGCTGAAACAAATCGCCACGCGCACCCTGTTTAATTGTCGCGCGGTTGAGGAATTTCTATTTGCGTTGTATTCAATCCGTTCTTGCAAATTTTCTAATTCAAATTGTTGGATTTGTTCCGACGTATATCCATCAGGAATTTTAAGATTTTTTGGTTCATTTGCAGGAGCTTTTACTGACCTGGCCATCATGCAGCCAAACAAAAGCCAAACCGCCAGCGTCACCAAGTAAATGCACAAAAAAGAAAGCGTTACAGCCAGAATTATAAATTTCTCGTCTAAAAATAATTTCAAGGCCGCAGAAAACGACGCAGAAATCACCACATATAAAAACGTCAATGTGGTATTTGATTCTCTTTGCAAATTATCCATATTTTGCAAATGAAACTCCCAATTTTTGGATGCTTCGCTTTGCATATATTCAAGATGGCTCACAAAATGAGTTTTGACGGGCGTGGCTGGCACAGTCAATAATTAGTTTACATCTGCTCGACAGTTTCAATTCCGAGAACGTCGAGACCTTGTTTCAAAACGCGCGCCGTCA
>DASQOZ010000011.1:0-22920 GCA_035644195.1 Candidatus Methylomirabilota bacterium | reverse complement strand
GGTCTTGAGCGCGTCCCAGATTTGTTTTTCCAATTGCTCCTGCGTGACCGGGCCGGAGACCGCGCCGGAAATGGCCGTGGCGGGCGCGGATTTGATTTCGAGGCCGAGCGCGTCGGCGTCCTTGCCGTCAATGCGGAACATATTGCCGTTGACGATGACGGTGAACGCGCCGCCGAGCGATTGCGTGACGTAAGCCTGCCCGCCTTTTTGCAGCGTGACTTTCGTGCCGACGGGAACGACGGAGGCTTCCACGTCACGCGTCAAAATTTTTGGTTCGGATGGATTCATAAAATGCGGTTCAAAATTTAACTGCTTAACATCATCGCTGCAAACGCGCGTGAAATCAATTAAAGGATTAGCTTACAAGTTTGTTATATTCTTCATGCGTGCCAATCCAAACCCATTCAATGCTATTGCCGACTTTGTGTCCCAACGCTCGATAATGATCTCCAACGCGAATGGAAAAACGTTCGGCGCGTCCGCCAAGTTTTTTGAAGTCAAGCGACGGGTGACGAGGATTGTCGTGCCAGAGTCTGTAATTTTTTACGGCCAGACGCTGAATGGGTTCAGGCAACTCTTGGTAGAGTTTCCAAAACCGGCGCGTGACTTTGGAAGTCATTCCTTATCGGAAGGCCAATCGTGAAGTTGGCCAGCCTCGCGTTCAGCCTCGGCTTCGGTGAAAAGAAAATCCAGTTTTCCCGATGCCGAATCGCGATCCATCTGTCGCGTCCATAGGGCGTGATAGCGCGCGCTGATCCACGAAGCGAGCCGGACAAATTCCGTCGGAGCGAGTTGCTCGGCAGCCTGTTCAATTTCTTCAACCGTGTTCATGGCAACAAACTAACTGATTCGCGGAATGGATTCAAGTCCGGCTCAATTCTGTTCCGACTCCGTCGTCACCGGCTTGGCTTCGCCTTTCAACGCCGCCATCACTGCGTGCCATGACAAAATCGCGCATTTCACGCGCGCCGGATATTTGTGGACGCCCGCAAACACGGCAAGCTTGCCGACATCGCCCAAAACTTTTCCGCTCGTCACCATTTCGTGAACCTGTCCGAACATTTTTTCCACGTCGGATTTCGTTTTGCCCTTCGCAAATTCCGTGAGCAACGACGCCGACGCCTTGGAAATGCAGCACCCCGAACCGGTGAAGCTGATGTCGGAAATTTTTTCGCCTTCCATCGCAAGGAACAATTTCAATTGGTCGCCGCAAATCGGATTGCGCCCTTGCGCGGAGCAGGTCGCCTGCGGCAGTTCGTGGAAATTGCGCGGCTTCTTGCAGTGGTCAAGAATGACCTGCTGATAAAGGTCGTTGATGTCGTCGAACATGATTCAATCTTGTTTTTATCCACAGATTACGCGGATTACACAGATTTCAAAAAATGCTTTCTGCGAAAATCTGCGACATCTGTGGTTAAAATTATTTCGCGGCTAAATGATGATTCGCTTCGAGCCGGTCCCAAACCAATTTATCCAATTCCTCGCGCACGGCAGCGCATTTCACGCGTTCAACAATCTCGCCGGCAAACGCATGGATCAACATCCGTCGCGCCGTGTCCTCGCCAATGCCGCGGGCGCGCAGATAAAAAATGCTTTCGTCGTTCAATTGTCCAATCGTTGCGCCGTGCGTGCATTTCACGTCGTCAGCGTAAATCTCCAATTGCGGCTTCGTGTCCGCCGTCGCGTCGTCCGAAAGTAAAAGATTTTTGTTCGTCTGCTTCGCGTCGGTTTTTTGCGCAATCGGATGGACATAAATGCGACCATGAAAAACGCCTTTGGATTTGTCGTCGAGAATTCCGTTGAAATACTCGTGGCTCGCGCAATGCGGCTGCGCGTGCTCGACAATCATGTGATGGTCGGCAAGTTGTTCGCCGCGCGTCAAATAAAGTCCGTTCAAAATACATTCAAGGCCTTCACCCGCGAGTTTCGTGCGGATGTTCGTGCGCGACAGTTTTGCGCCGAGCGCGAACGAATGGACGGTGACATTGCTTGCGCGGCCAAATTCGCCCGCGATTGTCGCGATGTGAAATGCGCTTGTTGCTTCGTCTTGCAACTTGATGTGTTCGACGCGCGCATTGTCGCCTGCAAGAATTTCCGTCACCGCATTTGTGAAATACGCGACGTTGCCCGTGCTGATATAACTTTCCACGACGGTCAATTTGCTGTTCGCCTCGGCGATGATGAGATTGCGCGGCAGAATCACTTCGCCGGAATTTTTCGCGGAAGAAATGTAAATCAACTGCACCGGTTCGGCGACTTCGACACCTTTTGGAACAAATATAAAAGCGCCGTCGGTGAAAAACGCCTGATTCAGCGCGGCAAAAGAATTGTCGTTCGTCCGTGCATATTTGCCGAGATGCTTTTCGATGAGCGCGGAATCCTTCGCGAGCGCTGCGGAAAGATTTTCAATCCGCACGCCACCGGCAACCGGCTTGATGCTGGAAAGTTTCGCGCAAAAAAATCCGTTCACGAACACGAGCCGATGGCCGTACAATTTTGTAAAGGCCGATTCATCAATCAACTTTGATTCCGCGCCGTTCACGGAAACTTCTTTGGCCAGTTGAAAATTCAATTTGGCAATCGGCGCGACGTTGGTGAAGCGCCAATCCTCATCGCTCAATTTTGGAAAACCCTGGTCGGCAAAACTGGCGATCCCGGCTTTGCGGATCGGCGCGAGCCATTTCGGCTGCGACGGTGTGGGTTCAAGCTGCGAAAATTTTCCGACCAACAGTTCCGTTCCGTTGTTTGCTTTTTGCGTCATAGTCAACTTTCTATCGAACGAACAGTTTTCCATGCAATCAACTTTCGTGCAAGTCTGGAGCGCACTTGTTTTCGGATGCGAAGCTGGCATTTTGTCTGCCCATGCTTTCGCAAGACACAATTTTGGACGCGCTGAAGTCGGTCAAGTATCCCGGCTATTCGCGCGACATCGTTTCGTTCGGCCTTGTCAAAGAAATCTCCGCTGCGAACGGCGCGGTGAGCGTCACGATGCAATTGACCTCGCCGAATCCCGAGGCCGCGCAGCAGATCAAAATTGAAAGCGAGCGCGTCCTGAAAAATCTTCCCGGCGTAAATCACGTTCACGTCGAAGTGCGGCAACCTGCCGCCGGATCAGCCGCGCCGACGAATCCATTCGCAAATCAAAATAAAGTTTCCGGCGTGAAACGAATCATCGCAATCGCCAGCGGCAAGGGCGGCGTTGGCAAATCCACTTGCTCGGTGAATCTCGCGTGCGCGCTGACGCATCTTGGTGCAAAAGTCGGTTTGCTCGATTGCGATATTTACGGGCCGAGCATTCCGCTGATGATGGGCGTTCACGAAAAACCGACCGTCAACGAAGCCGAACGTCTCGTGCCGCCGTCCAATCACGGCGTGAAGGTGATGAGCATCGGGCTGCTCGTCACGGACGACCAGCCGGTGATCTGGCGTGGGCCGATGATCACGAAAACCATCCAGCAATTTCTCCTCGCCGTCGAGTGGGGCGATCTGGATTTTCTGCTCGTGGATCTGCCGCCCGGCACCGGCGACGCGCAGCTTTCGCTCTGCCAGACCGTGCCGCTCGACGGCGGCGTCATCATCAGCACGCCGCAGGAAGCGTCGCTCGGCGTCGTGCGCAAAGGCATCGCGATGTTCCGCAAAGTGAATGTGCCGATCCTCGGCATCGTGGAAAACATGAGTTACTTCACCACGCCGAACGGCGAGCGCGTGGAAATTTTCGGCCACGGCGGCGGCAAGGAAGAGGCCGCGCGGCAAAATGTTCCGTTCCTCGGCGAAGTGCCGATCTTCACGGAAATCCGCGAAGGCGGCGACCGTGGAATGCCGATTGTAGTTTCCACGCCGAACCACGCGGCGGGCAACGCGTTCATTCAAATCGCGGAAACGCTGCGGAAAAATCTGAAATGAACCTCTTTGCAAAACAACAAGTCGGCGTAGCGGCGTGTCGGCAGACCGCCGCATTTGTTCAAGAAGGTGAATTGTCCGGCTTTCTGCCGAAAGCCGCTACGCACAGATTGAACACAGATAAAAATAGTCTGGCGTTCACGCTGGTTGAACTGCTGGTGGTCATTGCCATCATCGCAATTCTTGCCGCGCTTTTGCTGGCAGCGGTTTCTCAAGCGAAAGGAAAAGCGCAGCGGGTTCAGTGCATAAATAATGTGCGTCAACTTGGGGTTGGATTACAGGCATTCATCACAGACAACAGTGTTTACCCTTTGTTTGCGAATTCAGATTTTTCCAGTTATCCAGAACACATGAAACTTTGGATGATGACTTTGCAACAAACAGAACTTTCAGTGTCCGCAAATTCTACAAATCGAATTTCGTTTATAAAATGGGCGGGGCAAGGTGTTTGGAAATGTCCTTCCGTTAACAAGCCGGCCTATGCCAAAGGACTCGGAACATTTTTAAGTTATGGCTACAATGGTTATGGGATGACAACTAAAATGGATACAAACTCGCTTGGGCTAGGCGGACATTATCAACCAAGTTCGTTTAATCCAGTCAGTCCCAAATCGCCAGCACCACCTGTCAGGGAATCAGAAGTCATAGCTCCAAGTGAGATGATGGCGATAGGCGATAGTTTTTACGGCGATTATGGGGACGTGAACATCATCGAAGACGGAGGACATGCTATCGGGCGAACCAGTGGAATGGGTGGAATTTTGAACGCAAGCATGATTAACGAAATACAGTATCATACAGTATCATCTGGGTGGCACCAAACGCCACCAAGGCAAAGCCAACGTGGTCTTTTGCGACGGCCACGTCGAATCGCCGACGCTGCAATTTCTTTTTGCAGACACCAGCGAAGCCGCCTTGTCCCGCTGGAACCGCGACCATTTGCCGCACCGCGAAAAACTTTCGCCGTAAATTTCACGTCCCCAAAAAGCTGTGGAGCAGCGCACGATAGTAGCCCACAGCGTGAGCTGTGGGTAAAAGCGCCCAACGGAAAAAGCTCCGGCAGGAGCGACAGAAAAATCACGCCGCGCAAAACATTTCTTTCGCCCCATCCGGGGCTTGATTCATTTGACAACCAAACCCACGGTTTCACCGTGGGCTACTTTCTTTCGCGCCAGCCGGCGCTAAAACATTTATTCGCGGACGTTTTTGTTGGGCATTCCGGCGGTTCACATTTCTGTTGCAATTTTGTCGGCGAAGTTTAACTTTCCGTCACAGGCAACCTATGTCGAACGATAGAAAAGAGTCATCGTCGGCGAACGATTTGTTAAAGAATTCCTCGCTTTATCGCGAATTTCAGGCGGAGCGCGAGGAAATCCTCCGGCACAAGTGGATCGAGTCCGAAAAAGCCGGATGCGACATCGGCTTTGAGCAGGCGCTGACGGATTGGATCATCAAGCACCGCGCAAGCTGGCGCAAAGCGCGTCACGCCAGCGCAACAAATTGAATCGAATCGCTCCTTTAACGCAGCCCTGCGAGGCCGCGAAGGAAAATGAAAACGAAACGCATACCGCGAATCGCCTCCGCACACCGGCGGGGTTGGTTCGCGATTTTTTATGCCTGAATCCACCGTCATCCTCGATGCGAACGCGATTGCCCGCGCGCTCACGCGCATCGCGCACGAAATCGCCGAGCGGAATGAAAATTCCGCCGAGGTCGTGCTGGTCGGCATTCCCGAAGGCGGCGTGCCGCTCGCGCAACGGCTCGGAAAAATTCTCTCTGAAATTTGGAAAATTTCCGTGCCGATTGGCAGCCTCGACGTTTCCATGCACCGCGACGATCTGGACCAACGCGCCGCGCCGAAAATTCATCCGACGGAAATTCCTTTCGACGTGAACGGCAAAACCGTCGTGCTCGTGGATGACGTGCTGTTCAGCGGGCGAACGATTCGCGCGGCGCTGGACGCGCTGAACGATTTTGGACGACCGAAGAAAATTCAATTGGCGGTGCTGGTTGACCGCGGCCATCGCGAATTGCCGATTAAGGCGGATTTCGTTGGCAAAAATGTTCCGACCGCGCCGGACGAAAAAATTATTGTCCGCGAAAACGAAGTAACGCTGGAACGAAAATGAGCTGGACAAAAAAACATCTGCTCGACATCGAATCGCTCACGGCGGACGAAATTATCACCGTGCTCGACACGGCCAAGGCATTCAAGGCCGTCGGCGAGCGCGCGATCAAAAAAGTTCCGGCGTTGCGCGGCAAGACCGTCGTCAACCTGTTTATCGAGCCGTCAACGCGCACGCGCATCAGCTTCGAGCTGGCCGCGCAACGGTTGACCGCCGACATCGTGAATTTTTCCGCCGACGTGTCGTCATTCAAAAAAGGCGAGACGTTGAAAGACACCGCGAAAAATTTGGAAGCGCTCAACGCTGATTTCATCGTCATCCGCCACAGCGCGAGCGGCGCGCCGCATTTTCTGTCGCGCGTCGTCAACGCCAGCATCATCAACGCCGGCGACGGCGCGCACGAACATCCGACGCAGGCGCTGCTCGACGCGTTCACCATCCGCGAACACAAGGGAAAAATTACCGGGCTGAACGTCACGATTCTTGGCGACATCCTTTACAGCCGCGTCGCGCGCTCGAACATCTGGGCGCTCACGAAGCTCGGCGCGAAGGTGACGCTGTGCGGACCGTCCACGCTCGTGCCGAAGACGTTCGAGCAAATGGGCTGCCGCGTGACGCACAATGTTGACGAAGCGATCCGCGACGCGGACATCATCCACCTGCTCCGCATCCAACACGAGCGCCAGCGCAAGACGATGTTTCCGAGCATCGGCGAATACACGAATTTGTTCGGCCTCAACAAAGCGCGCCTTGCCAAAACAAAACCCGACGCGCTCATCATGCATCCGGGCCCGATCAATCGCGGCGTGGAGATTGACAGTGAAATCGCCGATTGCGCCCGCTCGCTGATTTTAGAACAAGTCACAAACGGCCTCGCCGTGCGCATGGCGGTTTTATTTTTGCTGAACGGCGGCGAAGGTCCGGGTGAAGTAATTGGTTGAAATGTCAAAGCATTGAAACGAAATCATTTCTTCTTCCACGGCCAGAGAATTTGGAATGCGCCGAAAATCACCAAGGCGACGCCGGCGATGTGAAAATAAGTCACGCGGTCGGTCGGCGCGCCGGTGAACGCCTGTTGCACTTGCGAGCCGATGGAATTTGCCATGTCGCGCGCCCACACGAGCAGCATGATGCCGATGACCAGAGCGATGATCCCGATTATTCTTTGCATAATTATTTTTGACAATCCGCGCCTTGACGCTGAACTTTCAGGCCAACCGTAACAAGGCCGATGCCTGACGCCAACCAAGAATTACCTCTCGTTCTTCCCGCAACTCCGTTATATTGGCCAAAGTCGCGAGACATTACATGACACCAAAATTATTTAAAGAACTCGGCCTGTCCGAAGATTTGCTCAAGGCGATTGATAAACTCGGCTTTGAACAAGCCTCGCCGATTCAGGCGGAGGCGATTCCGATTCTGATGCAGGGCAAAGACGTCGTCGGCCAATCGCAGACCGGCTCGGGCAAGACTGCTGCGTTCGGAATTCCCGCCGTGGAAAAAGTGGATGTGTCGAAACGCGTCACGCAAGTGCTCATCCTTTGCCCCACGCGCGAACTCGCCGTGCAGGTTTCCGAGGAGGTTCACAAGCTCGCTTTTTTCAAGACCGGCTTGCGGGCGCTGCCGATTTACGGCGGCCAATCTTACGACCGCCAGCTTTTCGGTCTGCGACAGGGCGCGCACATCGTCATCGGCACGCCGGGGCGCGTGATGGATCATATGCGCCGAGGCACGCTCAAACTCGACGCGCTCAAGATGGTCATCCTCGATGAAGTGGACGTGATGCTCAACATGGGTTTTCGCGACGACATCGAATTGATTCTTCAAGCCACGCCCAAGGAACGGCAGACGGTTTTTTTCTCGGCGACGATTCCGCGACCGATCCAGCAACTCATCGAAAAATATTCACGCGACCCGCAGCAGGTCCGCATCGAGCAAAAGGCTCTGACCGTGCCGACGGTCGAGCAGGTTTATTATGAAGTGGACCGCCGTTACAAAATTGAACTGCTCACGCGGCTGATTGACATCCACGACCTGAAGCTCGGAATTATTTTCTGCAACACCAAGCGCATGGTGGACGACCTCGTGGACCATCTTGAAGCGCAAGGTTACATGGCCGACCGTTTGCACGGCGACATGACGCAGGTGCAACGCGACCGCGTGATGAACAAGTTCCGCAAGTCCGGCCTGGAATTTCTCGTGGCGACGGACATCGCGGCGCGCGGCATTGACGTGGACGACGTGCAAGTGGTTTTCAATTACGATCTGCCCTACGACGTGGAAGATTATGTGCATCGCATCGGTCGCACCGGACGCGCCGGACGCAGCGGACGCGCGATTTCGTTCGTCGCCGGACGCGAGATGTTTCAAATCTACAACATCGAGCGCTTCACGAAGACGAAGATTCAACGCGGCAAACCGCCGACCGTCGGTGAAGTGGAAGACGCCCGCGCGAATGTATTTCTCGACAAACTCCGCGCGACATTGCAAAGCACCGATTTCAAACGGCAGGATCATCTTGTTGAACGTCTGCTGGAAGAAGGTTTCAGTTCCACCGACATCGCATCCGCGTTGCTGCATCATTTGCAAAGCGGCGACGCTGCGCCGGTCGCAAAACCAGCGCGCGAGGAAGAATATTCCCGTCCGGAACGAGTTGAGCGTCCATCACGATTTGACAATCGCCGCGACGAACGTCCGCGTCGTGAAGCGCCAATTATGAAACCGGCGATTGCTCCGGCCCGGCCCGTTCCAAAAGCTTCCGCGCCCGCGAAAGAAATAAAAATTCCGCAACCGGAAATCAAACCGCCTGATACTGGTAGGAGTCGAGGCGCCGAGACTCAAATCGAAAAGAAATTAGAGACTCCTCACGTCGTCTCCCACAAATCCGAACCGCCAAAAACTTTTTCCGACGAAGAAATTCTTAAGTCAGTGAAAGCACCCGCGCCTGCTCCGCTAAAATCTCAAGGCGACAAATTGGCCGGTGCAATTGCTAAACCAAAAACGAGTCGTCGCACGCCCGACGGCCAGACCCGCTTGTGGATGAATGTCGGTGAAGAAATGGACGTCAAGCCGATTGATGTCGTCAACACGATCGCAGGCGAAACCGGATTGCCGGGAAAAGTCGTCGGCCTGGTGGATGTCCGCGAAAAGCATTTGTTTGTGGACGTTGCATCCGAACATGTGAACGCCATCATTTCCAAACTGAATCGCAGCGAGATGAAAAGTCACAAATTGAAAGTCAAAGTGGCGTAAGGGAGCGCGGCTGGTTTAGCGCCGGAGGCGCGGAAGATAGTAGCCCACGGTGAAACCGTGGGTTGAATCGTCAAAAAAAATTCAAGCTCCGGGAGGAGCGGCAGAAATTTTCTATCGCCCCATCTGGGGCTTGATTTGTTTTGTCGGCTGACCCACGGCTGACCGCCATGGGCTACTATCGAACGCCGCTCCGGCGGCTAAAACGGATTTTTCTGACAATTACTATTTTTCCGATTGGACTTTGATCGCTTCCAACTCTTCCCATCGCGCGTAAAGTTTTGTGATATTGAGTTTCGCGGCGTCCAGTTCGTCGGTGAGTTGGTTCACTTGCGCGGCGTGTTTGCGGAAAAATTCCGGGTCGGCGAACAAACCTTCGATGCGCGCGACTTCGGCTTCGACGGCGTGGATTTGTGCTTCGATGCCTTCGAGTTCGCGAGTTTCTTTGAACGAAAGTTTAGGCGCTTTGATTTTCGGCTTCGCGGCTTCGCGGGCAAGCGCTTCTGATTTATTGGTTGCGAGAATTGCGGCGCTCTGCCGAGACGCCGCTGCTTCCGCTTTCTTTTTCTTCTCCAGATAATAATCGTAGTCGCCAACGCTGTGATGGATTTTGCCGTCGCCTTCAAATGCGAGAATGTCCGTGCAAACGCGATTGAGAAAATAGCGGTCATGGCTGACGACAAGCACCACGCCTGGAAACGCAATCAACGCTTCCTCCAGCACGCGCAATGTCGGCAGATCCAAATCATTTGTAGGTTCGTCGAGAATCAGAAAATTTCCGCCGCTTTTCAAAATTCGCGCGAGCAGGAGCCGGCTGCGTTCGCCGCCGCTCAATTTTTTCACGAGCGTCAGGATGCGGTCGTCGGAAAAAAGAAACCGTTTGAGATACGAGCGCACGGAAAGTTTCGCGTCGCCCCATTGCACGAATTCCGTGCCGTCGGCGACTTCATCCATCACCGTGCGTTCTTCGTTCAGTTGCAGACGGCCTTGATCCACATAATTGAATTTCGTGAGCTGGCCGGTTTTCACCGTGCCTTCGGTCGGCGGCAACTGGCCGATGATGGCCTTGAGCAACGTAGTTTTGCCGAGACCGTTCCGTCCGCAAACGCCGATGCGCTGGCCGTTCGCAAAACCAAAAGTGAAACCGGAAAATAATTTTTTCCCGCCGATGGTCATGCCCAAATCGGCAACATCCACCGTGCGATTGCCGAGTTGCGGCGGCGGTGGAATGCAAAGCTCCACGTCTTCCTCAATCACCGGGCCGGATTTCGCCGCTTCATCGTAGTAACGCTCGAAGCGATCCTTTTGCTTGCTGCGTTGCGCGCGCGGGCCTTGACGCACCCACGCGAGTTCCTTTTTCAGAAACATCTGGCGCTTGTGTTCAACGGTCGCGTCGGCGGACTGGCGTTCGGCTTTCGCGAGCAGGTATTCGGTGTAGTTGCCGTCGTGCGAAAAGAATTTTCCGTCGGACAATTCAATCATGCGCTTCACGACGCGGTCGAGAAAATAACGGTCGTGCGTGACGACGAGAAACGTGCCGTGAAATTCCTCGAGAAATTCCGCGAGCCACTCGATGGATTCCGGGTCGAGATGGTTCGTCGGCTCGTCGAGAATCAGAAAATCGGGCAGCGACACGATCGCGCGGCACATGGCGACGCGGCGTTTTTCGCCGCCGGAAAACGTTTCGATGCGGCGGTCGCCGGCGGGGCAATTCAAGTGCGCCATCGCGATCTCGATGCGCGTGTCGAGCGTCCAGCCTTCGAGCGACTGGATGCGATGCTCCAAAAATTCGTGGCGCTTCGAGTCGTGCGGCAACGATTCAAATTCCGCGATCAGATCCAGCACCGGCTTCGCGCCGTCGCGGATATTTTCTTCCACGGTCTTCGTGGCATCGAGCATGAAATCCTGCGGCAGATAACTCACGACGAGATCGCGCTGCCGCGAAACTTCGCCGCTGTCAGGCGATTGCAATCCGGCGAGAATGCGCAGGAACGTCGTCTTGCCCGCGCCGTTGCGGCCGACGAGACCGAGGCGTTCGCCTTCCTGAATGCCGAGCGTCGTGGCGTCGAGGATGGCGCGGTCGCCGTAGCGAACGGTGATTTCAGAGGCGGAAATGATGGTGGGCATTGCGGAATTTATGATTTGCGATTTATGATTTACGAATTGCCACAGTGGAATGTCGGCAAAACAATTTCGCGTGAATTCTTTTTTTGCGTTACGAAGCGATGGTCTCCACCAGATTTTCTTCAAGCGCGTGCGCCGACAAATGTGTGTCCAGCGTGACCAGCCGGCCTTTGTTTTTTCGCGCGACTTCGACGAGCCACGCGTCGTTGACCTGTTGATGTCCCAAAGCGCGCAGATAAATCGCGGGCGAATCTGCGGCGGGAGAATTCCAAAAACGATGCGCCGTATGCCGCGTCCATTGTTGGAGCAACGCGGCGGCGTCCTGCGGCGAAACCGCGTCGCGCGAATAAGCCGGGTTGGACGAAAGCCGGACGAATCCAAGCTGCGTGAAGGCGCACGTCGCCCAGCCGCACTTCGCGTGCGCGGCAAACCACGCGTGCGCTTTTGCATGATGCTGATGATTCGGCCACGCCAGCGCCAGCAGCACGTTCGTGTCGAGAAGCGGAAGTTTCACGTCGCGTCCTCGTCTAGCAACGCCTTTGCCCGGCTGCTGGGAATCACCGGCGCGTTCCCTTGGACTTTGAAAACTGGCAGGCCGTTTTTACTGGCCGTGTCCGCCGACGCGCGCAACCCGCGCCGCGCCAATTGCGAGATGACTTCGCCAAGCTTTTTGCCCGAAGCACGCGCCTGCGCCTGCGCCGCTTCAAAAATGTCATTGTCCACCGTGATGGTCGTTCTCATACGCAGATACTCTGATACACTGATACAGTAATGTCAAATTTCATTCCTTCGCCGTTTGCACAGGCACAGCCGAAAGCGGTGTGTTTTTATTCGTCTCGCCGAAATAGTTGGCCGACCACTCGTTTTGAAACAGCACGACGGGATTTTTGCCGATGTCGTAGGCGAGGCGCGCGCCCGTCGGGAGCGAAAGCGTGTCGAGCTCTTCTTCCGTGATGTCGGTCGGCAGCCAGCGGACGACGCTCCACGGCGCGGCTTCGAGGCGGGATTCCGCGCCGTATTCGCTTTCGAGCCGGAATTGCACGACTTCAAATTGCAGCGGGCCGACGGCGGCGAGCAGCGGCGTTTTGATGGACGAGTTGCGCAGATACAACGCCTGAATGACGCCTTCCTGCAACAACTGGTCGAGGCCCTGGCGGAATTGTTTGTATTTTCCGGTGTTCGGATTGTGCAGATATGAAAACGCCTCGGGCGTGAAGCGCGGGATCTCCTTGTAGAGAATTTTTGGATCAGTCGTGAGCGTGTCGCCGATGCCAAAGCTGTCGTGGCCGACGAGGCCGATGACGTCGCCGGGATACGCTTCGTCCACGGTTTCGCGTTCGTTGCCGAACAGTTTGTGCGAACTGGAAAGACGAACTTTTTTCTCCGACCGCGAGTGATGCACGGTCATATCGCGGTCGAATTTGCCCGAGCAAACGCGAATGAACGCGATGCGGTCGCGATGCTTCGGATCCATGTTCGCCTGAATCTTGAAGATGAAACCGCTGAACGCCGGATTTTCCGGCGCGATCTCGATGCCGCCCATCACGCGCGATTTCGGCGCGGGCGAATGTTTCAGGAAACCATCGAGCAAAAGCTGCACGCCGAAATTATTCACGCCGCTGCCGAAAAATACCGGCGTCGTTTTGCCCGCGAGCACGGCGGCTTCATCGAACGATTCACCGGCGAGTTCGAGCATTTCCAATTCTTCGAGCGTTTTGCTGAATTCAGCTTCGCTCAAATTCCCGCGCACTTCCGGGTCGTGCAATCCGCCGACGACAACGGGCGCGCGGAATTTGCCGCCGACGGTGCGCTCGAACAAATGCATCAATTGCGTCTGCCGGTCGAACACACCCTGAAATTCAAAACCGTTACCGATGGGCCAGTTCACAGGAAACGCACCGATGCCCAGCACACGCTCCAGTTCGTCAATCAGTTCCAATGGATTTTTCATCGGGCGATCGCACTTGTTCATGAACGTGAAGATCGGCACGCCGCGCTGACGGCAGACCTCAAACAGCTTGCGTGTCTGCGGCTCGATGCCTTTGGCGGAATCAATGACCATCACCACCGCATCCACGGCGGTCAGCACGCGATAAGTGTCTTCGGAAAAATCCTTGTGGCCGGGCGTGTCGAGCAGGTTGAGGCGATAGCCATCGTAGTCAAATTGCAGAACCGTCGAGCTGATGGAGATGCCGCGCTTTTTTTCCAACTCCATCCAGTCGCTCGTCGTCGCGCGCTGATTTTTGCGCGCGGTGACGGAGCCGGCGAGTTGCACCGCGCCGCCGTAAAGCAGCAGCTTCTCCGTCAACGTGGTTTTGCCCGCGTCGGGATGCGAAATGATGGCGAACGTGCGCCGCCGCTGGATTTCTTTGGTTATTTCCACAACAGAGCCGCGCAAGATAACAGAACAACCGGCAGGAACAAGCGGAGCTTTTGCGGATGTTGAATCGGATGGGAATCTGTAAGTTAACCGAGATGAGTAAAATTATTTTGTGATTCTAATTTTTACAGAATTGGAGCGAAAGAGTTCCGCATGGTCGAATTTTTTGTAAAACTCCTGCGCAGAAGTGGATGCAGGCGCGATAAAACTTTTGTAAAAAATTACCTGCACATAATAATCGCCGGGCGCAGAATTGGAGATGTTGGCATTTAATGTTGCGCCGACGTAGCACAAAGAAGAAATGCGAGTCCAATCATTTGCTCCAACCATTCTTTGAGAGCCGCCTTCAAATTCGATAAGATCGCCGAGATATTTTTTATCATTGTCGTAAATTGCCAGTTGTGCTGGCAATGGAATCAATCTGTCGAAAAATGGATTGTAAAAATAATCGCCACCACTGTTGTTGAAAAATTTGACATCAATGGAAAACAGTTGGCCAGACTGAATCGTTGTCTTTTCAATGGTCAATGTTGAGTAGCCGCGAAATGAGCCTGAATCCAAATCGTGTTTCTCGACGAACGGAAAGTTGTCGCTACCAAAGACAGTTACAGTTCCAACGACGAAAAACGGCAATAGAAAAATAATAAAAACTGTTCGCGATATGTTTCTATTCATGCTTGGAAGTTAAACTTTCAATTTTCATTTGTCCAAATTGAATTTTCTTAAATTTCCCCACAAGAATTTCGTGCCATTTCCCGGAATTCCTGTCTTTATTTCCGCATGAACATTCAAGTGGCGGAGCTTTCGACGCAGCGAACTCAAGGCAACGAAAAATAATCCGCGCCTTGATAATTTGTCGAAATCGTTATCCTCCCAACGACGCAGAATCGGTCACGTCGCCTTTGTTGAAATCCACATATTCCTCGGTCAAATCGCAGGCATACATCACCGCGCTTGCTTTGCCGAGATTCAAATTGATATGCAATTCAAATTCTTTCGGTGCAACGGCCGCGCACAATTCCTTGAATGTCACCTTCGTTGGCTGGCCGCGCTTCAAACTCCAAAGAATTTTTTTGCCGCCGCTCGAGCTGTAACCGATGTCCACTTTTCCCTCGACAATTTTCGCGGACGAATAACCGAGTGCGTCAATGATGCGGCCCCAATTCGGATCGCCGCCGTGCCAGCTTGTTTTCACCAGCGCGCTGTTTGCCACGGCGCGCGCAGCAGCATCGGCGTCTCGGACCGTTTTCGCGTCGTTGACCCGCACGGTCACGACGCGATGAACGCCTTCGCCATCGCGCACAATCATTTTTGCCAATTCCAAACAAACATGGTTTAGTGCGCTCTGAAAAATTCTGAATTCTGAATTCTGGCTTCTGACTTCTGCATTTCCCGCCAATCCATTCGCCAAAACCAGCACCGTGTCGTTTGTGCTCATGTCGCCGTCCACGGTGATGCGATTAAAACTTTGCGCGACGGCTTCGTTCAGCGCGATTTGCAAAACTTTCGCGTCAATCGCCGCATCCGTCGTGATGAAACAAAGCATCGTCGCGTGCAATCCGCCGTGCGGCAACGTCGCCGGACGCGCGCCAGTCGGCGACATTCCCGGCTGAATCATGCCCGCGCCTTTGCAGATGCCGCCAATGCGAACCATTTTTCCGCCGAGCAAAAATTCAACCGCGATTTGTTTTGGCCGCGTATCGCTGGTCATGATTGCTTCGGCGGCGTGATTCGCATTTTCGATTTCGCTGCCGAGCAATTTTGTTGTTTCAACAATTCCACGCTTCACATTTTCCATCGGCATCGTGACGCCGATGCGCCCGGTCGAACCGACGAGAGCCGAGCCTTTCGAAAAATTCAACGCGCGCTCGGTGAACGAAACCATTTCGCGCGCGTCAGCCATGCCTTGATTGCCGGTGCAGGCATTTGCATTTCCAGAATTCACCACCACGACTTGCGCCATTCCCCCTTTCACGCGTTCGACGCAAACTTTCACCGGCGCGGCGCAAATCTGGTTTGTCGTGAACATTCCGGCGACGGTCGCGGGCGTTTTGGAAACGATGAGCGCGAGGTCGCGTTTTTGCCCTTTGTTCGAGCCTTTGCCCGTGCCGAGTTTTTTGATGTCGCAAAAAACGCCGCCGGCCAGAAAGCCTTTTGGCGCGACGACAGAGCCGGGAATTTCTTTGAATGAATTTTTCATTTCTGTTAGCGGCGAGAATTTGAATCGAACATGATCAATTTTCAAACTTTTATCGCATCAATTTCCAGCCGCACCATTTTGACATGAACTTTTCCATTTGCGTCCGGCGGATGTTTGGCGATGTAACGTTGCGTGACGGCGGCAATAAATTCTTCACGCACATTTTCCGGCACGCGTTGGACGTAAGGAATCCACGTCGTGCGCAGCCACGCGGTAAAGCCTTCCGCGCCGTCGTAAGTCGCGTCTTTCGGCACGAGTTTCAGGCTTTCAATTCTGAAACCAAATCTTGGCAACCATTTTTCATAATCGTCCGGCGCATGGAAAAAATAGGGTTTTGGCGTTTTTCGAAAAAATTCGCACCAGCGTTTCAACCGCATTTCCGGCCGCAACGCGAGAAAGACATCCTGCGCATTGCCTTTGCCGCCGCAGGAAACAACTAATCGCCCGCCGGTTTTCAAAACGGAAGCCGCGCCGCGCAGAATCGCCTGATGGTCGTCCACCCAGTGCAACGCCGCGTTGGAAAAAACGAGGTCGAATTGCCGCTCGAATTTGATTTTGCGCGCGTCCATTGTGCGAAATCGCACGTTTGGAAATTTGCCCGGCGAAAAAGTCTTTTTGGCGAACTCGATCATTTGCGGCGAATCGTCAATGCCTGTCGCCGAACCGTCTGGAACTGCGCGCGCAATTTCCGCCGTCACTTTGCCGTCGCCGCAGCCGACATCAAGGAGATGCTCATCGCCGCGCAAATTGAGTTTGGCGATCAATTCGCGCGCCCAGGTTTGTTGTACGGAGGAATTGGCGGCGTAATCCGCCGGATTCCATTTTGTCGGCTGGATAAATTTTTCTGCGGCGGATTTTTGGGATTGCAGGCGGTTTGTCATCACAGGAGGAATTTTGCGAGATTGAAATAAAACAAAAGCGTGATAACGTCGGCGATCGCGAGCGTGAGCGGGCCGGCGGCGATTTTCGGATCGAGCTTCAGCGCGTGAAGCAAAGTCGGCACGCTCAATCCGGCGACGCATGCCGCCAAAAGGCAAAACGTAACGCTCGCGCCGATGACGAACGCAGCCATTTGGGTATGTTGCCAGATCAAAACAATCAATCCCACGACGAGACCGCACGCGCCGCCGAGCAGCAGGGCGGTGAATGTTTCACGCCATAACGTCAGCAAATACCAGCGACGCGTGGGCTTGTTCGTCCGCAACGCCTGGATCGTCACCGTCATGGACTGGATGCTGACGCTTTCGCCAAGACCCAAAATCATTGTGAGGAAAAATGCGATGACGAGGCTTTTTTCCAAAGTCAGTTTGTAAGCTCCCGCCAGAAACGCGCAAAATGTTCCGCTGACAATCGTCGTGATCAACCACGGAAACCGGATGCGGAACGCGCGCCACGGCGAGGCGTCCCGCACTTGCGAAACATGAAAGCCGAGCGTTTCAAAAACTTCCGTCATCTGTTCGCGTTCGGCGATGTCAAAAACTTCTTCCGTGAATAGGCCGACGTCCACAAGTCCCACCACGCGCCGTTTCTCGTCAATCACCGGAAAGGCAAAAAATTTATGGAGCACGAAAACTTCGCAAGCATCCATCACGGTCGCCGTGTGCGGGATGGCGATGACGTTGCGTATCATCAACTCCGACAGCGGCAGTTCCAGCGCGGCCATGAGCAACCGTCGCGTCGGCACGACCCCGACGAGTTGTTCGGCGTCATCAACGACGTAGAAATAAACGATTTTTTCGCCGACGCCACGTTGACGGATGGAAGCCAGCGCCTGCTCGACGGTGAGATTCTGGTTGAGTGTGGCGAAATCCTTCCGCGCGAACCGCATCACCGGCTCGTTCAAATGTTCGATGGGAGGTTTGACTTGCATGAATCAAATCAGTCCGGCGGTTTCTTGAAAACTGCAGACGATGTTCATGCTTTGCACGGCCTGGCCGCTCGCGCCTTTCACCAGATTGTCCTCGGCACTCATCACGATGAGCCGCCCGGTTCGTGAATCCAATCGCCATGCGATTTCGATGACGTTCGTGCCGTTGACATTTTTTGTGTCCGGCAAATTTTTTCCGTCGAGCAACCGAACGAAAGGCTCTTTGCCGTAAGCTTTGGCGTAACACGCGGAAATTTTTTCGTTCAACGAATTCATTTCCGCCGCCGTTGAAAAATGTTTTTCCGGCGCGAGATATAGCGTCGTCAAAATGCCGCGATTGACCGGAATCAAATGCGGCGTGAATTGAATCGTCACTGGCGCTTTTGCCGCGAACGAAAGTTCCTGTTCAATTTCCGACAAATGCCGGTGCTTCGGCACGCCGTAAGGCCGGACGCTTTCGTTGCATTCGCAAAAGAGATAATCCAACTCGGCTTTTCTCCCCGCGCCGCTGATGCCGCTCAAAGAGTCGGCGATGATGCCGGTTGATTTAATCAAACCCGCTTTCAGCAGCGGAATGATTGGCAGCAAAATGCTCGTCGGGTAACAACCCGGCGATGCGATGAGCAACGATTTTTTGATTTGTTCCCGATAAATTTCCGGCAAACCGTAAATGGATTTTTTCAGCAAATCCGGCGCGGGATGATCGTGCGCGTAAAATTCTTTGTAAACATCCGCGTCCTTGAGCCGGAAGTCCGCGCTCAAATCAATAACGATTGCGCCTGCATTCAGCAATGGCACTGCGTATTCGGCGGCGACACCGTGCGGCAGCGCGAGAAAAACCACGTCGGCTTGCTTCGCCAGAACTTCGACGTTCGGCTCGCTGAACCGGATGGTTTTTGATTTCGGATGGCTGGCGAATTTCGGAAACACTTGCGCCAGCGTTTGCCCGGCATTTTGGCGCGAGGTCACGGCGACCAGTTCCGCATGCGGATGGTTCAAGAGCAACTGCACCAAAACTTCGCCGGAATATCCCGACGCGCCGATGACGGCGACCTTTTTCGTTTTCATTTCAAAAATTTTAACCGCGAACTGCGCGAACTACACGAAAAATTCTTCGGTGGGGCGAGCGTCCTCGCGAGCCGAAACTTTTTGCCAAATAAAAAACCCGCCGACTTGCGCCAGCGGGCTTGGAAACTTTCCGATGCGATCAACGTTTCGAGAATTGGAAACGTTTGCGCGCGCCGGGCTGGCCGTATTTCTTGCGCTCACGCATACGCGGATCGCGCGTGAGAAAGCCTTCAGCTTTCAACGCACCGCGCAAGTTCGCATCAAATTTCAACAGCGCACGCGAAATGCCGTGGCGAACCGCGCCGGCCTGGCCGTTCGGCCCGCCGCCAGTAACCTTGATTCGCACATCCAGTTTTTCCGCCGTGCCGGTGAGCGTCAACGGCTGCGACACGGTCGCGCGCAAGGTGTCCACGGGAAAATAATTTTCAAATGCGCGTCCGTTCACGGTGATTTTGCCGCTGCCGGTCGCGAGGCGAACGCGCGCGATGGCGGTCTTGCGCCGTCCGGTTCCGAGAAATTCGTTGGTGGTCTTGGTGGCCATAAAAAATTATTTTGCGAGAGCCAGCTTCGCGGGCATTTGCGCCGCGTGCGGATGCTTGTCTCCCTTAAAAACTTTCAGCTTGGTCAACAACTGGCTGCCGAGGCGATTTTTCGGAATCATGCCTTTGACCGCGTGCTCGATAAGCCTTTCAGGATGCTTCGCGCGAATCTGTTCGACGGTGGCGAATTTTTCGCCGCCTTTCCAGCCGGAATAACTCATGTATTCCTTGGCCTTTTCTTTCTTGCCGGTGACGCGGACTTTTTCCGCGTTGATGACGACGACAAAATCGCCGGCATCAAGGTGCGGCGTATAAATGGGTTTGTTTTTGCCGCGCAGAACGTCGGCAACTTGCGCGGCCAGACGGCCAAGCACCGCGCCGTCGGCATCAATCACATGCCACTTGCGCTCATCCAAATTTACTTTCGGCAGATACGTTTTCATTTTTACCCAAACAAAAGGGACGCGAAATCTATCAGACGCGGGAATGAAGTCAACAAGCTTTTCGACGAAAACTGTCTTGCTGATGTTCTTCAATCCGATAAGACTGCCGCATGAATTTATTCGCCCGCAGGCGCGTCGCTGATTTGCAAGCCGAGGCATTGACCGATCAACGTCTCAAACGCGCGCTCGGCCCGATCAATCTCACCTCGCTCGGCATCGGCGCGATCATCGGCGCGGGCATTTTTGTCCTCACCGGCCATGCCGCCGCGCAATACGCCGGGCCGGCGATTGTTTTGTCATTCATTCTCTCGGGAATTGCCTGCGCATTTGCCGGACTTTGTTACGCCGAATTCGCTTCGATGATTCCGCTTTCCGGCTCGGCTTACACTTACGGTTACGCGACGCTCGGGGAATTTGTCGCGTGGATCATCGGCTGGAATTTGATTCTCGAATATCTTTTCGCCGCCGGGACTGTCGCCGTCGGCTGGTCGGGCTACGTCGTTTCGTTTTTGAAAGATTTGGGCATTACAATTCCCGCCGCATTCACGAGCGCGCCTTACAATCACGTTGCGCAACCCGGCCTGCATTGGTGGAACATCTGGCAATTGTTCGCGCACGGCTGGACCAGCACCGGCGCAGTGCTGAACGTTCCGGCAATGCTCGTCGTTGCGGTCATGACCATTCTTCTCATCATTGGCATCAAGGAATCGGCGAATTTCAACAACGCCATCGTTGCACTGAAACTCGCGGTGATTTTGACATTCATAGGTGTTGGCGTTTTTTACATCAACAAAGCCAACTGGCATCCATTCATTCCGCCAGTGGATGCTGATGGAAATTTCGGCTGGCGCGGAGTCGTTCACGGAGCAGCCGTCATTTTTTTCGCTTACATCGGTTTTGACGCCGTCTCCACCGCAGCGCAGGAAGCAAAAAATCCGCAACGCGACATGCCCATCGGTCTGCTCGGCTCGCTTGGCATTTGCACAATTCTTTACATCGCGGTCTCGCTCGTGCTAACGGGAATTGTCAATTACACGCAGCTCAATGTTTCGGCGCCCATCGCGGTGGCGGTCAACAATCTCGGCCCATCACTGAACTGGCTCGAGTATTTCATTAAAATTGGCGCCATCGCCGGACTTTCATCCGTCATCCTCGTTTTATTGCTCGGCCAGGCGAGAATTTTTTACATGATGTCCAAAGACGGTCTGCTTCCGCAGGTTTTCAGCGTCGTGCATCCGAAATTTCGGACGCCGTGGATCGCACAATTTTTAATCGGCGTGATTGCCATGCTCATCGCCGGGCTTTTTCCGATCGGCTTGCTCGGCGAATTGGTTTCCATCGGCACGCTGCTGGCGTTTGCGATTGTCTGCGCCGGCGTTTTCATTTTGCGTTTCACCGACCCGCAGATTCACCGTCCGTTTCGCACGCCGATGATTTGGTTCTTTGCGCCGGCGGGAATTGCTTCCTGCGTTTTTCTGATGGTCGTTGGATTGCCGGCGGACACCTGGGCGCGGTTGATTGTATGGCTGGCCATCGGCATCGCGGTTTATTTTCTCTACAGTTGCCGCCATTCAAAAATCCAGAAACACGCGGCGCAAACTGACGGAAAATAAACCCAACAATTCTGGACAAATTGGAAAATAGAAAAATACTTTTCAAAGTGCCAACTGAATTCGAGCGCACGGTGCGTAATAATAATAGGTAATTATCCCTTTATATCATGTATTGACGTTTCACGGTCATTGTCTCATTCTCTAAAGGAATGTTCAAGTTTTTCAAAACCCAGTGGCACGACATCAAAGGAAACGCCAAGTGGGATTTCGTTCAATGGGGGGCGATTGCCATGATTCCGTTGTGTGTGGCAATCATCCGGTTTATTCAGCACGCTCCGTTTTGGCAAGTGCTTATCCACAGCACAGACAAGACGGCCTCGATTCAGATTGAGCGGCTTGATTACGAGCATTTTACTAATTTCGCTTTCACGGTTTCATTTGGTGGCGAGCGTGTGACCAATGAGAGCGTGGTATTCACTGGCATATCTGATTTTATTCAGTCGCTTCAGCGGTTTGAGCGCAGTCGTGCTGGTTCAGCTTTGCTTGATGGCACAGAAGATTGTCGTGTATCGGTTGAGGCAGACGGTCAGGCTGGACACGCGTGGCTGGCATTTCAGGTAGCGCGGACACTTACTGCTGTCAGTCAGCAGACAGGTCGCAGCAGACTTGGCCGCATTACATTGTCTGGTAGTTTTCCTGTTCCGGGTGAGTTCATCGCCCAGATGGTTCACGATTTTTCAGAGTTATTGATGGAAGCATGAGACACGAGCCGCCTAACAAGTCGCCGGAGCCAAACTCACAAAATTCATTTGACAGTTTTCCGTTTATTACCTACCGTTCGGTAGGTTTATGGCCAAGGTGGAGCAAAATCCCAAAGCCGGTGCAAAAACACGTTCGCAAATCCTGCGCGCGGCGTTAAAGCATTTTGCCAATGCCGGTTACGCCGCCACGTCCGTCCAGCAAATCGTCGGCGACGCCAAAGTTTCCAAGCCCGCGCTGTATTATCATTTTCGCGACAAGGCCGGATTGTTTGAGGCGCTGGTCAACGAGGCGCACGACGGACGGTTTCGCGTTGTCCAAAATGCCACCGCTAAATCCAAAAATATCCGCGAGCAGTTACGCGAAATTCTCGTTGCGCTTTTCGATTATTTTCACAAAAACCGCGAGTTGACGCGCATCGCATTTTCCACGGCCTACGCCGCGTCCGGCGAATTGCCGACGGGTTTGTGTTACAACGACAAATGCAAACGCAATCTGGAATTCATCCATTCACTCATCAAGCACGCGCAAGCGGCTGGCGAGTTGGACAAACATTTTGACAGTTGGGAACTCGCCTACGGTTTTTACGGCCAGACGAATTTTTACATCACGGCGCACTTGCTCATGCCGAACTTTCGTGCGAATCGTAAAGCTGCGGAGCGCGTCGTGGAATTGTTTCTTGCTGGCGCAGCGGCAAAAAAGGGGAAAAAAT
>DASQOZ010000010.1:0-2176 GCA_035644195.1 Candidatus Methylomirabilota bacterium | reverse complement strand
TCCCAACGCCGACAAGCTCTCGCTCTGCCGCGTCAATGACGGCACGGGCGAACGCCAGATCGTCTGCGGCGCGCAGAATTTCAAGGCGGGCGACAAAGTGCCGCTCATCCTGCCCGGCGCGTCGTTGCCGCCGAAGCCCGGCGAGAAAGAGCCGTTCACCATCAAGGTCGGAAAAATTCGCGGCGTGGAATCGCACGGGATGCTTTGCTCGCACGAGGAATTGGGAATTGATCCCGAAAGCATCGGGCTGAAAAAAGAAGACGGACTTTTAATTTTGCGCGAGGACGCGAAAGTCGGACAGCCGTTCGGCGAATATCTTGGCCGCAGCGGCAGCGATGTGATTTACGATTTGGAAGTCACGCCGAATCGTCCCGACTTGAACAGTGTAATCGGCATCGCGCGTGAAATCGCGGCGGTCACCGGCAACGATCTGAAAATTCCCACCATCCAATTTCTCAACACGGAATCCGAACCGATCGGCGGTTTGGTGAGCGTGCAAAATGACGAGCCGGAGCTTTGTCCGTGTTACACCGCGCGCATCATCCGCAAAGTGAAAGTCGGCCCAAGCCCCGACTGGTTGCGCAGCATTCTGGAAAAAGTCGGCATCCGCAGCATCAACAACGTCGTGGACATCACGAATTACGTCATGCTCGAAAGTGGCCAGCCGTTGCACGCGTTTGATTATCATTTGCTGAAAGGCAACGGCACGAATCCGCCGAAAATTGTGATTCGCCGCGCCAATGAAGGCGAAAAATTCACGACGCTCGACGGCAAGGAACGCGCGTTGACGAATCAAATGGTGCTCATCGCCGACGAAACGAAACCCGTGGCGCTCGCCGGAATCATGGGCGGAAAAAATTCTGAAATTAACGCAAGCACGACTGACGTTTTGATCGAGAGCGCATATTTCAAACCGCAAAACATCCGCGCGACTTCCAAGAAACTGGAGTTGCGCACGGATTCCTCCTACCGCTTCGAGCGCGGCGGCGATGTGGGCATTTGCGATTGGGCAAGCCGCCGCGCGGCGCAATTGATTTTGGAAACGGCGGGCGGCCAGTTGGCCGAAGGCGTTGTGGACGTTCAGCCGAAGCCCACCGAACCAAAACAAATCACATTGCACTTTTCAAAGTCGAAAGATTTGCTCGGCATCGGCATTTCGCATTTCGAACAGGTTTCATTTCTCACCAAGCTCGGCCTTGAAGTCGCCGAGCAAACGCCGGGCATTTGCACGTTCCAGATTCCGACGTGGCGCGTGGATTTGAAACGCGAGGTGGATTTGATCGAGGAAGTCGGACGGCTTTATGGCATCGAACAGATTCCCGCGACTCCGCCGCGCGGCGCACTCGGCGCAAACGCGTTTGATTCAGTTTATGATCAAATTTCTGAAGTGCGGAAAATTTTGACCGGCCTCGGTTTGAACGAGGCGCAGGGGCAAACGCTGATTGCGAAGTCAGAAGCCAGAAGCCGGAAGCCGGAAGAAATTGTTGCGCTGGCAAATCCGTTGAGTTCGGACATGGACGTTTTGCGTCCAAGTTTGTTACCTGGTTTGATTCATTCGTTGCGGCACAATGTCAGCCGGAAAAATTACGACGTGGCATTGTTTGAAATTGGAAAAGTTTTCAGTTTGCAAAATGGCGTGACGAAGGAAGAGCGTCGTGTCGCCATCGCATTGACCGGCCAACGCAATCAAAATTTTTGGAGCGGCGAAAATCGCGACGCGAAGTTTGACACGTTTGATTTGAAAGGTTTGCTTGAAGAATTTCTGGAACAATTCGGTTTGCGCGGAACTGCTTTTGCGCGGCGCGACGAAAGCACGCCGTTGTTTTTGGAATCGGCCGCGATTTCACTCGGCGGAAAATTGCCGCTCGGCGAATTTGGCCAATTGTCCCCTGCCCTTGCCAAAAAATATGATTTGCGCGACGCCGTTTTTCTGGCGGAACTGAATCTGGATTTGCTGCTCGCGCGGCGAAATCCGGCGAAGTCGTTCAAATCGCTGCCGCAATTCCCGTCCATCCGCCGCGACGTGGCGATGCTCGTGCCGGAAGCGACGGCGCATGAAGCCGTCTTGCAAACGGTGAAACAGGCAAAGCCTGCGAACCTGGAGTCAGTTGAACTGTTCGACGTATTCCGTGGAAAGAATGTCCCACCCGGCCAGAAGAGCATGGCCTACGCGTTC
>DASQOZ010000009.1:0-29299 GCA_035644195.1 Candidatus Methylomirabilota bacterium | reverse complement strand
ATCTGGTTTCGACGATTGAAGGCCGTTTGAAAAATGGCGTGACGCATTTCGCCGCGTTCGCGTCGTGTTTTCCCGGCGGCAGCATCACTGGCGCGCCGAAATTCCGCGCGATGGAGATCGTTGACGAACTCGAACCCGTTTCTCGCGGGCCGTATTGCGGCGCGATTGGCTATCTCGGTTTCAACCGCGAAAGCCAGTTGAGCATCGCCATCCGCACGGCGGTTTGCGCGGCGGGAAAAATTCATTTCAACGTCGGCGCGGGCATCGTGGCCGATTCAAATCCAGAAGCCGAATACGAGGAAACGCTCGCGAAGGCGCGCGGTTTTTTTGCCGCGCTGGAAGTCCCGGAGCGACGATTGGAAATTAGACCGGCACAAAGTGCCGGGAACATCGTTCCAAAATAAAACGTCCTGCCGCCGTCGCGCCGCGACACATTTGGGCTACTTCACTTTCTTTGCTGTCATGCCACAAATGACGCGCTTGCAGTTTTGCGAATTCACAGACGGACATTATACAATGCGCGGGCGGCGTGTAAAATGGTTTGAGCAACGACAAACAAACTATTGAATCAAGGCGCAAAATCCGTTATCGGAATTGTTTGGTTCACTTCAATGTTCATGTGGGTTTGCACTGATTTGACGTCACCACCAACGGTTGTCGGAAGGTGCATTTCAGGATGTTTTTTTGCTTGGTCTTCCATCATCGCTTTCAAAATGGCGGCACTGGTGTCATTTTCAATCTGCCGGATGAGAAAATCCTGTTTTCCAATCCACAATGTTTCGGTGCGACCGCCTTTTGATTGAGTCAAAACATAGCAATCAGTTCCGCCAATTTTTTCATCGGACTTTTTTGTAGCCGATTGCATCGCGCCAAATATGCCTGACTTCAGATTGAAAAATGATTTTGGAACAATGCCAGATGCACCTCCTGAAATACCCATCGCAGCACTTAAAGCTCCATCCGTGTTCGGATATTTTTCTGGCTTGCTGACCTGCTGCATCTTTAAATAATCGCCGTTGCTTGCCGACCAAACGACACCTGTTTGAGAATAAAAACCAAGGTCTTGAGTCCATTTAATTTGATAAAGATTGGGCCGTGCCAATTTGATGGAAAACGTGTGCGGCGCGACATCCGCCTTACCCACAGAACCGACTTCTTTTCCTTCATCACTGTAACTTGTTAATCCGGCATAAGCGCCTTGTGATTTCTTCATGATTTCCTGTGCCGCCAGATTGTCACCGTTACTGGTTTGAGAAATTGCCACCGTCGCCACGCCACTGGCAACCAACATTGCCATGCTCATACCAAGCGCGAATTTGATTTTTATCCAAGTCATTGTTTTCATAGTTCCTTTTACGAGGGTTAAGGTTGATGCCGTAGCAATTGACCCTTTTACAATCGCCACGGCGGTCACAGATTTTGCCAGCGCCACGGGCGCGGCTTGAACGGAATTGGCGGAAATTACCCCGGCAATGATCGCCGTCGTCGAACTCACGCCGCGTTTCGCGAAAAATTTCCGCAGTTTTTCCACCGCGCGTGTTACGCGCTTGCGCGCGGTGTCTTTGCCCGCGCCCAAATAATTTCCGACTTCCGCGAGACTTTTATTTTCAAAGAAACGGAGCAGCACGGCTTGGCGGTCGGTTTCGCCGAGCGTTGCCAGCGCTTCGTCCAGCAGCGGAGAAAGTTCATCCCAGATTGACAGGCTGGAAGCCTGTCCTACTTTATCGGCTGCGGTGGATTGAATTTCAGTTTGCATTTGAAACTCCTTTTTCTGTCGTTGAAGTTTGGCATCGGCGCGCATTTGCGCGAGCGCGGCGAAGCGCGTGGTTTTGAAAAGCCAGCCGGTCAAAATGGTTTTACCGGAAATGCGCCCGGCTTTTTGCGCCAAAATAATGAAAACCACCTGCGTGATTTCCCCGGCCAGATTCGGGTCGCGCGCCTGCCGCAACGCCGACGAATAGACGAAGCCGACGCGACGCGAAACCAATTCTTCAAACGCCGTTTCGGAATGGTTCGCCGCATATTCGCGCAGCAATTCCAAGTCATCCATCGCTTGCATTCACATATAAATGCCGGTTTTTGCGGAAACCGGACAACATTTTTTAAGAAATTTTTCTCTGCGTCTCTGCGTCTCTGCGGTAAAAGATGACGTGCTCGTTTTTCTGAATGGCAAATTTGTTCCCGAAGAAAAAGCTGTCGTGTCCGTTTTCGACCGGGGTTTTTTGCTCGGCGACGGTTTGTTTGAAACGATCCGTGTTTTCAACGGCAAACCATTTCGCTGGCAGCAACATTTGGAAAGGCTTCAGCGCGGCGCAAAATTTTTGAAAATAAAATTGCCTTTCATGCCAAAGCAATTGCACGCCGCCGCTGCTAAACTCATCGCAAAAAACAAAATGCCAAATTCGTTGCTGCGTTTGACGTTTTCGCGTGGCGTTGGCGAGCGCGGTTATTCTCCTGAAGGCGCAGGTTGTCCAACGCTGGTCATGTCGTTGCATCCGTCGCCGAAAACCGATTTCAAGAATCTTTTGAAATGGAAGTTGATCACGTCGTCGTTTCGTCTGCCAGCCAACGAACCGCTTGGACAATTCAAGACGTGCAACAAGTTGCCGCAAATCCTTTCGCGCGCGGAAGCTGATGCCGCCAGCGCGAATGAAGCATTGCTCTTGAATACAGACGGTTTCATTGTCGAGGGCGCAGGCAGCAATCTTTTTTGGATCGAGCACAACGCCGTTTGCACGCCGCCACTGGCTGCTGGAATTTTACCCGGCGTGACACGCGCGGTCGTTCTTGAAATTTGTTCGGAATTGAAAATTCCGGTTCGTGAAAAAAACATTCGCCTGAAAAATCCGGCACGCGTTGATGGAATTTTCCTGTCGCTTTCGTCGTTCGGAATTGTCGGGGCGCAATCGCTCGACCGGAAAAAATTAAAGCAATCGCCACTGACGAATCAAATCGCCCGCGCTTACAACGAATTGCTGATAAAAGAATCGTTGCGCTGAAAAAACTCGCGGCAGGCTCATTTCCAATTATTTTCTTCCCGTGCATTTGTCCCATCTGCGACTCCGAGACTTCCGCAATTACGCGCGGTTGGACGCCGATTTTGCGCACGGCTTTCACCTTCTGCTCGGCGACAACGCGCAGGGCAAGACGAACATCCTCGAGGCGATTTATCTCATGGCCACGCTGCGGTCGTTTCGCGGCGTCGGCGGCGCGCAGATGATCCGGCACGTCGCGAAGGGTTATTTTGTCGGCGGAAATGTCGTCGGCCAGGGTGAACATGAAATCAAGATGTTCTGGTCGGCGAGCGAACGAAAATTGACGCTCAACGGTCAGCCCGTAAAAAAACTCGCTGATTATTTTGGCGCGCTGCGGACGGTCGTTTTTTGCACGGAAGATTTGCAGCTCGTCAAAGGCGCGGCGCGCTCGCGGCGACGGTTTCTCGATTTGCTGCTCGCGCAAACGAATCCGGTTTATCTGCCGTTGCTCCAGCGTTATATGCACAGCGTCCGCGCGCGAAACGCCTTGCTCAAACAACGTTCCAGTGACGAAGCAGCGCTTGATAGTTTTTCGCAGGAGCTTGTGAAATTAGGCGAAGAAATCATCCGCGCACGCCGCGAATTGATTCCAAAATTTTCTCCACTGGCGCGGTTGGCGTATCGCCGCATTTCCAATGACGCGGAGGAATTGCGCATCGAATACCAGCCGAGCGTGAAAAATGATTTCGCCGTCGAGATCGCGCAGTCGCGTTCGCGCGAAAAAACTTTCCGCGCCACGCTCGTCGGCCCGCACCGCGACGATGTGCGATTATTGCTCAACGAAAAATCCGCCGCGCAGTTCGGCAGCGAAGGCCAGAAACGCACGCTGGCCATCGCGTTGAAAATGGCGCAGGCGGAATTTCTCGCGGGCATCCACGGTTCGCCGCCGATTTTGCTGATTGACGACGTGATGGGCGAACTGGATTTGAAACGGCGCAGCGGATTTTTGCCGCTGCTCGAACACGCGCGCAAGACAAGCGGACAGGTTTTCATGACCGCGACCGAGGAAAACTGGCCGCGCGAGCTTGGAAAAGATTTGCAACGGTGGCAGGTTCAGGCTGGAAACTTGAACCGGATTTGATCCGCAGATTATCACAGATAAACGCAGATTTTTTGGAAAGCATTTTTAATCTGCGAAAATCGGCGTAATCTGCGGATAAGTTTCCTGCTTTCTTGTTTTCCTGATTCTTTTATCTTTGGCTCATGCGAATTTTGTCAGGCATCCAGCCCAGCGGCGCGCTGCACCTCGGAAATTATTTCGGGATGATGCGGCCTGCCATCGAGCTTCAAGAAAAAGGCGAGGCGTTTTATTTCATCGCCGATTATCATTCGATGACGTCGCTGTTCGACGCGGCCGAGCGGCGCAAAAACACTCTGGACGTGGCGCTGGATTTTCTCGCGTGCGGACTCGACCAAAAAAAATCCGTTTTCTTCCGCCAGTCCGACGTGCCGGAAGTCACGGAACTTTCGTGGTTGCTCTCGACTGTCACGCCGATGGGCTTGCTTGAACGCGCGCACAGCTACAAAGATAAAGTCGCAAAAGGAATTTCTCCAAGCCACGGACTTTTTGCGTATCCGGTTTTGATGGCGGCGGACATTTTGATTTATGAATCGAATATAGTTCCAGTTGGTCAGGATCAGAAGCAACACGTTGAAATGACACGCGATATTGCCGCCAAATTTAACGAACAATACGGCCAGACCTTCGTGATTCCCGAACCTCAAATCCGCGAGTCGGTTGCCAAAGTCCCGGGCATTGACGGCGAAAAGATGAGCAAGAGCTACGGCAACACGATTGAAATTTTCGGCGACGAAAAATCTTTGAAGAAAAAAATCATGGGCATCACGATGGATTCACGCACGCCGGCCGAGCCGAAGCCGGATGCGGAAAAAAATCTGGCGATTCAACTCTTAAAACTCGTCGCACCTGCAAATGCCGGAAAAGAATTTGAAGACAAACTTCGCGCCGGCGGCCTCGGCTATGGAGATCTGAAAAAGGCGTTGTTTGAAAATTACTGGAATTATTTCGCCGACGCGCGGAAGAAACGCGCCGAACTCGCGGCGAATCTGGACTTCGTGAACAAGGTTCTGGCCGACGGCGCGGCGAAGGCGCGAACGCTGGCGCAAACAGTTTTGAAACGCGCGCGGAAAAATTGCGGGCTGGAATAAATCTCACGCAAAGGCGCAAAGGCGCAAAGAAACAAAATGACTGAAAACGAAATTGCCACTCAAATTGTTGACGCTGCCTTCCAGATTCATACGAAGCTTGGCCCAGGTTTGTTAGAATCGGTTTATGAAATTGTGTTGGCTTATGAATTGCAAAAACGTGGACTTCGCGTTGCGCGGCAAGTTCCAATACCGATTGTCTATGAAGGAATCAAATTTGACGAAGGTTTCCGCGCCGATTTGATTGTCGAAGATAAAGTAATCGTTGAACTCAAATCAGTCGAGGCGGTTGCACCTGTTCACAAAAAACAAGTTTTGACCCATTTACGATTGATGAATTTGAAACTCGGTTTGCTAATTAACTTTGGCGAGGAATTAATCAAAAATGGAATTTCAAGAATCGTGAATGGTCTTTGATTTTTTTCTCCGCGCCTTTGCGCCTTTGCGTGAGGCTAAACCATTTTTAGTTTTGGCAAGTCCTGCGAGTCCACCAAGCCAACCGGCTCGCGTTTGGAATTCACGACGATCAAGTCGTCAATGGTCCTCCCGTTGAAAATTTTCAGGGCTTCGACGGCGAGCGCATTTTCTGAAATGCAAATCGGCTTTGGCGTCATCACTTTTTTGAGCGACTGCGACAAAAGATTTTCATCCGAAGCCATGTGACGGCGAAAATCGCCATCGGTGAAAACACCGGCGAGTTTGCCGCGCGCGTTCACCACGCTCAAACTGCCGGACTTCGCGCGCGTCATCACGAGCAACGCTTCTTTGACCAATAAATTTTCTCCGGCAATCGCATTTCGATTTCCCGTGCGCATGATGTCGCCGACTTTCAGCAGCATCGCGCGGCCAATCGAACCGCCCGGATGAAACCGCGCGTAATCTTTTTGTTTGAAACCGCGCGCCTGTAAAACGGCCATCGCCAGCGCGTCGCCCATCACGAGCATCGCCGTCGTGCTGCTCGTCGGCGCGAGGTTGAACGGGCAGGCTTCCTTCGGAACTTTGACGTTCAGCGAAACGTCGCTGTGCTTGGCGAGCGACGATTTCAAATTGCCTGTGAGCGAAATAATTTTGACAGAAAATCTTTTAAGCGCGGGCAGCAGATTCAGCAATTCCTCCGACTCGCCGGAATAGCTCAAGGCGAGAATCGCATCGCCGTCATTGACGATTCCCAAATCGCCGTGCAGCGCATCAACGCTATTTAATACGACGCTTGTCGAGCCTGTGCTTGTCAATGTTGCGGCAATTTTTTGCCCGACGTTTCCCGATTTACCGATGCCGACGACGACAATTTTTCCGCGACGCTTGATCGTCTCGACAATTGTCTCGACTGCGCGGTCAAATGATTTATCCAATTGCGAGCGCACTTTTTTGAGCGCGGTAATTTCCACGTCAAAGACTTCGCGGGCTTTGGCCAGATGATTCACACGCCGAGAATGCGCGGAACAGCGGTTGATTTCAATCTCAACTTGGTTCGTAAATTTTACAAAGCTCATCATTGTGCATTTCCATTCTGGCTTCCGGCTTCTGATTTCTATATTCTGCCCGGATGTTTGAGACGATTAAATCTGGAATTGTGACGGCAACGGAAAAACTTTTGCATTTGCGGAGGTTTCTTTGACGTTCCCGCCACGCAGAAGCGGCTAGGCGAATTGAATTCGCTCATGGCCGCCGATAATTTCTGGAACAATCGCGAAAAAGCGCAGGAAGTCATTGACGAAGCCAATTCCCTTCGCAACAAAATCGAGCCGTTGTTCGCCGCCGAAAAACAATTGGACGATTTCCGCGTCATGGTTGAACTCGGCGAATCCGAACCGGAAGCAGCACAATTAAAAATCCAAACGGAACTCGAGCGCGACCTTCAAAAATTTCTCAAGGAACTCGATTCGCTCGAATTGAAAGTTTTTTTGAACGGGCCGCACGACAGGAAAAATTGCATCCTCACCATCAATTCCGGCGCGGGCGGCACCGAAGCGTGCGATTGGGCGAACATGCTGCTGCGGATGTATCAGCGCTGGGCCGAATCGCGCGGCTGGAAAACCGAAGTCACCGACGCGCTGCCCGGCGAAGGCGCGGGCATCAAGAGTGCCACGATGCTGATCGAAGGCGAAAACGCCTACGGTTTTTGCAAGGCCGAGCGCGGCGTGCATCGCCTCGTGCGCATCTCGCCGTTCGATTCCAACAAACGCCGGCACACGAGTTTCGCCAGCGTGGACACGATTGCGGAAATCGAGGAGAGCGACGGTGAAATCGTCATTCCGCCGACCGAATTTAAGGTGGACACGTTTCGTTCCGGCGGCAAAGGCGGCCAGAACGTGAACAAGGTCGAAACCGCCGTGCGCATCACGCACATCCCGACCGGCCTCGTCGTCGCGTCGCAGGCGCAGCGTTCGCAGCATCAAAACCGCGCGACCGCGATGAACCTGTTGCTCTCGCGGATTTTCGCGCAACGCGTGGACGCGGCCAAGGCCGACATGGAAAAATTTTACGGCGACAAAGGCAGCGTCTCGTGGGGCAACCAGATCCGCAGCTACGTTTTCCAGCCGTATCGCATGGTGAAAGATTTGCGCACCGGCGTGGAAACGAGCAATGTTCAAGGCGTGATGGACGGCGACCTGGACCTGTTCGTGAACGGCTGGCTGCGCGCCGGCTGCCCACTCAAACGGATGCAGGGCGTGAAAGATGATGAGGAATAATTTTCGAAATGCGAAAAGATTATAAAATCTACAAAGGTGCAAAATTCTTTGCCGGAATTTGCGGAGGATGGCTTGGGCTTATGAGCAGTATTCCGTCAATTCCGCTTCTGCTCGCTGGATTTTATTATACCGGCACTCAAAGGGATTGGTTTTGGGTATCGGCGTTTATATGTCTTTGGTTTTTTGCAATTCAAGTTTGTTGGAAAAATTATCAGTTAATGGGAAATGGCGACAAAAAGGAAAAATCGAGAAAGGCGGTCGAACAATTAACACAATTTGGTCAAATTATTATGCGGCGGATTTCTGCAATTAAAGGAATTGATCCAAACCGATACGATCCGAATAAAGATGATGAAAGCTGGAATGTTATTAGCGAAGCCGCAGGTTATATTTTTATGACTTTAACGCACGAAGCGGTTGTGGCTTTTGGTGCCGGAATTGAGGACATTCACGGATATAGCATTCCACATTCAGGATTGGGTTCTACAATGTATGAGGACAGGTATCGTGAAATGCTGGCGAAACTTCATCGAAGATTTATGAATCTCAAGAGCATTGTTGATGAAATTGATAAATACATAAAATAGTAAATTCGTTAAATGAATTGTTCTATAAATTCCTCTGCGTCTCTGCGCCTCTGCGTTAAAATAAATCCGTGAACATTCTCGACAAAATTGTTGAAGAAAAGAAACGCGAAGTCGCGAAATTGCCCGCGCGAATCATCGCCGCCGGTGATTTGCGCGACGCGATGCTGGAACATGGTGAGCGGCGTGATTTTATTTCCGCGCTGAAAAATCCGCGCGGCGACATCGCGCTGATTGCGGAAGTCAAAAAGGCATCGCCGTCAGCGGGCGTGATTTGCAAAGATTTTGATCCGATAAAAATTGCGAAAGAATACGAAGCGGCGGGCGCAAGCTGCCTTTCCGTTTTGACGGACGAAAAGTTTTTCCAAGGCTCGCTCGATTATCTCCGCCAAATCCGCGCCGCCGTAAAAATTCCCTTGCTGCGCAAAGATTTCATCATTGATGAACGCCAGATCCTCGAAGCCATCGAATGGGGCGCGGACGCGATTTTGCTCATCGTGGCCATTTTGAGCGACGAGCAATTGCAAAAATTTCATTCGCTCGCAATCGAAGCCGGACTTGCTGTTCTGGTTGAAGTTCACGACGAGGACGAATTGGAACGTGCGCTGAAAATTAATCCCGCGCTTATCGGCGTGAACAATCGCGATTTGAAAAATTTCAAAGTGGATTTGGCGACAACTGAAAAATTGGCAAAAAAAATCGGCGACGGAAAAATTCTCGTCGCGGAAAGCGGAATTCATACACGCGCAGACGTTGAGCGTTTAAAAAAATGCGGCGCGAAAGTAATTTTGGTTGGCGAATCTTTGCTTCGAGATGGAAATATACAATCAAAAATCCGCGAGTTGATTGGTTGAATTTGGTAGGGCGGCGCTGCTGTGCCGCCGGTCGCGCAGCAGCGCGACCCTACCGTTTATTTTTCGCCAACTGCTTCGCCAGCCGAATCGCCGCAATCATGCTCGAAGGATTTGCGATTCCTTTTCCGGCGATATTGTAAGCAGTGCCATGGTCGGGCGACGTGCGGATGAATGGCAATCCCAAAGTCCAGTTCACGCCGGTATCAAACGCGACGGCTTTCAGCGGCGCGAGTCCCTGGTCGTGATACATCGCCGCGACGGCGTCGAAATCCCCTTGCAGCGCATGATGAAAAACGGTGTCGCCGCTCAACGGGCCGGTGACATCAACCCCTTTTTTCTGCAAAGCCAAAATCGTCGGCGAAATAATTTTTATTTCCTCGTCGCCGAATTCTCCGCCTTCGCCGGCGTGTGGATTCAAGCCGCAGACTGCGATTTTTGCGCGGGGCAATTTCAGATCGCGGCAGGCTTGGGCGGCCAATTCAACCGCCAATGAAATTTTTTCCGCCGTCAATTTTTCAGAAACCGTTTTGATCGGAATGTGGATTGTGGCGAGCGTGACGCGCAGCCAGCGGTTTTTGTCGTCGTGGCCGAGCAGCATCATCGCGGTGCGATCCGTTCCGGCAATCGCGGACAAAAATTCCGTCTGGCCGACGAATTTTTTGTGCCCGGCGCGGATGATGGATTTTTTATTCACCGGCGCGGTCACGAGCGCGTCCAATTCGTGCCGCAAACAACGGTGCGTTCCGTCGTGCAAGCACGAAACCGAGGCATTCGCGGCTGCTGGTGAACCGGGGGGCAGATTGTCCGGCAATTTTTCCGCAACCGGATTTGTGACAAAGAAACTTCCTGTGTCGCCATAATTGGAAAATCTTTTCAGCGGCAGGTTCAGCGACAGTTTTTTGTTAAGGCTCGAAAGTATGTTTTCATCGCCGATCAAAAGATATTTTATCTTGTCGTTTTGAGCTTCGGCGGCGACGGCTTTGAGCGCGACTTCCGGGCTGATGCCGGTGACATCGCCGAGTGATATGCCGACCCAACCGGTCATGCGAAGATGCGGATGAATGTTTTTTGCTTCAGCGACTCAATCCATTTTTTCTGGAGAAAGTCGTGTTGCCGGGCGCGAAGCGTTTTTTCGATGTCGTCGCGAACTTCGTTGATCGGCCTGACGTGAGCGGGACGTTTTTCTTCGACGAGCAAAAGATAACAGGCATCGGGTGTTTCGATGACGTCGCTGGCTTCGCCGGATTTGAGCGCGAATGCGGCGTCGGCGAGTTCTTTGCGCAGCATGGAACGTTCGAGCCAGCCCATGTCGCCGCCGTGATTTTTTTGCGAGCCTTGCGAATGGACGGAAGCCATTTCTGCGAAGGACGCGCCGGTCTTGATTTTTTCCTGAATCTCTTGTGCCAGCGCCAGCGTGTTCGTGTCATCGGCGGATTTGTTCAGCACAATCATGCGCACTTTGATTTCGTCCTCGACCTTGTAGTCATCCTGATGCGCGCTGAAATAACGTTCGATTTGATATGGCGAGACGACGATTTCCTGTGAAACATTTTTATTGCGCAGCGCGGATTCAATGTATTGGTCGCGCACATCTTCGCGGAATTGCTCGAACGTCATGCCTTCCGCCTGCAAGGTTTTCATCAGCGTCACGCGGTTGCCAAAACGTTCGCGGACACGCTCCTGAACAAGATCATCCACGGCGCTGTCGGGCAGGCGATAACCGGCGGTGTCGAAATAATGCAAAATCAATTGGCGCTCGATGAGCAGTTCGAGGCTATTGGTCAGCGCGTCGTTGATTTTTTGTTGGAACTCGACGGAATCAGCCGGGTATTGGCGGCGCAACGAGTCAATCGCCGGCGTCGCAATATCCTGAACCTGCTGTCGCGTGATGACGGCGTCGTTGACGACGGCGACAATGCCGTCAATCATTTCCGCGCGCGACGACACGGCGGAGCAAAGCGTTAAAATCAAAAAGATGAATTGAAAAAATTTCATCAACCGGCGCGCAGTTTAACAACAACCGCCAGCCGGTCAAGCAAACGGCAGCCATTCAGCGAACCTAATAAATTTTGGAACATTTTCTTTGCGCGCGGCGTCTTATTGCGGAAAATAGGCCGTCGGGCTTGCTCGGGTGCGAACACTTTACAACATTTTATTTGCGATATTTTTCGCGTTGTCAGCGCCGTATTATTTCCGGCGGATGTGGCGGCGCGGCAATTGGCGTCCGGGTTTTCCCGAGCGTTTCGGAAAATTTCAACCCGATCTCAAGCAGGCCCTGACCAACCGCCAAGTCATTTGGCTTCACGCCGTCAGCGTCGGCGAAGTCAACCTTTGCACGCAACTCATCCGCGCGCTCGAATTGCGACTGCCCAACATCAAATTTGTCGTGTCCACGACGACGACGACCGGCATGGCTGAACTAAAACACCGCCTACCGACGCACGTCAGCAAAATTTATTATCCGATTGACCGCCGCAACTGGGTCAAACGCTCGATCTCCGTCATCAATCCCGAAGCCATCGTTTTGGTGGAAGCGGAAATCTGGCCGAATTTTCTGTGGCGCGCGAGCCATTTGAACATTCCGGTTTTCCTTGCAAACGCGCGATTGTCCGACCGTTCATTTCGCGGTTACAAACGGTTCGGATTTTTATTTCGTAAATTATTTGAATCGTTCGCCGGCGTCGGCGCGCAAAATGAAACCGATGCGCAACGATTGCAGGAAATCGGCTGCAAGCCGGAGGCGATTCACATCGTCGGCAACCTGAAATTTGACGCCGCAAAACTGGACGAGCGCCGAAATCTCGATGTGCCGGCGTTGTTCCGTCAACTTGGCGTTCCGCCGGATGCGCCCATTTTGATAGGCGGCAGCACGCACAACGGCGAAGAGGTGATTTTGGCGGAAATCGCGGAACGGTTGCGCAAACAATTTCCAAAACTGTTTTTGATTCTGGTTCCGCGCCATTTCGAGCGCAGCAATGAAGTGGGACGTCAATTGCGCGAGCGGAATGTTAAATTCGTTTATCGCAATCTCGTGGGCGAGAATTCCAAATGGAGCGACGGCGAAGTCAATTGTCTGCTCGTCAACACGACGGGTGAGCTGCGCTTCTTCTACAAACACGCGACAGTGGTGTTCGTCGGAAAAAGTCTGACGGCGATGGGCGGGCAAAACCCGATTGAGCCTGGCGCGATGGGCAAGGCAATGGTGTTTGGGCCGAATATGCAAAATTTTTCGGATATTGCCAGAAATTTTATCTCGGCAAACGGCGCGGTGCAAGTGCGCGACCCTGAAACGCTGCAAAATGCAATCGCCGGGATTCTTGGCGACGAAAATCGCCGCAGGCAATTGGGTGAAAATGCGCAGGGGATCGTCCGCGAAAATCTCGGCGCGATTGACCGGACGGTGGAAATGATTTTGGACAAGCTGAAAACGCGCGGAGCTTATATCGTGTCAAAAAAATAATTTGAAATTTTTTCGTTCGCCGCTTGACGAAGTGGTATTGTGTTTTCATATTGCACCACGCTTTCCGGTTTTTGCCGGAAATTTAAGCCGTATGTCGAACTCGAAGGTGAGCAACCCTGAAACGGATTCCTTGAAAAAGGGAAATCCAGCCGTCGAAACAAACCCACCCGTTGCCGTCCATTTCGTCGTTTCCAAAAAAAATCCCGACGCCGAGCTTGCCGAAAAAATCAAGGAATTGGTCCGCCTCGCGCGCGAGCAGGGACATCTGACCTACAACGACGTCAACGACGTGCTGCCTGAAAATGTTGCGACGCCGGAAATGCTGGATGAAGTTTTTTCAAAGCTCCGCGCTTTGGAAATCGAAGTCGTGGACCAGGCGGAAGTGGATCGCGTCAAAATGCCGGACGAGGAGGAAGACACGCGCCATCTGGACGCGCTGGACGATCCGGTGCGTATGTATCTCAAGCAAATGGGACAGGTGCCGTTGTTGACGCGCGAGCAGGAAGTGGAAATTTCCAAGCGCATCGAAGCCGCCGAAAACGAATTGCGCAAAGTGATTTACAGCCTCGGCTTTGCCGGAAAAGAGCATATTGCTTTGGCGGAAAAGTTGATCGCGGATCCGCCGCGCGAACGTTTCGACCGCGTGGTGGTTGATAAAAAAGTCGAAAATCGCGACACGCATCTGGTTGCGCTCCGCCAGTTGCTGGCATATGTGCGCAAATTGGATGCCGACGTTGACTCCAAATACATCGCATGGCGTGGCGTTCATGCGAAAAATAAACGCCAGCGCGCATGGAAAATTTTCAAGGCGGCGGATCAAAAATTGCAGGCGGCATTTTCAAAGTTTTTTTTCAAGCAAAAGGTTGTCGAGGAAATGACGCTGGTCGCGGAAAACATCCATGACAAACTGCAATACAGCCTGCGCGCATTGGCGGACGCCGAATCCCAGCGCGAATCCAGCGCGCAACAGCATCTGGTCGAGGCCGAAAAATACAAAATCCGCGCGCTGGAGGAATTTGTGCGGATGCCGCACGAAGATTATCTGAAAACTTTCGACCGCCTGCGTGAATTTTCCACGAACGGGCTTCAGGCAAAAACGGAAATGGTCGAGGCCAATTTGCGCCTCGTCATTTCCATCGCCAAAAAATACACGAACCGCGGGTTGTCGTTCCTCGATTTGATCCAGGAAGGCAACATGGGCTTGATGAAAGCCGTCGAAAAATTTGAATACAAGCGCGGCTACAAATTTTCAACTTATGCGACGTGGTGGATTCGTCAGGCCATCACGCGCAGCATCGCCGACCAGGCGCGCACGATTCGCATTCCCGTGCACATGATTGAAATCATCAATAAACTCATGCGCACGCAAAAAGTGTTGCTTCAGGATTTTGGCCGCGAGGCGTCGCCGGAAGAATTGTCCGATGAATTGCAGATGCCGGTGGAACGTGTTCGCGCCGTTTTGAAAATGGCGCAGCAGCCAATCTCATTGCAGGCGCCGGTTGGCGACAGCGACGAGGCGAACTTTGGCGATTTCATCGAGGACAAAGCCGCCGAAAGTCCGCTCGACATGACGAGCTTCAGTTTGTTGAAGGAACGATTGGGCGACGTGCTGTGCAGTTTGAGCGGGCGCGAACGGAAAGTTTTGGAGCTGCGCTTCGGCCTCGGCGACGGTTGCGCCCGCACGCTTGAGGAAGTCGGCTGCCAGTTCAAGGTCACGCGCGAACGCATCCGCCAGATTGAAGCCAAGGCGCTCCGCAAAATGCGCCACCCGACGCGCATCCGCCAGTTGAACGGTTTCCTGGAAATCGAAAAAATTGAAGCGGGATGAAGCCGCCGAATTAACTTGTCGCCTTCGCGGGACGCAGCAAAATGGTTTTGTTTCGGGCCCGTAGCTCAGCGGTTAGAGCAGGCGACTCATAATCGCTTGGTCCTCGGTTCAAATCCGAGCGGGCCCACCAAACCAAAATTCCAATTGCAGAATCTAATTTTCCAACTTCGTTCCATTGTCGAGCCGCTCGATTTGGCGGAATTGTTTCCAAAATCACAGCCATTGGAAGTTGAACTTGGTTGCGGCGACGCGTCGTTTCTCGTCGAATACGCCCGGCGAAATCCTGAAAAAAATTTCATCGGCGTCGAACGATTGCTCGGCCGGATCGCCAAGCTCGACAAAAAAGGCCGTCGCGCTGGATTGAAAAATTTGCGCGGCGTTCGCATCGAATCGTCCTATTTTTTGCAGTATCTCTTGCCGCCGCATTCGGCGACTGCGCTGCACGTTTATTTTCCCGATCCGTGGCCAAAAAAACGGCATCACAAAAATCGTTTGATCAACCAAAATTTTCCCGCGTTGGCTCGCATGGCGCTCGCGCCCGGAGGAACCATTTATTTGCGGACGGATGACGCTGCTTATTTTCAGCAAATGACGGAAGTTTTTGATGCGGACAAAAAAATTCAAAAAATCGAAACGCCAATCGAACTTTCTGAATTGCTCACGGATTTTGAACGGGAATTTTCGGCAAAAGGAATTAAAACTTTGAGTGCGGCGTATCAGCGAACTTAAACATCAATCACCGGCTTGTCGTCGTCATCGGATTTTTTCGGCGGCGGCGGACGGCGCTGGATGGTGACGCGCGCGTTGCCGGTCATGACGTTCAGCGCGATGGATACGACGCTGATAATCAGCGCGCCGAGAAATGCGAAGCCGAAACTATCCACCTGAAAATGCGGCGCCATCAGCGTGCCTACGAAATAAAGCAGCAGCGCGTTGATGACCAATGTGAAAAGTCCGAGGGTGAAAATCAGCAGCGGCAGCGCGAGGAGCATCAAAACCGGCCTGACGAATGCATTGAGGATTCCCAGCAACAGCGATGCGATGAACAAATCGCTCCAGTTTTGGTAAGTGATGTGTCCGTGCAGCAACGCAACGGCCACCAGCACGGCGAGCGTGTTGATGAGCCAGCTTTGCAGAAAGCGCAGAAATCTTTTTTGTCCCGGCCGCATAATTTGCAAATCAAATTGCGCCAGCCTGCGGCGAAAAACAAGAAGCAAACTACGGCGGGAACGGTGTGTGATTTCATTGATTTTTTCCCGCGTTCGTTGCAACCTGCGTGCCAGCCGTGAAATCCTTGTTTTTCAACGTCGCCATATTTGTTGCCTCGGAATTGTCGTTGCGCGCAGAAAGCGTCATTGCGCCGGGCGCGAAACTTCAAAAACTTGCCGGCGATTTTGCGTTCACCGAAGGGCCGACGTGCGACAGAAATGGAAATCTTTTTTTCGTGGACCAGCCGAACAACCGCATCATGGAGTGGAGCGCGGACGGAAAATTGTCCACGTTCATGGAACCGTCGCAACACGCAAACGGCATGATGTTCGACGCGAACGGAAATTTGATCGCCTGCGCCGATGAACACAATCAGCTTTGGTCAATTGCGCCGGACAAAACCGTGACCGTTCTCGTCACGAATTACGAAGGCAAATATCTCAACGGTCCGAACGATGTTTGGATCGCGCCGAACGGGGCGATGTATTTGAGCGACCCGTTTTACAAACGCAAATGGTGGGATCACGACACGATGGCGCTCACCAATCAGGAGGTTTTTTATCTTTCGCCCGACCGGAAAAATTTGACGCGCGTGACCGACGACTTGAAAAAGCCAAATGGAATCACCGGCACGCCGGACGGAAAAAAACTTTTTGTCGCCGACATGCAAGCGAACCAAACCTGGCGTTACGACATTTTGCCGGATGGTTTGCTGACGAATAAAACATTGTTCGTTCCGAAAGGCTCGGACGGCATGACGATTGACGCCGAGGGAAATCTTTATTTGTGCGCGACAGGCACGACGAACGGCGTTTCAGTTTTTGACACTGCTGGAAAGTTGGTCGAACACATTGACGTGCCGAAAAAATGGTCGGCAAATGTCGCCTTCGGCGGCAAGGAACACAAAACACTTTTCATCACGGCCAGCACGTCGCTTTATTCCATCCAGATGCGTGTCAAAGGCGCAAACCCATCAAAATAAAGCAGTTACAGATTTTAGTTGCTATTCCGCAGAAATCAGCGATAATGCCCGTGTCTGTTAGATAGCTCAAAGCTCCATAACATGGTAAATCTTCAGGTGAACACAGTTCAGTGATGATTTGAAATCCCGATAGTCGGGAACGGTTTGGCAAGCACGGCGATCAAGGACAATACATCACATGAGTAATAAATTGTTTGTTGGAAACCTTTCCTTCAACACCACTGAAAACGACCTGCAGGACGCCTTTGCGGCGCACGGCACGGTCACTGAAACGAACCTGATGATGGATCGCACCACCAATCGCCCCCGCGGCTTTGGTTTTGTGACCATGAGCACTGCCGAGGAAGCGCAGAAAGCCATCGCCGCCCTGAACGGCGTCGAATTGGATGGACGCGCCCTCACGGTCAACGTCGCCCGCCCGCGTGAAGAACGTCCGGCTGGCGGTGGTGGACGTGGATTCGGTGGTGGTGGCGGTGGAGGCGGTCAACGTCGCGAATTTCGCGGCGGTGGACGCGATCGCTATTAATTAACAGCGTTCAATCTCACGGCGGAGTTCGGATAAAACCGGACTTCGCTTTTTTGTTTGCAAAAATCCGTTTTCAGCCGCGGAGCGGCGTTAAGATAGTAGCCCACGGCGGTCAGCCGTGGGTTCGCTGAAAAAAAACAAATCAAGCCCCGGACGGGGCGGTAGAGGCAACCATTATCTTTCTGTCGCTCCTGCCGGAGCTTGACCCTTTTGGCGGAATCAACCCACGGTTTCACCGTGGGCTACTATCGTGCGCGCCTCCGGCGCTAACCCGAAAAATGTTTTAGCTCTTGCGAACGGAAATGCTTTTGGGAAGATTTAATTTGTTGCCGAAGAAATAGTATGACCGATTGTCTCCTATTAGAATTAGACAGAATGGCTTTGTCTCAATAATATGTTAGGCATCATTGCATTTATGATAGTGTTTTACCTAATTCACGCCGTTGCAATTCTGCTCTTGTTTGGATTGCCTTGGTTATTGATTAGAAGACGCATTACCAATCTTGATTTCAAGAGAGCTTTGTCTTCTCTGGTTTTTGCGTTGGCTTTTACTCCCAGTGTTTTCGGAGGTGATTTGGGTATTGTTGGATTTGTCCCTGCAATCGAGATGCTGGTGAGGTGTTTGTTCGGTTACTTTGGCCCACCGTTTTTATTTACCATTGGCAGTATTGCGCTTGTTTGGGGGTTGATATTTATCGTAAGAAGTATTTTCGCCATGTGGCAAAACAGAGGTAAACACCATGACGCCTAATAAGGAGATAGGCAATAAGTTCTAAAAATTGTCGCCACAAAAAATCACTTTCTCGACACGCACGGATTGCCTTTGATGTAAAATCGCAAGTGCCGTTTCGCCCAATGTTTCGCGTAATCCACACCGATGCGCGGACGTTTGACGGTTTTGAAAATTTCCGATTTCGTCGGCGCGGCGATGAAAAAGTCGTCGCTCAATAAATCATGGCCGTTGAGCCGCTTGTCAATTTTCATTGCGCGGCAAAGCAAGCCCGGCCCGCAAGTGCAGCCTTCGATATTTTTCACCGGCTCGATGGCGCGCAGCAAAACGGCGGACGCATGGCCTTCGCGCTCGGTCACGACGTTCATGCAGAAATACATTCCGTAAATGAAATAAACATAAGCGTGTCCGGGCGGGCCGAACATGATTTTGGTTCGCTCTGTCAATCCGCGCGCCGAATGCGCCGCAAGGTCGTGCGGGCCAAGATAAGCTTCCGTTTCGACAATTTTCCCGACGCGCTCGACGCCATCGGAAATGTGGACTAGAAATTTCCCGAGCAATTCTTTTGCGACGATAATCGTGTCACGGTCGTAAAATGGGCGCGGCAGTTTTTGCATTGCGAAATGAAATGGCATTGCATTATGCCGATACAAGCGGATTTTTTGCAGCAGGAAATTTTCGGATTCCGCAAATTTTTCATGGCATTGCCGATGCTTTTTAGCAAGGCATGAAAACAAGTTCTCAATTCAAGAAAAACGTCGCAGCGCTTTTGGCAGTCGCATTGACGACGACAGTTTCGGCGCAAACGACGGGCGGCGGTGGTGGTTCAACGAGTGGCGGCAGTTCGACCAGCGGCTCAACGGGAAGCGGCACGACGAGCGGCTCCACAAGCCAGCAAACAGCGCCCGCACCGGGCACTCCGGTTCAATCGCAACCAATGACGCCTCAAGAACCAACTTCGCCCAACACCGTGCCGCCTACCGTTCCTCCGCAGGGAGCAATGCCGCCGGCATCCACGATGATACCCGGCGTGACCAATCCGCCGCCGGCAATTCCGCCGTGGCAAACAAATCGTCCACCGTGGACAACAAATCGTCCGCCTTGGTTGACCAACCGTCCGCCGCGGATGACGAATTCGCCAGCGTGGATGACGAATACTGCCGGAGCGCCGCCATGAGTTTGCGGCATTATCTATCTACAGTTTATTTTTTCGGCAAAAATGCAAACGCTACCGCCGCCATGAGGCAGACGAATGCGGCGACGTAATTCCAGCGGATGCGTTCGCCGAGAAATAAAATCGCGAACACGCAAAAGACCGAGAGCGTGATGACTTCCTGGATGATTTTGAGTTGCGTGACGGTATAAACCGAACTGCCCCAGCGGTTGGCCGGGATCATGAAAACATATTCAAAGAAAGCGATGCCCCAGCTCACGAGGATGACCAGCCAGAGCGGCGAACTTTTGAATTTCGGGTTCAGGTTGCCATACCACGCGAACGTCATGAAAATGTTCGAGCAGGTCAGCAGCACGATGGGCAGCCAGCGGGATTGAGTCAGGTCATTCATGGGCGCAAAAATGAATTCGGCAACCGGAAGTGTCAAATGCGAATATGCCAATGGCTCGTGCGCGCAAAAATCGCTTCGTGCGGATGATTTTCCTGTTCGTGCGGGCAAATTTCCTTTCCGTGGGCTGAAAATTCATTCCGTGCGACCGTTTTTCCATTCCATGCGGCGAAAATTCAATCTGTGCGGGACGTATGCCGTTTCGTGCGAGCCAACTTTCCATCCGTGCGGACAAAATTCGATTTGTGCGGCCATTTTTCAATCTGGGCGGGCTGTTTTAATCTTGTGCGGCGAAAACCTTTGATTTTTAGCATTTTTTGCAGTCGCGGAGTGACGAACGACAGTAGCCCACGGTGAAACCGTGGGTATCATTCCCAGACAAATAAAGTCCCGGATGGGGCGAAAGGAATTTAGTTGTTGGATTTTCTGCCGCCCCTGCCGGGGCTTGAAATTTTCTTGAACGATTAACCCACAGTTTTACTGTGGGCTACTTTCTGCCGCGCCTCCGGCGCTGGGGCTGGCCGGGTTTGAATCCCACGCGAACGTCATGAAAAGGTTCGAGCAGGTCAGCAGCACGACGGGCAGCCAGCGGAATTGAGTCAGGTCGTTCATAAATTATTTCATTGGTTTGAATAAAATGTCAAAAAATTCTGAAGTCTTCCCTGCTTGAATTTGTTTCTTTAGGTCATTAAACATTGTTTCTTCATTTGATGCTAATGTTCCGTTCAGAACTTCAAGCAAAAGCTGCTTATTCATACCCGCAATCGTATCTGCCGCATATAACTCGTCCGATTTATCTCCATTTGCAATTTTCATTCCAAGCTCGTCGTATCTTTTGATGGTGCTTTCAAAAATGAAAATTCGTGGATCGGTAGCCGGAGGGAACTTGTCTGACTGAACTAAATTTATAGCAGCTTTCTCAACAACTGTTGCTACCGCGACATATTCGTCGCGGCTGCCATCGCGCTTTACAATCGCGTCAAGATCATCGGTCTTGTGCAAAACACTAATTAACGAATTTTGTAATTTGGCCGTAATTGGCGAGAGGCCGTAGGTCGGTGCGGCCATTGGTTCGTTCAAACTTTGGCTGTCAGAACTGCGATTGAAGTGAATAGCAAACCAAGATAACAAAGCAATCATGCTAAAAACCAAAATGCTGATGACCGCCATTTTTGAACCACTTTTGAGTTTTACTGCATTAGATGGCGACGTGATTCGCGGTATGAAAATTATGGTTTCAAGATGGCAATGAGGACATTCAACGGTTTGTGTTTCACTTACTTCAAGCTGGTTGCCATCAAACTCAATGTCTCCGTTGCAGTGTTGACAGGGACAGATTGAAAATTTTTCTTTGGATTCATTCATAAGCGCACCGGAATTTTTTTCTTCGCCAAAAATTGTTTCACGTTACCGACGGTATAGGTGCCGAAATGGAAAATGCTCGCGGCGAGGACGGCGTCGGCTTTGCCTTCGATTAACACGTCGGCCATGTGTTCCAGCGTGCCCGCGCCGCCGCTGGCCACCACCGGCACGCCCACGGCTTCGCTCACGCGCCGCGTGATGACCAAATCAAATCCAGCTTTCGTGCCGTCGGCGTCAATGGAGTTCAAAACAATTTCGCCCGCGCCAAGCGCTACGGCGCGTTTCGCCCAATCAATCGCGTCGAGGCTGGTGTCTTTGCGTCCGCCGTGCGAGAACACTCCCCATTTGTCCGGCGCAATTTTTTTCGCGTCAATGGAAACGACGATGCACTGGCTGCCGAATTTTTCCGCGCCCGCTCGAATCAAATCTGGATTTGCGAGCGCACTTGAATTAATTGAAATTTTATCCGCGCCAGCGCGAAGCATCGCATACATATCGTCCACGGATTTTATTCCGCCGCCGACGGTGAGCGGCATGAAGCATTGGTCGGCGGCGCGTTCAATCACGTCCACCATCGTGGCGCGGCCATGCGCGCTGGCGGTGATGTCGAAAAAAACCATTTCATCCGCACCCTGCTCGTTGTAGCGCAGCGCGAGCGCAACGGGATCGCCGACATTTTTCAATTCGCCCGCCTCGGCTTTTCCAAATTGGACGCCGCGCGTGACCTGGCCGTCGTGAACGTCGAGGCAGGGGATGACACGTTTTGCAATCACGCTTCCATTGAAAACGGAGTTGCGCCTCAAAGCAAATTTTTAGCGCGCGAAATTTTACTTGCAAATGAGGTGAAGCGTTTTAGAATCGAAATCAATCAGGCATTTGGCTGACAGGTAAAATTGCAGCTATGAAAATTTTTCGTTCAACGTCGGTTTTTCTATCCGTGACGGCAGGCACTTTTCTGCTGGCTGGCTGTCAAAGCACTCACACCAGTCCTTATCATCCCGGTCCTGTTGCAGGCCAAGCTGTCGGGACAACTGTTGGCGTGGCAGCGGGCAATGTCGCAGGTTTCGGAGTCGGCGTCGTCGAAGGCGCAGGCAAAGGGTTCGCCGCGCCGTTCAATCCAGATTATCACATGGTGCGTCATTGGCGCACGGAAACGACATCGGACGGACGCACGATCCAAGTGCCTTACGATGTCCTTGTGGATAAAAACGGTCAGCCGGTCAAAATGCCCGCGCCGACAGGAAATTAATTGTCTATCCGATATTTATGCGCACGCTCATTGCCCTTTTCATTGCCGCCAATTTATTTTCGACCGGAAAATTATTTGCCGCCGACGCCGCGCCGCAACGCAAGACGGCCATCATCGTGGAAAACCGCGCGGGCGAACAATTCAACGACAAAGTTTCCGTGCTGGAAGATTTGTTGAGCACGCGTGTCGCGGGCAAAGGTTATTCCGTCATCAGCCGCGACGTGACGGTCAATGCGTTGAAATCTTATTCTGCGGCGGGAATCACGGTTTCTTCAAAGTCTTCGGCAAATGTCAAATCTGGTTCGACCTCCGACCATGCTGCGGTTTCTCTGGAAGCGAATGCAGGACAAAAGGACACGGCGGCTCAAGGAGTTTCACAATCCGCAGAAGCCAACGCCAGCAAGTCCAAATACAACGATAATTATCAGGACACGTGGAAGCCGGAAGACAGCAAAAAAACAAAAACATACGCGGAGAACGAAAAAGATAATTATTCGGATGCCGATGCCGCAACGCACGCTTCCGTCGGCGTGAATGCGACGCACGAGGAATCTTCCGACGCCGCGCTCAATGCTAAAATGAAGAGTTCGGCGCGGCAGGATTCCGCAACAATGGAGGGAGCGAGTTCTGATTCCATGCACGTTGCCGTGACGCCGGACTCGACGGCGCTCGACGACGCGTTGAACAACAACACATCGGCGCTCCGCCTCGCGCAAAATCTTGGCGCGGATTTCATTTTGATTCCGGCCATCACGTCTTACGGCACGGAAAAGAAAACATACAACGGCAATGGCATCAGCACCGTCAACGTCATGCACACATTGCGTGTCAGTTACAAAATTGTCGAAGCGGGAATGGGCGGCGCGATGCAGGGCGGCATGGTCGTGGCAACAAAAAACATCCGCCAGACGGAAGGATTGCAAACTGAAGACAGCGACCTCATCAACGGATTGCTCGACGACGCGGCGATGCAATTGGCCGACGCCATCGCGGAAAATGCAAAGACGCTGCCGACGGAAATTGCCAAGGCCAAAATGGTTTCCTTCAGCGTCGCTTGCACGATGACGGATCCGCGCCAGCAACCGATTATGATTTCGACGCCTGAAGTCAAAGACAAACGCGTGGTTGAAAAAAATCCGCCGGTGGCGGTGCAGGCGATGGATGTGACGGTGGAATTGGACGGAGTTGCGCTCGGCTCGACGCCGGGTCAATTCAAGGCGCAGCCCGGTTTGCACAAAATCAGTTTGTCGCGCGAAGGTTTCGACACATGGTCGCGCACGATCAACATTTACGACGGCCAAACTTTGAGCGTGGCGCTGCAAATGAGCGAAGACGGCTACGCGCGTTGGGCGGACACGACGGCATTTCTGGCGACGCTCGACGCAAATCGCAAGTTGACCGACGCGGAGGTCAATAAAATCAACGGCCTCGCGGAATTTTTCAAGAACAGCCATTATCGCGTGGACACGAAGGAAAATACCAAAGTGGACAATAATATCATTGTGAGATGAACCGAGCAAAACCCATGAAACATTTTTCTTTCCGCAAAATTATTTTCGTCGCACTGGCTGCTGCATTGTTGCCGGCGGTGGCATCGGCGCAGGAAAAAGCGACGCTGGCCATTTCCACCATTAAACCCACGTCATCGCTGGACGCTTCGGTGAAAGGCGGCAAATCGGTTGAGATGAACCGCGTCATTGAGTCGCTTAACAGCCAGTTGATTGACCGCGTCAATGCGACGCGGAAATTCGATGTCGTCGGGCGCAACGATTTGGACAGCGTCATCAAGGAGCAGGACCTCGGCGCGTCCGGCAATGTGGACGCCAAAACTGCGGCGCAGGCGGGAAAGTTGGCCGGCGCGAAATATCTGCTCGTGACGACGGCGGATGATTTTCAGGATTATGTCGAGAAAGCGACGTTTGAAGGCACGGGCAACACCGCGACGAAGCGCGTGTTCCGTTTTTCGGTGATTGGAAAAGTTTATGATTCTTCGACGGGCAAACTTTTGGAATCGGCAAATTTCCAGACGGGCAACGACCGCTTCAAACAGATCCAGCAGGAACGCAATTACTCGGTCAAGGACGGCGAATTGAGCGATGAGATGATGATCGCGGTTTCGCGCGAGATGGCGGAAAAAATTGCCAACCACGTGGCCGACGTGATTTTCCCGATAAAAGTTTTGATCAAGCGCGACAGCGAAGTCACGGTCAATCGCGGCGAAGGCGGCGGCGTGGCGGTGGGCGACACCTTCAATGTTTTTGCGCTGGGTCAGGAATTGATTGACCCGGACACAAAAGAATCGCTCGGCCATGAGGAAGTGAAAGTCGGAAAAGTGAAAATCACGGAAGTGGATCCGAAGATGTCGAAAGCGCAAATTTTGGAAGACACGGGCATTGACAAGGGCGCGCTCCTGCGGAAGCCGCAGTGAGCGGCGCGAAAAAATCAGCAAAATCAGAAGGAATCAAAATGACAACACTTGTTCGTAAAGTGGCCGCACATATCCGGCCATTAACATTCGTCGCCATTCTCGGTTTGTTGGCGACCGGATGCCAGACTTATCAGCAGCAAAACAAAGCCGTTTTGTATTGGCGGCAAGGCAATTTGACCAATGCTGTCGTTGAGGCCATAAAAATGGCAGACCAAAATGCCAAGAATAAAGACGCCATCATCTGGCGTTTGGAAGAAGGAGCGGTTTTGCGCGCGAACGGACAATATGACGACAGCAATAAAGCATTTGATACCGCAGAAGAGCAGATAGATAAATATGCAGAAGCCGCAAAAGTCCATGTTGGCGACGAAGCCGGCGCGCTGCTGTCCAATCAGGCCAATCTGAATTACGAAGGCCGTTATTATGACGGCATCATGCTCGACACATACAAGGCGTTGAATTATTTGGCGCTCGGCGACATTGAAAAAGCGCGGCCGGCGATCATCCGCGCCTATCAACGCGAGCAGGACGCGGTCGAAGACAATAAAAAGCGCATTGAGAAAGTCCAGGAACAGGCCAACACGCATACCAACAGCGCTGCCATCCAAAAAGCGCAGAGCAATCCGAAATTTCAAACGGCGATGCAGACCAATTACGCCGCTCTTGATAATCTCAAGCCTTACGCCGATTACGTGAATCCGTTCACGGTTTATTTGGACGGCCTGTATTTCATGGCCAATGCCGCAGACGCATCGGATTTGGAGCGCGCGCATAAATCGTTCGAGCGCGTCGGTGAATTCATTGGCGACAACGATTATATCAAACAAGATTTGGCGGCGATGGATAATTTAATGAACGGAAAACCGCTGGAGCCGACGACTTATGTGATTTTTGAAACCGGTTGCGCGCCGGTTCGCGACCAATTCCGGATTGATTTGCCTCTCGTTTATCCCGGATTGGGATTGGCGTCATTTAACGCTGCGTTTCCGACGCTGAAATTTCAGGACAATTATGTCCCGAGCCTGACGGTTTCCGCGGGGACCAACATGCTGAACACCGCGATGCTTTGCAGCATGGACAGCGTCATCGGCTTGGATTTCAAAAATGAATTGCCGCTGGTGACGACCAAGACGCTGGCATCCAGCATTACCAAGACGATTACCGAACAGTTGAGCGCGCAGGCGGCGGGACAGGCAGGCGGCGATTTCGCGAAACTGTTCGTTCAATTAGGCGGTGCCATTTACAACGCCTCGGTCAACATCGCCGACGAGCGCACGTGGACGACGCTGCCCAAGGAATTTCAATTTTGCCGCATTCCCACGCCGCCGGATCGCAAGCTGGAAATTTCCATGCCCAATGGCTTGCCACAAACCCTGACGCTCAACGACGGCGCAATTAATTTGGTCTATGTCAAATCCATCAATCCCGCTATGCCGTTGTTGGTTTCGCAGATCAAATTAAATGGTTCAACAATTTTCACGCCAAGCGTGGCCGCGACTCCAATAAAAAGTGTCGAGCCAACTCCCGCAACAATTCCAACGGCGAACCCGACAAACGAAAGTCCAACGACAACAACGCCAGTCGAGCCAGCGGTAAATGAGAGTGCGACCAATGCGGTTGTCGTCGCAGCAGCGGAGTCGGCTACCGCGTCAGCAACAACCAATGCGCCCGTCGAACCGGCAGAGACAAAAACGCCGGAGCCGGTCGAGATGACGGCGACCAACGTTCCAAGCCAGCCGGAAATAACGACGCCTGTCAGTTCTGGAGATAACGGAACAACCAACACGGTCGTGGCGATGGCTTCGGAATTTACGATGGATGTTCCGACAAGAGTCACGACCAATGCGCCCGTCGAACCGGTGGAGACAAAATGATTTGCAATGTCGAGCGTGAGATTCTTGACAAAATGACCGTGTATAATCAACAATCACAAAAATGAAGATTCATCATTTCCTTGCTCTTTCCAGCCTGTGCTTCGTCGTCTGTTTGTCCGGCTGCACGACTGTCAATTCTGTTGAAAACGCCAACAAAGAAGGCCAGCGCAACATGGTCACCGACCAACGCGCCGTCACCGACGCGAGCCTGAACCGAAAAGTTTCCATCGTCGGCGTCAACACGGCGCTGACTCCCGGCGGTTTGTTGCGGGTGCAGGTGGAGTTGCAAAACCGCACGCGTTCATTGCAGCGGTTTATGTATCGCTTCGAATGGTTTGACGCCAACGGAATGCAGGTGAATAATGTCATTTCCGCGCAGCTTCCTGATCAAATCGAAGGCAAAGAAAATAAAATGATTTCCAGCATCGCGCCGAACCCGAATTGCAGAGATTTCCGCGTCAAATTTATCGAAGCCAACTAAAATTTATGAAAATTAAAATTCTTCTACCACTCGTTGCTGCCGCCGCGATTCCGTTTGTCATGGGCGGTTGCGCCACCGACGCGCATTATGTCCAGACCGGCGACAAGGAGCAGATCGTCAGTCTTGGACAAATCAACATACAGGATTATGCGAACGCCGCGAACGCCGCCGTGAACGACTTGCTGGCAGCCGGCGCGCTCGACAAAGTGTCCAATCCACCCGCCGTGCTGTTCGTCAGCCGCATCGTCAACAACACCGGCCGACAGATTGACACCGACCTGCTCACCAAAAAGATTTCCATCGCCTTGCTCCAAAGCGGCAAGGCCGTGACCACCAGCGTAGACCCGGCAGCCAAGGGTTATCGGCAGGAAAATGAATTCATGAACGACCAAAAGGCCACACGACTGCCGGACTTCACTCTCTCGGGAAAAATCATTGAAACCATTGACCGCGCCGGCAGCACAAGCCGTCATACTTACAGCTTCCAACTTTCGCTGAATGACAACAAGACCGGCTATCAGGTTTGGGAAGGCGAAAAAGAAATCGGCAAGCAAGGCACGCGCTCGACCGTCGGTTTTTAATTTTCCTCGAATTATTCCAGCGCCGGTTGGAAAATTCCGACCGGCGTTTCTTCTTTTGTTGTGCTGAAAATGATTTACTTCGGGTGGAACTGAAAATATACTCGCGGCTGGTTGCCGATGTGGCGGAATTGGCAGACGCGCTAGACTCAAAATCTAGTATCCGCAAGGATGTGTGGGTTCGACCCCCTCCGTCGGCACCAATTGATTTCGTTGGCTATTGCACGACTTCCGCAAATCCGGCTTGGCAGCCGGAAAGCGTTCTGTTTAATTGGCCGCGCTTAATGAGAAGATTACCCGCCATTGTTCCCGCAATTTTTTTGGCGGCGATCTTTTCATTCAATTCTTCCGCGCAGGAGCAAGCGATTGAAGTTCAGTCGTTGAACCAAATTCTTCCGGGCCAGCCGACTGGCGAATTTGCAGTTCAAGGCAATATCGCAACCATGACCAATGGCGCTTTTGCCCGTTACGGCGACACGGTGTTGATGGCGGACAACGCGGCGGTCAACATGGAAACCGGAGATACGATTGCCGACGGCCATGTGCGCATCGAGCAGGGCGAAATGCTTTGGACGGGCGAGCACATCAATTACAACTTCAAAACGCACCAGATGCGCAGCGAGCAGTTTCGCACGGGCAAATCGCCGATATTCGCCGCCGGACACGATTTGCAGGGCGACATCAGCAACAAAGTTTACAACGCGCAATGCATCATGGTGACTTCGGACGACGTGAGTGATCCGGCTGTCTACATTCGCGCGCATAAAATAAAAATCGTTCCCGGCAAATACTTTGAGGCATGGAACGCGGTTTTATTTTTGGACGGCGTTCCGGCGTTTTACTTTCCGTATTACAAGCGCAACCTCGGCGATCACGCGAACAATTTGACTTTTCTGCCCGGTTTTCGCACTGCCTACGGGCCATATTTATTGAGCACTTACACATGGTGGTTGAACGATGAAGTGGACGGCGCGTTTCATGCCGATTATCGGGAACGTCGCGGCGTCGGCGCGGGTCCCGACTTGAATCTGCACTTCAACCGTTGGGGTGACGCGTCGTTCAAGTATTATTATTTGCACGATCAAAATCCAAACATCGGCACGAACGGTTTGCCCGGCACAATTTCAATCCCGCAAAACCGCCAGCGATTTTATTTCGGCTGGCAGGCGACGCCGTTCACGAATTTGAACGTCAAATCCGTCGTGAACTACCAGAGCGATCCGCTGGTGTTGCATGATTTTTTTGAAGGCGCTTACACTGAAAATCCACAACCGAACACATTTGTTGAAATCAATCGTTATTGGGACAATTGGAGTCTCGACGCCGAAACGACGCCGCGCATCAACAATTTTTTCGACCAGGTCGAGCGTTTTCCGGACGTGAAATTGACCGGCTTTCGCCAGCAGGTTTTTGACACGCCGGTTTTTTACGAGAGCGAAAGTTCCGCCGGCTATTATCGAAAGATGTTCGCCGAGACGAATTCGCTTTTCGGCGGCACGAACGGGCCGGGCTTCGATTATTCCGCCGCGCGCGCCGACACGTTCCAGCAATTGTTGCTGCCTTACACATTTTTTGGCTGGCTGAATATCACGCCGCGCGCCGGTGGACGGTTCACTTATTACAGCGCGGAAACCGGGCCGGGCGGGACGAACAGCGAAACTTACCGGAAAATTTTCAACACCGGCATGGACGTTTCGT
>DASQOZ010000008.1:0-21121 GCA_035644195.1 Candidatus Methylomirabilota bacterium | reverse complement strand
AACGGCGGCCATCTCAAAATCGCTTTTTACAAAAATGGCCAGATGAATGGCGAGAGCGGATTGCATGCGGCTTCCGTTGACAATCGGATTTTGTCGCTTGCCGCGAGCATCCAAAAGGCGCAGCCGCGCAACGCGACGATTCTTGTCAGCAAAGACATCAATTTACGGATCAAGGCCGACGCGCTCGGGTTGCAGGCCGAGGATTACGAGACCGACCGCGTTTTTATCACGGACCTTTACACGGGCATGATGGAAATGGCCGTTGCGCCGGACAAAATCGCGGCCTTCCGATCCGAAGGCGAATTTGACCTGGACAGCGGTAAAAAATATTTTCCGAACGAATACTGCGCACTTACGGATGAAACGAATCCCAAAAAAGCCGCGCTCACAAAAGTTGACGCGACGGGAACGAAATTGGTTCCCATCATTGATTGTCGCGAAGGCATTTGGGGAATCAAGCCGCGCAACCGCGAACAGCATTTTGCCTTCGACGCGCTGCTCGATGACAGAATCAAACTCGTCACGCTCATGGGCAAAGCCGGAACTGGAAAAACGCTTTTGGCAATGGCCGCAGGATTGAAGCGCACGGTGCTCGACCGCGAATTTCGCCGGCTCGTCGTTGCGCGCCCGACGATTTCAATGGGCAAGGAACTTGGATTTTTGCCCGGCTCGCTCGAAGAAAAACTCGCGCCGTGGATGCAGCCAATCCACGACGCGCTCGAAATGTTGAGCGACTTGAACATGGGACACGACCATCGGCGCAGCGGCGATCTTATGCGCAGCGGCGCGATTGTCGTCGAAGCGTTGAGTTACATTCGTGGACGCAGCATCGCCAATCAATTCATGATCATTGACGAGGCGCAAAACCTGACGCCGCTGGAGGCCAAGACCATCATCACGCGCGTTGGCAGCGGCACGAAAATCATTTTCACCGGCGACCCGTATCAGATTGACAATCCGTATGTGGATTCGTCGTCGAACGGATTCAATTACGTCGTCAGCCGCTTTCGCGACCAGGCGATCGCCGCGCACATCGAATTGCAAAAGGGCGAGCGCTCGGAACTCGCGGAATTGGCGGCGAACATTTTGTAAATTGGGTGCGGCACGAAAGTTTATTTTTTTACCTGTTGACAAATTGCCGTCATCATTGAATTTTAGGTATAGCTGGATTGGGCGTCACGGGCCACTTTCAGCAGGAAATTATGATCTCAAACGAACGACCATCACCATACGGACGGCGACCATATCAAGGTCAAGGCGGCGGCAGTTATCAGGGCGGCGGCTACGGCCAGCCCAAACCGCCGGTTCAGGAAGACACGCTGAAATCTGATAAGATTCAGATCGAGCGCAAATCCTTTGTTTTCACGCTCAAGGAAAATCCGCGCGGACGGTTTCTGCGGATCACTGAAGACGTTGGCGGTCGCCGCGATACTATCATCATTCCTTCAACCGGACTGGAAGAATTCAAAAAACTCGTGGATGAAATGGTGAAGGCATCGGCTGAAATACCGGAGAAAAAGCCGGAATAAATTGTCATTTATGAACTTCGAAAAATTATTGAAGTTCGGAATGACTGGTTCTTTAATTGTTTTACTGCTCGGTTGCCTAGGCTTTTGGCTTTCCAATTACGACAAAGGAAGCTCGGCTGAAAGTTTTCAAATATTATTTCTCGCTGTCAGCACAGGATTTGTTTTGCTTGGCACGATTGGTTTTGCAATTTCGTCATTGTCTTGGATGGTTGGATTTATAATTTCGCGTCGGCACAGAAATTAATTTTTTCCCGCTTTGCGTCTTGGTGTCTTGGTGGTTGAAATTTTCCTCGGCTTCACTCTTGCCGCATCGCCCCAGAGACTTTCCAAATCGTAACGCTCGCGCGCGTCCGCGCGCATGACGTGGACAATCACGTCAAAAAAATCCAGCACCACCCATGCGCCTTGCACCGAGCCGTCTTTGCGAACGGGACGTAAACCATAATCGTCGCGCAGCCGGTCAATGATTTCTTCCACAATCGCGCGCAGGTGCGGCTCGCTCGTGCCGGACGCGATGACAAAATAATCCGTCACCGACGACAAATCGCGCACGTCGAGGATGGCAATGTTTTCCGCCTTTCGGTTGTCCGCGAAGTCGCGGCAAAGCTGGGCCAGTTTTTTTGAATCCATCTGCGGAGATTTTGCGGCTACGGCACTCAAAGATAAAGCCGATTGTTGTGGATCGCTTCGGCTGCGAATGGCGGCACCAAATGTTCAATCGGCAAATTCGCCTTCACCCGCGCACGGATTTGCGATGACGAAACGTCCATTGGAAAACCTTTTAACATTCGCCCGCGAAATGGTTTTAGAAATGGCGCTGGCGATTCTCCCGGTCGCGGAACGGCGACAAATTCCGCGAGATTCGCCAGTTCGTTCGCTTCGCGCCATTCGCTCAATTTGGAAATGTTGTCCGCGCCGATGAGATAAAACAATTTTGCCTGCGGAAATCGTTTCGCATAATCGCGCAGCGTGTCAATCGTGTAGGAAATGCCGCCGCGCCGGATTTCCTGTTCGTCAATTTCGCAATTGGCTTTTCCGACGAGCGCGAGCCGGAGCAATTGCAGGCGAATTTCCGCCGGCGTCATTTCGTTTTGAGGTTTGAACGGCGATTGCGCTGCTGGAACGAAAAACAATCTGTCCAATCCGATTTCCTCGATTGCCGCCTGCGCGACGAGCAGATGGCCGAGATGAACCGGATCAAACGAACCGCCAAAAATTCCAATCTTCATTCGTGAAAATGTTTTCAGACTAGTTCGATGTAATCAAGCTCCTTGCCATAAGTTTCTTCCAACCCACGCAATGCCCAAAATGCGAACAGAACACAAACCACACTGACGATGGCTGCGCTGGAAACGATATCGAACCCAAGACGCTGGTGTAATTTGCTAAACGCCCATGTGATGGGCACGGTTGCGCCGCGCACAAAATTCGGCACGGTTGTAGCAACCGTTGCGCGGATATTCGTGCCGAATTGTTCCGCCGCAACGGTGACAAATACAGTCCAGTAACCGACACCAAATCCGAGCAGCAGGATGACGAGATAAAATGTCCCGTTGGATTGTCCGGCGGTAAGGAAATAAGCTGCCATCGCTCCAGTAGTGAAGACAAGAAATGCAAAAAGAATTTTCCTCCGCGAACCCAGCAGCTGGCTGAAATAACCGCTGGCAAAGCCTCCGAACGTGATGCCCAAATAACAAAAGGCGATGGCCGGTGCGACTTTGACATCTCCCTGGATTTTCAGCGCCCTGGAAATTTCCGGCGAGAAGGTCACGAGCACGCCCACGATGCACCACAGCGGCAATCCAATAAGGATGCAACGAAGATACTTCATGAAACGTTTGGCGCTGGTGAACAGGCAAAGAAAATTTCCGCGCGCGGCTTGCGCCGGGCCAATTTTTATTTGCTGGAACATTTTTGACTCGGCGACGCTCATGCGCGCCGCGAGCAGGAGCAGGCCGAGTCCGCCGCCGATGAAATACGCGTGGCGCCATTCAACTTTTTGCGCGACAAGCCCGCCGATGACCGCGCCGAAAACGCCGACGGTCGTCACGATGGTCGTGCCGTAACCGCGCGATTCTTTCGGCAAAATTTCGGTGACGAGCGTGATGCCGCCGCCAAGTTCGCCTGCCAGTCCAAAGCCCGCGATAAATCGCCACACGGCATAAGCTTCGACTGAATGCACAAAACCATTTGCGATGTTGGCAACGGAATAAAGCAAAATGGAACCGAACAGCAAGACGATGCGGCCAAGTTTGTCACCGAGAATTCCAAAGGCAATTCCACCCGCGAGCATTCCGAGCATTTGCAGATTCAGCAAAAGAATCCCGTGACTGACGAGCAGGTCGCCGGAAAATCCCAAATCTTTCAGGCTCGGAATCCTCAAAATGCTGAACAAAATCAGATCATAAACGTCCACGAAATAACCGAGCGCGCCGACGATGACGGCGGGCTTGAGGATTTGGCGCAAGGCGGAATTGTTGTTTGCTGTTGTCAAGGAATTGCTTTTTCGCGCAGCATCGTAAATCGCAATTCGCAAACCGTAAATGAATATGAATCGTCATTGCCACAAATGCGGCGAGCCGTGGACGTTGCCGGGGAATCCTGGTCGCGGCGAAACGTGTATGAAATGCCGCGCGGATTTGCGCGTGTGTCTCAACTGCGCGCATTACGATCCGCGCGTGGCGCAACAATGTCGCGAACGCCGCGCCGATCCGGTTTTGGAAAAAGATGTTGGAAATTTTTGCGAGTATTTTGAATTTGCCGCGCGGGTTTGGAAGTCGAAGGCGGAAATGAATTCACGCGAAACCGCCGCGCGCGAAGAATTGAAAAAACTGTTCGGCGACTGACCGCCACTCTCGGCTAAAATTTTTTAATTTTCGGCTCGCGAGGACGCTCGCCCCACCAGTGGCAGGTTAAGCCAACCTGCTATTGCCATTTTTCGCGCAGTCGCGACCAGGCGGCCTTCAAATTTCTGGACGGATAGCGCGCAGTAAAACGTTTCAGTTCAAATGGCGAATCGGACGGAGTATTGACACCGGAAATGGTCGTGAACGCAGTTTTGTAACCGGCAGCAATGACGAGGTCGCGCACAGTTTCGTTCCAATCGCCGTAGGGATAACAAAAATGTTCAACAGGCCGGCCAAACAAGTCTTCCAATTTTTTCTTGCTCGAAAAAATTTCTTCGCGCACTAGCTCCAGAGGAATGCGTGCAAGAAACGGATGCGTCAATGTGTGCGAGCCTATTTCGTGTCCGGCGGCGAGCCATTCGCGGATTTGCGCGACGTCCATCAACGGCTCGCGCACTTCGCCTTCGCGCTGCTCCCATTCATTGGTTTTGCCGATCAAATCGGCGACCAGAAATTGAATGGCGCGGAATTTGTTTTCAGCGAGCGGTTTCAAGCCGTGCCGCAGAACATTTGAAAAACCATCGTCGAAGGTCAACGCGATTTGTTTCTGCGAGTTTCCAGCGACGGGAAAAATTTGTGTCAACGGCGGCGTGCTGAAACCGGCTTCGCGTAATTCCGCGAGTTGCCGGGTGAATAATTTTTCACCGACATAAAGTCCTTTGAGCTGGACACTTCGCGGACGCGGACCGAGCTTGTGATACGTCAGCGCCGGCACGCCGGTTTCAAACAATTTACGGAACGGCGTCAGTGAATGGTAGTAGTCAGGCACAGTTTTTTTAGGTCGCGCATTTATCCGGCGCGAGCGATTGATAAATTTCCAGCACGCGACGCGCGGCGGCGTCCAGTGAAAATTTTTCCGCGACTTTGTTGTGAAGCGTTTGTCGTTCCATTTCATTGTTGTGCGGCCGCTCCGCCCACAATCGCATCGCGCTTGCCAGTTCTTCAACATTTTCCGGCTGAACCAATTGGCCGTAATTCCCGCAGCGAAACGCTTCGGGAATGCCGTCGAGCGCGGACGCAATGACGGGTTTGCCGCACGCGTGCGCCTCGCAAACAACGAGGCCAAACGCCTCGGTGCCGACTTGCGGAAGCACGAGGCAATCCATCGCGTTCATCGCTGACGGCATATCGCGGCAATACGGCGTGAGCCACGCTTTGCCGCTCAACCCCAATTGTTGAATGTCATTTTCCAAAATGGACTGCATATTGCCGCGGCCAACGATTAAAAAGCGCGCATTCGGAATTTTTTTGTGAATGCGCGCCGCCGCCTGTAAAAATTCGCGCTGTCCCTTGCCGCGCGGCAAACTGTAAGCGCCCGCCACCGCAAATGCAAAATGCTCCGGCTGCAAATTCCATTCACGCCGCTGTTGCGTTGCGGCGAAAGGACTAAACCGGCCGGTGTCAATTCCGCCATGAGCCACGCGAATTTTTGAGTGGTCGCCAAAAATCGGCGCGCGCGCGCGGCGTTCCAGTTCGGGCGAGTTCGGTTCATAAACGCCTTCGCGTAAAACTTTTGCCACGAATTCCGAAACGGCGATGAGCGCGTCGCATTGGCCAAGCATCAAATGTCGGCTCGGCCACGATGACGGACTTTTTGCCATGTGCCGCGTCAAAACAATTTTCGGGCGGACGCCGGATAATTTTGCCGCGATTATCGTCGGCCAGATGTCGCGTCCGTGATGGCTGTGAACGATTTGGATTCGTTCGCGCCGGATCAACTTCGCCGCGCTCAAAATGGAACGGATTTTACCTTTCGGCATCGGACGGAACGGAATGCCGAGTTCGTGGACAATTTTTGAAAATTCGCGTCCGTCAGGACCGGCGAGCCAGACTTGCTGGCCGAGTTTTTGCAAACCGGCGGCGAGCTTGACGCATTGATCGTCCGTGCCGCCGCCCTTGAGCATCGAATTGAAATGAAGAATGCGTAGCGGCGAGTTCACTTGATGAGCCGATAATTTTTGTGAACGCCCAGCGTAAGGCCGGTGCAACGTTTGACGATGAACGCGATGTCTTCCCAAAAATAATTGCGTCGGAAACGAATGAGCGGATTGCTCGAAGCATAAGTCCAGTTTGCGTTCGTGACAATTTCACGCATCGTAGCCGGATGTGTGCCGTCAAATTTTTTTACCTTTTGGTCGTCGTCATAAAAACGTTCAGACCTCGATTTCGTTTCGTTAACGAGGTTTTCATTTCCATAAACGCTGGCGAGATTGCCGACTTTTATTCGCGCCTGACTTGGCTCCAAAGCATAGCCGTAATGAAAATAGCGTCCGCCGGAATTTTTCACGCGCAATTTTTGATGGTCCGTCGTGCGAAAACCTTGCGCCCCGCCGCACGCGCGGATTTTTGGGTCGCGCCGCACCACGCGCACTTCTTTGTAATACCAGCCGAAGGAATAAACTTCCGTCCAAAAACTGCCGTAAAAATGTGTGTAATCCACAAGCAATCCTTGAACCTCCGGATTGTTCAATTCGCGTTCCATCGCCGCGCGCATCGCCGGAATCGAATCTTCGTGAAGCACTTCGTCGCCCTGAATGTAGACGCACCAATCACCGGAACATTGTTCGAGCGCGAGGTCGGTATGCTTGCGCATGATGGGGTCGCCAACTTTTTCGTTTTCGTTCCAATCGGATTCGATGATGCGAATTTTCGGATCGCCGATGGCTTTGACGGTTTCGAGCGTGCCGTCGGTCGAGCGCGGAACGTTGACGATGATTTCGTCGCACAACGGCAGCAACGAACGGATGGACGGCACAAAGGGATAACCCAAAATGTTGCCGTTGCGAATGAAAGTGAACCCGCTGATTTTCATGGCAAAATTAAAAGGCAAAGCGGTCGAACTGAACAGCCGAATTTTGGTTAAAGGTTCGCGACGCAATAATTGCGATATTTTTTGAAGTAATTCCGGCGATTGCGCGACATCCACAGCCGGTGCTTGATTTTATCGAACCAGCCAAATTTTTCCGCGCGCAAAAGTTCCCGCTGGCGCGCGGGCGGCACTTCCAATTCATGCAGCCATGAGCGCAGCAATTCAAAATGTTGCTCCGCAATTTTTGGATTGTCTGCAATCACATTTTTCGTTTGCGCCAGATCCGTTGGCCGGTGATACAATTCTGAACCGCGCAAGCCTTCAATCGGCGAATAAATCAAACACCATTCTTCCGTCCAGACTGTCAGGCAACTCACCTTGCCTTTATGCGGATGACAGCCGCCGACGGCAAATTTTTGTCCTCCGGACTGACCGCGCAGTCGCGGCACAAGTGATTGACCTTGCGCCCAATTGGTTTGAGGAATGCCCGCCAATTCCAAAGTGGTCGCAAATAAATCCGGCGGCTGGCACAAACCGCCGATGGTTTGCCCGGCAGCGAGACCGGCGGGATGCCGAATCAATAATGGCAAATGCCCAAGTTCTTCGTAAATCGTCGTCGGTTTTTCCAGCGTGCGTTTTAGCGGTTTTCCGAGCAAGCCGTGTTCGCCAAAATAGTAGCCGTGATCCGAACAAAAAATGACGGCGGTATTTTTGAGCAAATTTTTCTCGCACAAATGTTTCATCAATTGTCCCACCCAAAAATCGGTTTGCGTCACTTCGGCTTTGTAAAGGCTGCGCATATTTTCGAGTTCTGCTTCCGAATAGCGGCTTGACTTGCCGGAATGCGGCCAGAAAACGGCGGCGCCATTTTTATTCCACGGATACGGCTCAAGAAATTTTTTCGGTGCGTCCCACGGTTCATGCGGGTCGAACGTGTCAATCCACAGAAAGAATTTTTCGCGCGGCGCGTTCAGCCATTGCATCGTTTCGCGAAAAACAGTTTCAGTCGTGTTCGTGCCTTGTTGCCGATACCAATAAGCATTGCGACGGTAACGTTCCAAACGATTGGCCGGCGGTTCCAATTTTTCGACGGCGCACGGCAAATCAATCATCGGCGTGGAGACCGGTTGAAAATGGTCATGCAATTGTCCCGGCACATCTTTTACGAAATCAAATCCGCGTCCGAAGCCAAAACCATCCTGCATCATGTGCAAATTGTCCGCGATGAGCGCGGTGGCAAAGCCGTGATGTTTGAAAACTTCTGCCAACACCGGAAATTGAAATGGCAGCGGTCCCCAATCCATCAGCGGAAACGTGTGTCGTCCCGTGAATACTTCAATCCGGTTCACCAAAGTCGGAAATGAACAAACTTGAAAATCTGAAAAACTTGCGCTTTCGCGAGCCAGCGCGTCGAGATGTGGCGTGACCACTTGTTGACGCCCGACGAAGCCGAGATGGTCGTAACGAAATGTGTCCGAGCAAATGACGATGACGTTCATGCGTTGCGATCTGGGTTTTGGTTTGACCAGCGTCGTTCGATTAAAAAGGCGTATTTGGCAAAAACGTTCAGCCATTTTGCTCCGGCAATCACCCAGCCGCGCCAGCCATCGCGCCAACCGCTTTTGAGCAAAAGAATTTTGAAAAATGCCAGCCATGGCGAAAAAATGATTTGATACCAGCGACATTTGCGGCCGGTGCGCGCGTAGGAATCAGCCATGAGTTGCGCATATTTCAGTGTGGTTCGAAAATGATCCGACACAGATTGATAGGAATAATGCAATAAATCGCCGGTCAATCGGCGCGCCGTGCCTTCAACTTCCAGCTTGTCGTGCGGATTGAGTCCGCCCCATTGCGCCAATTCCCGGCGCGCCAATCGCAGCCGCCATTCGGGATTCCAAGCGTGACGAATCCATTGACCGAGATAAAAATTCAGCCGGTTGATGAAGAAACCATTTTCGCGCGGCTTGCCGTTTGCAAAAATTTGACGAATAGACGCCGCGAGTTCGGGCGAGACGGCTTCGTCCGCATCGAGACACAAAACCCAGGGCTGCGCGCAACGTTTCAACGCGATATTTTTTTGCGCGACAAATCCTTCCCATGCGTGAAACTCGAAAATCGCGCCGAATTTTTCCGCAATTTCACGCGTTCGATCCGTCGAGCCGGAATCAATCACGACGATTTCCGACGCGAGATCGCGAACGCTTTCGAGGCAGCGCGAAATATTTTTTTCCTCATTCAAAGTAATGATGGAAACAGAAATGGGAAGTGACTTGCTCACTTTTTTTGACTTGAACCCGGCAAATTTACACCGTTGGCTTCGGCTTCACAATCCGCGAATGCGCGTGCGCACTTTTCAATCACCGAATTGGTTTGAATTTCGGAAACAGGCTTTCCAGCGGGTGGCGTGAGTGTCCAATTTGCGTGTTGAAAAGGGTGGCACATGCCGGCGGCATTCGATTTCATCAACATCACGACGCGTTTACCCATCGCTGACGCAAGATGCAACAAACCGGTGTCGCCACCGACAGTCAACGTGGAAAGTTTCATCAACCCGCCGGTCACGAGCAGTGGCACGCCGGCAGAAATGGAAAAGCCTGCTGCGCGTGCCGGTTCCATCGCCGCGCGTTCCGAAGGTCCGCCGCCAAAAATAATTTGCGCGCCGCGCGAATGAAAATGCCGCGCCAATTCCAAAAAATTTTCGAGCGGCCAATTTTTCTTTGGATTGCTCGTGAAAGGCTGGATGAACAATGCTGGTTTTTCCGGATTCAAATGGTTCGTAGCGAAAAATTTTCTAGCTTCCGCCAAAGCATCGGCGGGTAAAATGTATTCGTTTCGGATTCGGTCGGCGCGCAAACCGCAACGGCGCAGCAATTCAAGATTCCCTTCCGCCGGATGAATTTTTCCGTCGCGCGACGATGTTTCCGTATAAGTCCAGCCGCGCATATTTTTATAAACGTTGCCTAAACGTTGTGGCGCGCCGCTCCACCACGATAAAAATTCCGTTTCGCCGTAGCCCTGAAAATCTATCGCCAAAGAAAAATGCTGTTTGCGCAAACGACGCAACAATTGAAAAATGCCCGCGCTGGCGGCAAAGATATTTTTCGAACGAAAAGTTGCACGATCCAGCAGGATGATTTCATTAACGTCCAGAAAACCGCGCAGCAGTGGAGCGTGCTCTTTAGAAACGAGAAAATGCAGCTTCGCGTCTGGAAAATTTTCACGCACGACATGAACCGCCGGCAGCGTGAACAAAATATCCCCGATGGATTTGAGTCGTATGAGCAAAATGTTTTCGCGTGGTTCCATCAAATTCGTTGAGCTTCCGAAATTTTTGCGCCATGCGCAAAAAAATTCCGCTGATAAAACTCTAGCTTTGAATTTTGCGAACCCGCATATTGGCGGAAATTTATGCTGGCCTTTTTGTTCAAAGTCTGGGGACTGGCCAGACCTTATCGCACGCGGCTTATTTTCGGCGTGATTACCGGAATCATCAGCGGCCTCATGCAGCCGTTGATGATCGCGACGATTGTCTTCGTTTATGGCGCGGTTTTTCCTTCCGCAAATCCGGCCGCCGCCGAAAAGCCTCCGTTGAAATATCTGCCGCAGTTCGCGCAACAATGGTATTCCAACGCGCGCGAAGGCTTGATGGATTTGCAAAGTAATTTGCATTCGCATCCGGCGGCGCTCATCGCACTCATCGTGGCGATTCCGCTCGTCATGTTTCTGCGCGGATTTTTCGGCTACTTGAACGTCTATTTCCTGCAATGGACGGCCAGTCGCAGCATCGCCGATTTACGGACAAAACTGTTCGCACATTTGATGAATCTCTCCGCCGGTTTTTACAGCGAAAATTCCTCCGGCAAATTGATGTCGCGCGTCATGAACGACACGCAATCGCTTCAAACAGTTTTGAGCAACGCGACTTCCGTCATCATCCGCGATCCCGTCACATTGCTCGGTGTGCTTGGATTTTTGCTGTTGCAAAATTCTAAACTCACACTGATTGCGCTGATCGTTTTGCCGGTTTGCATCGTGCCAGTTGCCATTTCCAGCCGCAAAAGCCGCAAGGCCGCGCGCGAAATGCAGGCGCAATCCGCCGAACTGACGCAAATCATGTCCGAATCGTTCACCGGCCAGCGTATCGTCAAGGCTTACAACCTCGAAAATATCGTTGCCGAGGAATTTCGCAAAACGGCGCGCAAAACCGTCGGCAATTATATGCGACTCGTTCGCGCGGTGGAGATTCCCGGCCCGCTCGTCGAGTTTTTCGGCGCGTGCGGCGTCGCGTTGCTGCTCGCGTATCTGATTTATTTTTCGCCGGCTTCGCATCTCAACTCATCCGATTTTCTGCAACTGCTCATTTCCATTTTTGCGATTTATCAGCCGATCAAGAACTTGACGCGATTGCAAAATCAACTCGTGCAGGCGCGCGCCGCGAGCGCGCGCGTTTTTGAATTGCTCGAAACTTCCAGTTCCGTTCCCGAACCAGCACAGCCAAAATCGCTCAACGCTGCGGGCGCAGAAATTCAATTCGATCACATCCATTTTTCTTACGGCGAAAAAATCGCGCTGCACGACATCAACTTGCAAATCAAACCCGGCCAATTGGTCGCGCTGGTCGGCGCGAGTGGTTCGGGCAAAACGACTTTGGCAAATCTGATATTGCGATTTTATGATCCAGCGCAAGGCGCGATCCGCATCGGCGGCGTGGATTTGCGCGATGTTCAGACAAATGAACTGCGCCGACAAATGGCCGTCGTCACGCAGGAAACGGTTTTGTTTAACGACACGATTCATCGGAACATCGGGCTTGGCCGGCCCGGCGCGACGGACGAAGAAATCATTTCCGCCGCCAAACATGCGAACGCTCATGGCTTCATCACGGAAAAACCGGACGGCTATAACACAATCGTCGGCGAAAAAGGCGTCATGCTTTCTGGCGGACAACGACAACGGCTCGCCATCGCCCGCGCCGTTTTGCGGAATGCGCCGATTTTGATTTTGGACGAAGCCACGAGCGCGCTCGACACCGAATCCGAACGCGCCGTGCAATCCGCGCTCGACGAACTGATGCGCGGACGGACGACCATTTGCATCGCGCACCGGCTTTCGACGATTTTGCACGCGGACGTGATTGTCGTTTTGGATCAAGGCCGCATCGTCGAAACTGGCCGCCACGACGAATTGGTCAAGCGCGGCGGCATTTATCAAAAACTTTACGAACTGCAATTTCGCGAATGAAAGCGCAAAAAAATCCGCGCATCGGAATTGTCGGGCTTGGTTACGTTGGATTGCCCATCGCGCTTCAATTCGCCAAATCCGGCTGCGCCGTTTTGGGTTTCGATGTTGACGACAAAAAAGTCGTGAAGCTCAATTCCGGCAAAAGTTACATTCTCCATATTTCCGCCAAACGAATTTTAGCCGCGCTAAAATCAAAAAACTTTTCAGCGACAAATGATTTTTCCCGCGTCTGCGAATGTTCCGCCGTCATCATTTGCGTCCCGACACCGTTAAAAAAAAATCGGACGCCGGATTTGAGTTGCATTCTTGACACGGCTAAAAAAATTGTGCCGCATTTGCAGCGTGGCGCGCTCGTGGTATTGGAATCCACGACTTATCCCGGAACGACGGACACGGAATTGCGCGCGGTTTTGGAAAAATTTTCCAATTTGCGCGCGGGAAAAGATTTTTTCCTCGCCTATTCGCCTGAACGCGAAGACCCGGGCAATCCGAAAAGCCGGCTCGCCGAAATCCCAAAAATCATCGGCGGTTACACGCCCGAATGCCGCAAGCGCGCAATGAAACTTTACAGTCGCGCCATTCGCAAACTGATTCCTGTCGAATCCTGCCGCGTCGCCGAAGCTGTGAAGTTGACGGAAAATATTTTCCGCGCGGTCAACATCGCGATGGTCAACGAATTGAAAATGGTTTTTGCCGTGATGAACATTGATGTCTGGGATGTCATTGCGGCGGCAAAAACCAAGCCGTTCGGTTTCATGCCGTTTTATCCCGGCCCCGGACTCGGCGGACATTGCATTCCGATTGACCCGTTTTATTTGGCGTGGAAAGCGCGGCAATTCGGACAGGAAACGCAATTCATCGAACTGGCCGGCGAAATAAACTCGTCAATGCCCGCTTACGTCATCCGGCGCGTGAAAAAGGCGCTGGCTTCGCAGAAAAAAAATCTTCGTGGCAGCCGCATTTTAATTTTGGGAATCGCTTACAAAGCCAACGTGGACGACGACCGCGAAAGTCCGGCTTATGCGCTGTGGGAATTGCTTCAAGCCCAAGGCGCGCGTATTGAATTTCACGATCCGCATATTCCCGTGATTCGTCCGTCACGCGAACACACGCATCTCGCCGGCCAGCGCAGCGTGCCGTTGACGCCAAAAAAAATTGTCGGCGCGGATTTAATCCTTGTCGCAACGGCGCATGACGCGGTGAATTATCCGCTCATTGCCAAACACGCGCGTTTGATCGTTGATACGCGAAATGTCTTGGCGAAATCGCTCAAAAATTCTCCAAAGTATTTCAAGGCGTAAAGTTTGTTTTGCCAAGCCTGGCGTTTTTTCCGTCGCAGAAATCACCATGATGAAGCCGGTTTGATGATTCAAGCAGCCTTGACTTTATTTTCCGATTTGAAATTTTTGAAGCATTCGGGGCAGATGCCGTGCGTCAAAATCGCATTGGTGTGAGATGAGATATAAGCTTCGAGTTGCTGCCAATAGCCCCGCTCATCTCGAATGCGCTTGCATGTGGCGCAAATGGGCAGCAGGCCGGTGAGCGCTTTGACTTGCTTGAGCGCGTCGGTGAGTTCCTGGATCAATTCGGTGCGCTCGCGTTCTTCATGCTTGCGCTGCGTGATGTCGCGCGCGACGGCTGAAGCGCCGATGGTTTTTCCTTTTTCATCCTTGATGGGTGAAATGGTGAGGGAAACAGGAATGAATTGACCGTCCTTGCGCACGCGCAATGTTTCGTAGCGGCCGACGCTATCGCCTTTTTTGACTTGCTCCATGTTGTCAATCAATTCATTGCGCCGGTCAAACGGAAACAGCAGCGCGATGGAGCGTCCGATGATTTCTTCGGCGCGATAGCCAAAAATCTTTTCCGCAGCGCGGTTCCAACTGATGACCGAGCCGTCCAGATTCAATCCGTAAATGGCGTCTTCTGTGGATTCAACAATTGCCGCGAGATGGCGCATGGCGCTTTCGGCCTGGGCGCGCGCCTGACGGGATTTTACGGCTTCAAGTTCGCGTTCGACGGCTGGCGCGAGCCGCGAAAGGTTTGCCTTGGTGATATAATCGTTCGCGCCGGCCTTCATCATGTCCACCGCTGCTTCTTCGCCGTAAGTGCCGGAGACGACGATGAATGGAACGTCCATTTTCTTTTCACGAAGCAATTTCAGGGCGGCCGGCCCGCTGAAATCGGGCATGACGTAATCGGAAATCACCACGTCCCAGTTGCGCCGTTCGAGGGCGGACGTCATTACGGCCGCGCTTTCGACACGTTCGTGAACGGGCGTGTAGCCTTTCTGCCGCAACTCTTCCAACAACAATGTCGTGTCATTTTCAGAATCCTCGACCACTAATACAAGTAATAGGCCGGGCATAATAAAATCTATGTCCAAAATAATGCAAAGCAACCCTTGCGCCTCAAATGCCGCAGAAGAATAAAGTAGGGTTTCACCCCACACGAAATGCTGAAAGGCCAATCTTTTAATTATTCCGGCTTGCGTGCAAATTGCAGTCGTTTCTTTTTTTGAAAATGTTTGTTAATTTTTTGGACAATGGAAATTTCAGAAACAATTTTATGCCCGTTTTGTGGACAGCATTGCGAGTTGATCATTGATACGAGCATTCCCCGGCAACAATTTACGACGGACTGCGAAGTGTGCTGCCGGCCATTTGAAGTCACAGTCGAATGCGAGCCGGGGGAGATTCTGAACCTTGTTATTCCAACGTGATGTCGCGAGAATTCGATGCGGATAATTTTTAGGATCAGCAAGCAAATGTTCGGCATTTCCTAGGCCGGCGGCACTCTGAAGAAATCTCAAGTGTGGGATCAATCATGGCTGCGGTTGAAAGACGGCGCAAACTGGCGAACCGATGGAGACCAATTGCCCGGTTGGTTTCAACTTGCCGGTGTCTGTATCAATCGCGAACACAACGACCGAATCGGAATTTTGGTTTTCGGCGAACAACCAGTGCCCTGATGGATCAATGGCAAAGTGGCGCGGCGTCCGGCCTTGTGTGGATTGGCGTTCGACAAATGTAAGCTGGCCGGATTTACGATTCGCGGCGAACAGGACGATGCTGTCGTCTCCGCGATTGGACGCATAAATAAATTTTCCCGACGGCTGCATGGTGATTTCGGCAGCGGTGCTGTTCCCGGCAAAATTTTTGGGCAGCGTGGAAATCGTTTGCACTTTGGTCATCGCCGCATTCGTGGCGTTGTAGCCGAACACACTGATAGTCGAAGCCATTTCACTGATGACATAAACAAATTTTCCGTCGGGAGAAAAGGTCATATGACGCGGACCGGCTCCGGGTTCAATGGTCGTGAATGGCGGATCGCCCGGGGAAAGCTTGGCCGCAGCCGCGTCCAGGCGATAGGACAACACCTTGTCCAAGCCCAGATCGCAGACGAATGCAAAGCGGCTGTCTGGCGACGGGCAGATGAAATGTGCGTGCGGCCCAGCCTGACGTTGGAGGTTAATGCTGGAACCGGTATGTTGAATCATGGCCGCCACTTCGCCCAAACTGCCATCGCCTTGAATGGGCAACGCGGCGATGCTGCCGGAGTTATAATTGGCGACGAGCAGACATTTGCCGGAGGCATCCACGGCGAGATGGCATGGACCGCTGCCACCGGAACTTTTTTGGTTCAACGGGGTAAGTTTGCCTGTCTTGGAATCAAGCGCGAACGCGTTCACAGTGCCGCCGTTGACTTCATTGACCGAATAAAGAAAATGTCCGCCGGGATGAACGGCGAGAAAAGTCGGATTTCGCATCTCTGCCGCCAGTTCCGGCGCGCTCAATTTGCCGGTCGCCGGGTCAAACTTGGAAACATAAATCCCCTTGCTCTTTGCACCGGTATAAGTGCCGAAATAAACCAGCGACTCAACCGCCGAACTCAAAACCGGCGACACCAGCCACAAGCCGACAATGAGAGAGAAAAATTTCATGCTTAAAAACTCCAGCACACTTCAAAACTGCCGCGCCAGGTTCATTGATGATGTCAGTCGGTGCTTCGCACAATCATTCCATGCCCAGTTTCTTTTGCATTTGTTCCAGCGGCACGCCTTTGGTTTCGGGCACCATCGTTTTCACCCAGACAAGCTGGAGCACCATCATGCCGCAGAAGAAAAGGAAAATGAATCCTGCCCGCTGTGGTTGTTGATTCGCGCCGGATAGCTCCACCATTTTCGGAAAAAGAGTCGTGAGCAGCGCGGCAAAAACCCAATGCGTGGAGCAACCAAGCGTCTGGCCTTCCGCACGATGGCGGTTGGGAAAAATCTCCGAGATGAACACCCAGATGACCGCTCCCTGCCCGACCGCGTGCGCGGCGATGAAGGCGAAGATGCAAACCGGCACGATGCTATAATGTTGCGTGAAAAATGCCCACGCCACCAACCCAAGCGAACCGATGTAACCAAACGAACCGATAAAAAGCAGTGTGCGGCGGCCCAAACGATCAATGAGCCACAGCCCGACGAAAGTGAAAATGAGATTGGTCACGCCGATGCCGACGGATTGGAGCAACGCCGCTTTTTCACCGAGGCCGGTCAGTTCGAAAATGCGCGGTGCAAAGTAAAGGATGGCATTGATGCCGGAGAGTTGGTTGAAGAAAGCGATCAGGAATGCGAGCAGGATGGACACACGCAATTGGCGCGTCCAGAAACGTCCCGAAGAAACCTTTTCGGAAGCCGAGGCCATGATTTCATTAGCGCGAGTTTCGATTTCAGCCGGAGACGCCTGCGGTTCGATCAGCCGGAGAACTTCAACGCCTTTTTGCCGGTCACCTTTTTTGCCCAGCAGCCAGCGCGGGCTTTCCGGGATGCCAAAGCAGAAAATCGTGTAAAGCACCGACGGAATTGCCGCCACGCCCAGCATCCAGCGCCAGTCGTTGGCGCTGCTCCCGGAAATCAGCCAGTTGGAAAGTTGGGCGATGAGGATGCCGAAGACGATGTTGAACTGGAACATTCCCGCCAGCCGACCGCGATATTTCGCTGGCGCGATTTCCGAAATGTAAAGCGGGGCGGCAACCGTGGAAATCCCGATGCCGACACCGCCGATCACGCGCGCGGCGATGAAAGAATAAACATCCGTCGCCAGTCCCGACCACACCGCCGACACCAAATACAAAACACCGATCCAGAGCAACGTCGCGCGGCGGCCAAAACGATCCGTGGGCCAGCCGCCGAGCAGCGAACCCAACACCGTGCCGTAAAGCGCGGCGGCCATCGCAACTCCGTGAACACCGGCACTCAATCCCCAAAGCGATTGGATGGTTTTTTCCGCGCCGGAAATGACGACTGTGTCAAAGCCGAATAAAAACCCTGCAAGCGCTGAAGTGAGCGACCAAAAAAAGAGGCGACTTTTCATAAATGGTTTTTAACGTGGTAAAGGGCAGGCGAATTCTTGAAGGTTTGCCGCTGGATGGCAAATAGATTCGTTCAAACGCCAGAAAAGTTCATGTGCGTCATCACACCATCGGTTGCCGTCTGCAAAGACCGTAGCAACCGCAGGACATCCCGCGAGGGATGGAGATTGCGAAAAAATCCGGGCTGGAATTTCTGTCGCCGTTCGGCGCGTGACATTACATTATTTCAGAAAGAAAATCTGGATACTTTACAAATTTGATTCCCTGTTCGGCCAATAAATCTGAAAAGAGATCATCTGGTGAAACTACCACGAAAGGGCCTCGATAAAAATTTTCCAAATAAAATTGATAGGCCTTGATTTGTCTAATGTCCGATCCGGGCCGCACGGTGCTTTTAACTTCAAAATAAATATGCCAAGGAAAGCCATTCCTAAAAGAAGAGCTGACAGCGAGATCGATAAAACCCACTAGCCGTCTTTGTTTGTTGATGGTTGGAGTAACTGGTTGCTCCCATTCTTTGGTAGAAATTTCGGCAACATCTTTTTCAGGCCAAAGCTTTTTAATGATTTCGGAGGCATTATTGTAAGTCCAATGCATTATCTCATCGTGGACTGAACCAAAAACGTCTGTGTCCATTTCGGAAAACAAACCCAAACTAGCTTGAGCTAATTTAGGATTTTTCTTTTTGGATGAATTTCCCTTTTTCGTTGTCATTTTTCCTTTCCAAAAAGAGCGTCAATTTTCTTCCGCACGCTTTCATCCATCTTGATGAGCGGCGGCCAGGCGCGTTTGAAACCTTCGCCGGGAATTTTCTTCGTCGCGTCAATGCCCAGCTTGCTGCCGCTGGCGATTTCGCTCGTCGCGTGGTCGAGCACGTCGGACGGGCCTTTGGTGAAGATGCTGTCGCGCTGCGGATCGGTGTTGGCCGTGAGATGGAACAGCACTTCGCTCGTGTTGTGGACGTTCACGCCGGCGTCCACCACCACGATGTATTTCGTGAACATCATCTGCCCCATGCCCCAGAGGCCGTGCATGATCTTGTAGGCCTGCATCGGGTATGTCTTCTTGATGCTGACGAACACGAGGTTGTGGAACACGCCTTCCGCCGGCAGCGCGATGTCCACGATCTCGGGGAAATTCATCTTGAAGATGGGCAGGAACAACTTCACGCTCGCGCCGCCGATGTAAAAATCTTCCATCGGCGGAATGCCCACGATCGTCGCCGGATACACCGCGTCCTTGCGATGCGTGATGGCCGTGATGTGAAACACGGGATACGGCTCGGGCAATGTGTAATAGCCGGTGTGGTCGCCGAACGGGCCTTCATCGCGCAACGGCTCGGTCGGGTCAACGTAACCTTCAATGACGAAATCGGAATTTGCCGGAACTTCCAAATCGTTCGTCTCGCACTTCACCAGCTCAACGGATTTTTTGCGGAGATAACCGGCGAGCAGAAATTCATCGAGTCCGTCCGGCAACGGCGCGGTCGCGGCGAAGGGAAACATCGGGTCGCCACCGATGAAAATGCTGACGGGCATCCGCGCGCCGGTTTCGTAGTAACGTCGTCCATGCCGCGCGCCGACTTTTTGCAACTGCCAGTGCATTCCCGTCGTGCGGTCGTCGTAAATTTGAATGCGATACATCCCGACATTGCGTTCGCCGGTGTCTGGGTCTTTGGTCACGACGCACGGCAATGTGATGAAACGTCCACCGTCCAAAGGCCAGCAGCGGAGAATTGGCAAGTTCAGCAAGGTTGAAGGTTGAAGGTTGAAGGTTGAAGGTTGAAGGTTGAAGGTTGAAGGTTGAAGGTTGAAGGTTGAAGGTTGATTTACGTCGGGCGCTTTCGGCCAACTTTCAACTTTCAACTTGGAACTTTCAACCAAGTGAATCACTTCCTTGCACGCGCCGGTCTTAACGGTTTTTGGTTTCGCGTGACGCAATTCAAAAGCTTGTCCGAGCAATTTTATTGTCTCGCGAAAACTTGTCGGCGGCTTGGCCTTCATCAGCGCGCCGAGTTCGTTGGCGACTTCATCCACGGATTCCGCGCCCATGCTCATGGCCATGCGCTTGTGCGAACCGAGCGTGTTGATGGCCACGGGAAACGGCGAGACGACGCCGTTGACGGTGGGTTTTTCAAACAGCAACGCCTTGCCGCCGCCGGGCGATTTCATTTCGCGGTCGGCGATCTCGGTGATCTCGAGTTCGGTGGCGACGGGCTGGGAAATGCGTTTAAGTTCGCCCGCCTTGTCGAGGGCGTTGACGAAATCGCGGAAGGAATCAAAAGCCATACGGCGAGGCTAACCGAAAATGTTGCACCGAGCAATGCGCCGAACAAAAAGTTAAAGAACGGCTTTTCAATAAAAATACATAAATACAGAAATACATATTGACATATTCTATTAATATGGCAAAAATGCTTTCATGCAAATTGAAATACCTGAACCACTCCTCAAGCGCCTCCAAAAAGATGCAATCCCGTTCATTGATACCACTCCGTTGAGCGTCATTGAAAGATGGGCTGATTTTTACGATCAGTATAACAAACAGAAATCAGAATTAAGCGTTCCTAAAAATGGTTCAAAACACCCCTTAACTGATATTCCTCATGGTGTTCGTCAATTTGATCCAAAACGTCCGCCAAGCTTATTGCACACTCGTGTGCGTGGAGAATTTGACAAGACATCATTTTCAAATTGGAACGATATGTTGCGAATCGCGCACATTTATACATTCAAGGAAGCCGGTTCATTTGACGAACTCCGTAAAATAACGCGAGCGCAAATCAGAAAAGGCTCTTATTCGGATGAAGGCTACAAATTTGTTCCAGAAATTGGCGTTTCGATTCAAGGTGTGGACGCGAGTCACGCTTGGGAATATGCGTTGCGACTAGCGATTCATTTGAAAATTCCACTGAAAGCTGAAATTGAATGGCGACATAATGATAACGCCGCACATCCCGGTGAGCGTGGAATTATGGTTTGGACACCTTGAATTATTTAGGCAGAAGTTCAGCGACCAGTGCGCGCTCTTCCTTCAATTCATTTTCCGTCGCAGCGATCTTTGATTTGCTGAAATCGTTGAGCGGGACGTTCTGGACGATTTCCCATTTCTTGCCGTCAGTGCGGACCGGGTAGCTGAAGATCAAGTTCTTCTCGATGCCGTAATCGCCGGGTGTGCAGACGCCGACGCTGAACCAATCGCCGGGTTTCGTGGGCGTGGAGAGGTTGCGGACGGTGTCCACGACCGCATTCGCCGCGCTGGCCGCGCTCGAAAGT
>DASQOZ010000007.1:0-42625 GCA_035644195.1 Candidatus Methylomirabilota bacterium | reverse complement strand
CGGATTCGGCGCGACGGCGTTGAAGGCGCCCGATAAATTTTCTTTTTCAATCGCTTCAACAAACGCTCGCATCAAATCCGAAATGTGAATCCAACTGATGAATTGCTTTCCACTGCCGACGCGTCCGCCAAGAAACCATCGCGTCAATTTCTCCAAAACCGGCAGCGCGCCGCCATCGCGTCCCAGAACAAATCCGATGCGCAATAAAACTTTCCGCGTCTTTGGCGTTTTTGCCAGATCAAATGCGCCTTCCCATTGCTTGCAAACTTCCGCAAGCGTGTCATTGCCCGGCAGTAAATTTTCATCACAAATTTTTTCCTTTTGATCGCCGTAAAAACCGATTGCGCCGGCTTGAACCCAGACTTTCGGCGGCTGCGCGACATGATAAATCCCCGCGCCGACTGCGTTGACCGAATTCACCCGTGAATCAATGATTTCACGCAGATTTTCCGGCGTATGACGGCAATTAACGCTGCGTCCGGCTAGATTGATGACGGCTTCCGCGCCATCAAGAAATTGAATCCATTCGCCGACATGCTCGGCGTCCCATTGAATTTCTTTCACGCCATCGGCTCGCATCCGTGGAGCGCGCGTGAGCACGATGACTTCGTAATTTCGCGCGAGCAATTCCTTTGAGAGAGCATGGCCGAGAAATCCGCTGCCACCGGCAAGGACGATTCGTTTTTGCGACGCATTCATTCTTTCAGCAAATTCAATTTTGGAACGTGATTGTTTGAAAGCGGATTTTTATGAAAATCCGCCGACTCCAAATCCTCCAGCCATTTTTTTATCAGTTCACCGACCGCGTGCAAATCCAAATGCTCATGTTCGCGCGGATATTTTTCCAAATTCGTCCTTGCCAGCTTGAACAGCGCCGCCGACGGAAGCAGCCGGTTTTTCTGCAAATGCACAAATGCGCCGGCCAATTGAATCAGGCCCTTGTAAAAATTTCCGTTCGCGCCGTGTTTGTCTTTGAGCCAGATGTGTTCGAGAACATCGTGCGCTTCGTAAAATTTCTGCTCGTTGAACAATTGAAAATAGCCGGTGTAATGCGGGTCGAGATTTCCTTCGCGAAATTGCTCGGCCATCGCGGCGATGCGTTTGCCCTTGTTGCTCACGGAACCAAAGTAAAGTCCAGCGTCCGAAGTCTAAAGCCCAAAGTCGCTGCGATTCTAAAATAAAAAATGTCGCGCGAAGGTCGCGAAGAAAACAAAAGGAAAAAATTTCCACCTTCGCCGCCTTCGTGGTCTTCGCGCGAAACAATTCACTTTGGACATTGGACTTGAGACGTTGGACTTGCTTTGTCATTCTGCTTTCATGTCAAAACCTGCTTTGGGTCGCGGTCTCGGCGCGTTGCTCGGCGGAAACCCGCTCGCTCAACCTGCGCCTGCGCCGACGGTTCAACAACCTGCAATTCCCGCAACGTCAATTGCCGCGCCCGACAATCGCGAACGCGTCCAGCGTGTGCCGCTGAACAAAATCCGTCCGTCCGCGCTGCAACCGCGCAAACAATTTTCCGAGGAATCATTGCGCGAACTGGCTGATTCCATTCGCGAACAAGGCATCGTGCAGCCGCTCATCGTTCGCGAGCGCGGCGGATTTTTTGAATTGATCGCGGGCGAACGCCGCTGGCGCGCGGCGCAATTGCTGAATCTGCCGGAAGTTCCGATCATCACGCGCGAAGCCGACGACCGCTCGGTTCTCGAACTGGCGCTCATCGAAAATTTGCAGCGCGAAAATCTCAACGCGATTGAAGAGGCGCATGGCTACGCGCAACTGGCGAAACAATTTCAACTCACGCAGGAGGAGATTTCCGCAAAAGTCGGCAAGAGCCGCGCGGTCGTGGCGAACGCGATGCGATTGCTGAAATTGCCGGAAACCGTCCAAAAATTTGTCCGCGAAGGACGACTTTCCGTCGGCCATGCAAAAGTGATTCTCGGTCTCGACAACGAAAAAAACCAGAAGCTCGCCGCCGAACGCGTCATCAAAGAAGGTTTGAACGTGCGGCAAACGGAAGGTTTGGTCGCCAAATTGCTGAAACGCGGCACGCGAAAGGCCGCGCAGCCGGAAACAGTTTCAATTCCCATCGGTGATCCGCACGTCGCGGATTTGGAGGCAAAGTTGCGCGACGTTTTTGCGACTAAAGTTCAATTAAAATACGCGCAAGGCAAAGGTTCGCTGGAAATTTCATTTTTCAGCGACGCGGAATTGGAGCGTATTTTGCAAATCCTCGGCGTCACTCCAAAATAACGCAAGGTGCGATAATGTTCACCGATGAAAACTGCGGCTTCATTCGCCATCGTCCTGATCACCGCGCCCGATCTGAAAACGGCGCGCGCACTGGCAAAAGTTGCGTTGAAGGCAAAACTTATTGCCTGCGCCAATCTCGTTCCGAAAATCGAATCGCATTATTGGTGGCGTGAAAAAATCGAATCAGGCGTGGAAGTTCTTCTGATTTTGAAAACCGCGAAATCCAAACTGGCCGCGTTGGAAAAATTGGTCCTCGCCAAACATCCTTATGACACGCCGGAATTTCTCGTTCTGCCGTTAAGCGCCGGCAATAAAAAATATCTCGATTGGCTGGCTGAAAATTGTTGTTGAAATTTTTTATTTGAACGGGCGCGGCGCGGGGGTAAATTCGCTTTGTGAATTCTGCGGACGCGGAAATGTTGATGTTGCTGACGGCACACTTTTTGGCGCTGGCCGTCGCGTGCGCCATTTTCGGCGTCATGCTTTTTTTGCACCGCCGCGCGCGAAAAAAGTTAAAATCCGAGCCAATCGTTCCACCGTCCGTTTTGTTTCAACCGGCTTTCCGGCAACGTCCAACCACATGGATGGCCATCCGCGCGGCAACTCCCGGAACCGTCCAACGGGCGCTCGGCCTGAACCGTTCCGCGCCGTGCTCATGGTCGGAAGGCATGACGGGCGAACACGAATTTTTCATCAGTTCGCGCGTGAACGGCTGGGTCATCGTCACCGGCGTCGGCCTGCCAAACCCGGACGACGACGTGGATGCCTGTTTTCTTTTTCTGATCGCATTGAGCCGCAAGCTCGGTCATGTGCAATTTTTTCATGCGGACAATTTTTCGCATCATCATGCCTGGGCGCGGATGGACGACGGCTACGTCACGCGCGCGTATGCGTGGGCCGGCGGAACGGTTTGGAACCAGGGCGCAAAAAGCGCGGCTGAAATGGAATTGAAGATGAAATGCTTTGCCTATGGCGAAGACGTTTTGACGGAAAAAACGGTCGAGGCCAATTGCGACAAAGTTCCGTTGCTGGCGACACGCTGGAGCCTTGATCCGGCCCGCATCCGCACGTTGAAAAAGACGGACGGCATCGCGGGCGAATCGTCGCGCGTTTTCTAAAGACCAAATCTTTTTTGTAAATAAAAAAGCCCGCTCGTTTGAGCGGGCTGTGAATTTCAAAGATTGGATCAGGATTTCTTTTCTTCCGGCTTCGTTTCCGCAGCAGGCGCAGCTTCTGTCGCCGGAGTTTCGGCAACGACGTCCACCCATTCGAGAATAGCTTTTTGAGCGGAATCGCCGATGCGTTGATTCATTTTGACGATGCGCGTGTAGCCGCCGTTGCGCTCCTTGAACGCGGGCGCGATTTCCTTGAACAGAACACGCGCCGCGTCTTCCTGATGCAATCGCGCGACGGCAAGCCGGCGCGAATGAATTGTGCCTTTTTTTCCGAGCGTCACCAATTTTTCGGCGACGGAACGCGCGGCTTTCGCCTTTGCGAGCGTTGTCGTCACGCGCTTGTGCTTGATCAAGCTGCAAACGAGGTTCGCCAGCATCGCGTTTCGATGCTCGGAAGTGCGGCCCAGTTTGGCCGTTCGTTTCAAATGTCGCATACGTTTCCTTAAAGGACGGGCTGTTCTTCTTTCGGCGTGTTGTCAATCAAGCCCGGCTCAAATGTCATGCCGAGGGACAAACCAAGTTGCGTCAGCTTGTCTTTGATTTCGTTCAACGACTTTTTGCCGAAGTTGCGATACTTGAGCATTTCCTGCTCGCTCTTGAGAGCCAATTGGCCGACGGTTGTGATGTTCGCATTGTTCAAGCAATTCGCCGCGCGGACGCTCAGCTCGATTTCATTGACGCTCATGTTGAGAAGTTTCTTCATCTTCGTCTTCTCTTCGTCCTGCTTGTCGGCGGCTTCTTCAAATTCAATCGCGTTCTTGTCGTAAAGCGCAAACACATCGAGATGCTTTTGCAAAACAACGGACGCCTGCGTCAGCGCGTCGTCGGGCGTCAAACGTCCGTCCGTCCACACTTCCAAAATCAACTTGTCATAATCCGTGCGGTTTCCGACGCGGGCGGCTTCAACATTGTAACGAACGCGGGTCACCGGGGAAAATAGCGAATCAATCGCCACGATGCCGATCGCCTGGCCGGGTTTTTTGTTTTCGTCGCTCGCACAAAAACCGCGGCCGATTTTCACGGTCAATTCCATCTCAAATTTTTTCTTTTTATCAAGCGTGCAAATGTGCTGGTCGGGATTGACCAATTCCACGTTTTGATTGACTTGAATGTCGGCGGCGGTCACCGCGCCTTCTTTGTTGACTGAAAGCATCAGCACCTGCTCGTCGCGCGTGTGCGCCTTGAATTTGACCTTTTTCAAATTCAAAACGATGTCCGTCACATCTTCAACAACACCATCAATCGTGGCAAATTCATGCATTGCGCCGTCCACTTTGAGCGACGTGATGGCCGCGCCTTCGAGCGACGAAAGCAGCACGCGGCGGAGAGAATTTCCAATCGTGTGGCCGTAACCGGTTTCAAACGGGTCGGCGACGAATTTTGAGTAAGTGTCCGTGGCTGTTGCTTCGTCTTTTTGCAACCGCTTTGGCATTTCGAAACGTCCGAGTCTGACTGGCATATTTTCCTTTCAACAATTTTAATCTGATTCCATCGCCTGTTTTATTCCCGTGACGATGAAATCCGTATAATTGTTTTAACTTTGTTTACTGTTTATCGGGAATAAAATTCGACAACCGCCTGCTCGTTGGCAATCGGCTGAATCTCCTCGCGCGTCGGGATGCGCATGACTGTGCCTTTGAATTCTTCCTTGCTCAAAAGCAACCAATCCGGCACCGCACGGCTCGTGGCGACTTCCAAATTTTTAGTCGCGAGCTGGCGCGACACGTTATTATTTTTCACTTCGATCACGTTGTTCACTTTCAACGCGAACGACGGCACGTTCACTTTGCGTCCATTGACCGTGATGTGGCCGTGCGAAACCATTTGGCGCGCGGCGGCGCGGGTATTCGCCAGACCGAGGTGAAACACGACATTGTCCAATCGCGTCTCCAAAATTTGCAGCATTTGTTCGCCGGTGACACCGCGGCGACGCAACGCTTTTTCATAGACGCCGCGAAATTGTTTTTCCATCAAGCCGTAGTAATAACGGAATTTTTGTTTCTCGATCAGGCCAAGACCGTAGTCGGTGTGCTTGCGGCGCGACTTCGGGCCGTGAACTCCCGGGCCATAATTGCGGCGTTCAAGATATTTCGTCGGGCCGAAGATCGGAATTCCGAACCGGCGGCTGATGCGAACGCGAGGACCTGTATAACGAGCCATAAAATTAGTGATGAGTGATAATTGAAATTAGACGCGGCGTTTTTTGCGCGGACGGCAACCGTTGTGCGGAACGGGCGTCACGTCTTTGATCGCGGAAATTTCCAGACCAATTGCTTGCAAAGCACGAATCGCTGATTCGCGGCCTGAACCCGGACCTTTGACGCGGATTTCGACTTCTTTCATTCCGTGCGCCATCGCCTGACGCGCGGCGTCCTGCGCAACTTGCTGCGCGGCGTAAGCCGTGCTCTTGCGCGAGCCTTTGAAGCCAACGCGGCCAGCGCTCGACCAGCCGATAAGATTGCCCTGCGCGTCCGTGATGGAAACTTGCGTGTTGTTGAACGTGGCCAAAATATTTGCGACTCCGGCGACAACATTTTTCGCGTGCTTGGCCTTGACGACCTTTTTCGCATTCGCGTCTTCGCCCAAAAGTTCTGCGGCAGTCGGCGCGGCGACAATGGCTGTCGCAACAGGCGCAGCGGCATCCGCCGGCTTCACCGTTTCAGTCGCGGCAGATTTTTCCGCCGGAGCAGTTTTCTTTGCCTCGGCTTTTTCAGCGGCAGGCTTTGCGTCTTTTTTTGCAGGCGCTTTCTTTTTTGTTTCGTCAGCCATATTAAGTTTCAAATCGTAAATCGAAAATCGTCAATCAAAAATGGTTAGTGGATGCCGGTCTTGGCGTTTGGATTGCGCTGCACGCCGACGGTCTTACGCGGGCCTTTGCGCGTGCGGGCGTTCGTTTGCGTGCGCTGGCCGCGCACGGGCAATCCGCGCATATGCCGGACGCCACGATAGCATTTGATGCCTTGCAGCCGTTTCAAATTCATGCCGATTTCGCGGCGCAAATCACCTTCGATGACGTATTTGCCTTCCTGGATCGCGTGGACGATTTGCGAAAGCTGCGCTTCGGTCAAATCTTTCGCGCGGATGCTCGCGTCAATGTTCGCGCGTTCGAGAATCTCCAGCGCGTTGACCGGGCCGATGCCATAGATGTAGCGCAACGCGATGTCTATGCGTTTGTTCGGCGGAACTTCTACTCCGATGATGCGTGCCATAAATTTTTAATTTTTATTAAAGTATCTTTCTCGAACTTTCGACAGCAAAGCGTCTTGAACTTGCTTCGGACAATTTACAAAATGTTCTTCATCAGAATAAAGGCCGGAACTTTTTTCCGTTTGTTGAAATACCCATAAATCTTGTCCATCGAACACCCAAACTCGTAATGAATTTTCCAGAAAAACAAACCATCCATTTTTTAAATCGTTATCGGATAAAACAGAGCTTCTTCCATGCTCCAAAGTTACCTTAAACACAACCTGATTATTTGTTTTTGTAATTTCCACGCGGTCATCAGAACTGTCCAACTGGAAACTGCCCAGCGAACGAATCATTTGATTAAAAGAATCTGCGCGGCTGGTAATTGAAATTACCAACACGGCCAAAATCAAAATGATTTTTCCAAAATTCATTAGCCTTGCCGTTGCTTGTGACGTTTGTTCGAGCAAATGACGCGGATGACGCCGCGACGGCGGATCACCTTGCAATGCTCACACATTTTTTTAACTGACGCTCTGACTTTCATTTTTAAATTATTTTTCCGTTGAAATTCTACCGACGCTCAAATCGTAAGGCGTCAATTGCAATTTCACTGTGTCGCCGTTTTTCAGTCCGGCAAAATTTTTCTTCGCTCTTCCCGCGACGAACGCCGTCAACCGGTGTCCGTTTTTCAATTCCGCGCGATACGTGCCGTTCGGCAAAACTTCGATCACGCGACCTTCAATTTTGAAAGCGTCGTCGCCAGACATGTCAAAATTTCAGGTTCACCGCCGGTTATCAGGACAGTGTGCTCAAAATGAGCGGATAATGAACCATCTTGCGTGACCACTGTCCAGCCATCTTTCAATATTTTTACTTCAGGTCGCCCGGCGTTGACCATCGGCTCAATCGCAATCGTCATGCCCGGCTTCAACTTGTCGTTCATTTTCCGGTCAACAAAATTCGGCACTTGCGGCTCTTCATGCACCGCGCGCCCGACGCCGTGGCCGACAAATTCGCGCACGACGCTAAAACCGTTGCCTTCGACATAATCCTGGATCGCGCGCGAAATATCCGTCACACGATTTCCCGGAACCGCCGCCGCAATCCCCAAATAAAGCGACTGCTCCGTCACGTCCAAAAGCCGTTGCGCCAAAACTCCGCAGCCGCCGACGGCGAACGTCCGCGCGTTGTCGCCGATAAAACCTTTGTAATTCACGCCGACATCCACGCTCACGATGTCGCCGAAATGCAATTCGCGTTCGGTCGCCAATCCGTGAACCACTTCGTCGTTCACCGAAAGGCACGTCTGGCACGGATATTTCCGGTAACCCAAAAATGCGCTTTTCGAGCCATGCGACTTCATCTGCTCCGCCGCAAAATTATCAATCTGCTTCGTCGTCACGCCCGGCTTGATGAACGCGCCGATTTCTTCCAAAACTTCCGCCGCCACCGCGCACGCCGGACGCATCAATTTCAAATCGTCCTCGGTTTTTATTTTGATCGTGGCCACAAAGTTTTTGGACTGCGCGGACATGTCCGCGCTTTGAAAGCGGCGACATGTCGCCGCACTCCAGATCACAACCGTCCGCGCAGACGGCCTTTCTTCAAAAATCCGTCGTAGTGCCGCATCATCAAATGCGATTCGACCTGGCGCATCGTGTCCAGCAAAACGCCGACGGCGATCAACATGCTCGTTCCGCCAAAAAATTGCGCGACGCTCTGGTCTATATTCAATTTTTTGCCGAGGATAATCGGAATCGTCGCAATGATGGTCAGGAACAGCGCGCCAGCCAGCGTGATGCGGCTCATCGCTTTGTGCAAATACTCGCTCGTGCCCTGCCCCGGGCGCACGCCCGGAATGTAGCCGCCGTTTTTCTTCAAGTCGTCCGCGATTTGGATTTCGTTGAACTGCGTCGCCACCCAGAAATAGGAGAAAAATAAAATCATCAGCGAGTAAATTGCCAGATAAAGCACCGAGCCATACGCCAATTGAGTCGCCAGCGATTGGAAAGTGTCGCGCAAGAACGGCGCTTTGGCGTGCGTCGCAACCCATGCGCACAGCGGACCGGGAAACATCAAAATGGATTGCGCGAAAATGATCGGCATGACGCCGGAATAATTGACTTTGAGAGGCATGAAGGATGTTCCGCCCGCATACATTTTTCGTCCCACGGCGCGTTGCGCGTATTGCACGGGAATTTTCCGTTGCGCCTGCGTGACGGCAATGACGCCGCCAACGACGACCAGCAACAAAATCACCAGCAAAATTCCATCGCCAAGAATGTGATGCGTCGCTTCTCCGCCGCCGGCAGGATGAAACATATCCATAAGACCGCGACCGGCCATCGGCAATCGTGCGACGATGCCAATCGTAATGACGAGTGAAATGCCGTTGCCGATTCCGCGCTCGGTGATTTGTTCGCCGAGCCACACGAGCAGCATCGTGCCGGTCGTCATGACAAGCACCGTTTGGATGAGATACCAAACATGATTGTCAATCAATACAAGTTGACCCGGAAAATTTGCGCCAAATTGTTTCTGCGGATTTTCCCAGCCGTTGGCAAAATAAATTCCCTGGCCGATGCACAACAGCACCGTCAAATAACGTCCGTATTTAATAATTTGCGCGCGGCCACCTTCTTCACGCGCCAGCTTGCTCAATCGCGGAATCACCGCCGTCATCAATTGAAGAATGATTGTGGCGCTGATGTATGGCATGATGCCCAGCGCGCCGATGGCGCAATTTTCATACGCGCCGCCCGCAAACATATTATACATCACCATCAACCCGCCGCCGTTCTGCGAATTTTGATCAAAGAATGTAGCCAGCGCCGTGTGGTTCAAACCCGGAATTCCGATGAAGGCGATCAAACGCACGACCAGCAAAACGCCAAGCGTGAACCAAATGCGCGATGCCAACTCCGGTATCTTGAAGCAGTTGAGAAACGTGTTGTAGATGTTGCGGAACATGGTTCAGTCCCGCATCAAGCTTTTGCGGGTGCGACCGCCTTGCGGCTGACGATTTCGCACGTGCCGCCTTTGGCTTCGATTTTTGCCTTCGCCGACGCGCTGAATGCGCTCGCGCTCACGGAAAGTTTTTTATTCAATTCGCCTTCGCCAAGAATTTTAACGCCGTCCGCACGGCCATTGGCAAGGCCGACTGCGCGCAACGCCGTTTCGTCCACTTTCGCGCCGTCATCAAATTTGTTCAACTCGCCGACGTTGACCGCGACATATTGTGTCGTGAAACGCGCATTGTTAAAACCGCGTTTTGGAATGCGGCGGATGAGCGGCATCTGGCCGCCTTCAAATCCGATGCGGATGCTGCTGCCCGAACGCGCGGTCTGGCCTTTGCCACCGCGCCCGGAAGTTTTGCCGTGGCCGCTGGATTCGCCCTGGCCCAGACGCTTCGTGCGATGTTTCGCGCCGGGACGGGGCTTAAGATTGTGCAATCGCATCATAAAATTTTTCAGGCTGCGGGAACCGCTTGAGGCGCCTTGGGCGTTTCCACTTTTCTAATTTCCAAACCGCGGCTCTTGTAAATCGCTTCGCGCGTGCGCAGGCTCAACAAAGCTTTCAACGTCGCCTTCACCACATTCGCCGCGTTGCTCGAACCGAGTGATTTGCTCAAAATATCTTTCACGCCGGCGGATTCCAGAACCGCGCGAACGGTTTTGCCCGCGATGATTCCAGTTCCGGGTGACGCTGGACGCAATAAAATTTTCGCGCCGCCGTATCGGGAATAAACTTCGTGCGGAATCGTCACGTCTTTCAACGAAACAGAAACCATTTGGTTGCGCGCAAGTTCGCCGCCGCGTTTGATGGCGTCCGCAACTTCGCCCGCTTTTCCGAGCGCGTAACCGACGCGGCCTTTTTTGTCGCCGACGACAACGAGCGCGGAGAAATTAAAACGGCGTCCGCCTTTGACGACTTTCGCGGAGCGGTTGATATAGACAACCTTCTCCATCAATTCTTCCCCGCCAAAGGCATTTTCCGGCGCTTCGCCGGGAGGTTTGCGACGGCCGCGCGGGCCACCGCGTGATCCACGCTGTCCTTCACCGCCAGTTTTTTCGATTTCAGCCACAGTTTTTCTCCGTTGGTTAAATTAAAATTTTAATCCCGCTTCACGAGCCGCGTCTGCGAGCGCCTTCACCTTGCCGTGAAAACGTTTGCCGCCGCGATCAAAGACAACTTCCTTGATGCCCAGGTCCAAGGCTTTTTTCGCCGCGAGCGCGCCGAGCGTTTTCGCGCCGTTCACGTTGGCCGACAAATCTTTCGGCGCGGATTTTCCGACCGTCGAAGCCGCCGCGAGCGTTTTGCCGGCAGCGTCGTCAATGAACTGGACGTGAATGTTTTCGTTCGTGAAACACGCCGCCATGCGCGGACGTTGTTGCGTGCCGGTGACTTTCTTCCGAATACGCCAGCGGCGCAGCTGCTGCAATTTATGTTTTTTTTCCGTTCTCATTTCAATGCGCCACGGAGTTGGCCGTGGCAAAATTAATTATTGGACCGTCTTGCCTTCCTTGCGCTGGACGTGTTCGCCCACATAACGCACGCCTTTGCCTTTGTAAGGTTCAGGCGGATAGAATCCGCGGATTTCCGCCGCGACTTTTCCGACGAGCATCTTGTCCGGCCCTTCGACGGTCAATTTCGTGTTTTCCTCGACCGTCACTTTGATCTGGTCGGGAATATTGTAATTGATTGGATGCGAATAACCGAGCGCGAGGTTCACGACTTTGCCTTGAACGGCAGCCTTGAAACCGACGCCTTGGATTTCGAGCTTCTTCACAAAACCTTCGGCGACACCTTTGACCATGTTGTTGACGAGCGCGCGGCTCAAGCCGTGCAACGCCTTCGCCTGCGCGTCTTCGCCGTCGCGGCTGACGACGATTTTGCCGTCGGCAACTTTCAGGCTCGTGCGCTTGGGCAATTCCCAATCTAGCTTGCCTTTCGGTCCTTCGACCAAGACTTTCTGCCCCTTCACTTCCACCTTCACTTTGGGCGGAATGGCAATCGGTTGTTTTCCAATTCGCGACATAAATTTACCAGATATAGCAGAGCAATTCTCCGCCAAGATTTTTTTTGCGTGCCTGCACGTCGGTCATCACGCCTTCAGGCGTCGAAACGATCGCGACTCCAAGACCGCCGCGCACGCGCGGGATTTCCGTCGCGCCGACATATTTGCGCAACCCGGGTTTGCTCACGCGCTTGAGACCTTCAATCACGCTTTTCTTGCCTTGATATTTGAGTTGAATCTTTAATTTTTTGATCGCCTTGCCGTCAACCGCCACGTCGGTGACGTAACCTTGCTGCTTCAAAATGTGCGCAACATTTTCCTTGATGCGCGAATGCGGCAATTCAATCGCGGGCAATAGCGCGCGTCCGCCGTTGCGGATGCGTGTCAACATGTCAGAAATCGGGTCAGTCATAAAATTTTACCAGCTCGCTTTCGTCACACCGGGAATCAAACCGTTCAACGCAGCTTCGCGGAACGTCAAACGTGAAACACCAAACTTGCGCCAATAACCGCGACGGCGGCCGCTGAATGCGCAGCGGTTCACGACGCGCGTTGGGCTGGCATCGCGCGGCAATTTCGCCAGACCGGCGTAATCGCGTTTCGCCTTCAATTCAGCGCGGATCGCGGCGTATTTCTTCACCGTTTCCCGCTTGCGCTCGTTGCGCTCCAACCATGATTTCTTGGCCATAAAATTTATTTATTTTTCAGCGAACGGAAATCCCATCAGCTTCAATAAATCCTGCGCTTCATCGTTCGTCGGCGCGGTCGTCACAATCGTGATGTCCATGCCCTGCTGACGTTTGATTTTGTCCAGTTCTATTTCCGGAAAAATCGTCTGGTCGCCGATGCCGAACGTATAATTTCCGCGACCATCGAACTTGCGCGGCGATAATCCGCGAAAATCACGGATACGCGGCAACGCCGTCGCGACCAGGCGGTCAAAAAATTCATACATCGCGTCCTTGCGCAACGTCACGCGGCAGCCGATCGGCTGGTTTTCGCGCAATTTGAAACTGGCGACGGCTTTCTTGGACTTGCTGATGACCGGCTTGCGACCGGTGATCTGCGACAAATCCTTGGCGGCGTCTTCGACCGCGCCTTTTTCCAGCGACGCGCTGATGCCCATGTTCACGACGATTTTTTCCATTCGCGGAACCTGATGGACGTTCATGTATTTGCGCTTTTCTTTCAGCGCCGGAATGACGTCGTTCTTATATTTTTCGTAAAGTCTGGCTTTCATTTTTTTCACGTCACGGTATTTGCCGTGACAAATTTTTATACGGCTGCCGCCTGTGTTTCCACTTCGGCTTTCTTCACATTTGAAATGTGAATCGTGCCTTCGCGTTCAACAATCGCGCCTTGCGGATGTTGCTGGCTCTTGCGCATATGACGCTTGATCATCTGCAATCCTTCGACGATGACGCGGTTTTTCTTCGTCATCACCGCGATGATTTTGCCGCGCTTGCCTTTTTCTTTTCCGGCCAGCACGACCACTTCATCGCCTTTTTTAACATGAAATCTTTTTTGCATAACTTTCAAATCACTTCCGGTGCGAGCGAAATTATTTTCATGAACTTCTTGTCGCGCAATTCGCGCGCCACCGGCCCGAAAATGCGCGTGCCTTTCGGGTTCAATTCCTTGTCAATGATGACGCAGGCGTTGCTGTCAAAGCGCAAATAGGAACCGTCGTTGCGGCGGATGATGTCCCGCGTGCGGACGATCACCGCGTCATGCACTTCGCCTTTTTTAACCGAGCCGTCCGGCGCGGCTTCCTTGATGTGGACTTTGATGACGTCGCCGATGCCGGCGTAACGCTGGTTGCGGCCCAACACGCCGATATTCCAGGCAATCTTTGCGCCTGTATTGTCCGCGACATCCAAACTGGAACGAACTTGCAACATAAAATCAAATCAAGCGGCCACTGACGTTTCTTCCGGCGCGCGCTCGACGACTTCGACGAACTTCCAGCGTTTCAATTTCGACAACGGCCGGGTTTCCTCGATGCGCACCGTGTCGCCGATCTTCGCTTCGGCCTTTTCGTCGTGCGCGTAAAATTTCTTGTAAGCGGTAACAATTTTTTTGAATCGCGCGTGCGGGTAACGGCGTTCGACACGGACGACGATCGTCTTCGTCATTTTGTTCGAGACGACTTCGCCGACGCGTTCTTTGCGTTTGCCGGGCGCTTGTAAATTTTTTATTTCTTCAGCCATACAAAATTATTTTCTCGCTTTGTTGCGCAACGCGGAGATGCGTGTTTCGAGTCGCGCGATGTCCTTGCGCAGGACTGTCAGGCGCGCCGGTTTTTCCAACTGCGCGCTCGCCTGCTGCAAACGCAGGTTGAACATCTCATGCCGGAGATCGCGGCTTTTGGCCGACAACTCCACCAGCGTCATGTCTTTTAATTCTGCAAATTTCATAAACTCAACTGGCGCGGTGCCGCGAAATAAATTTAGTTTTGATCGGCAATTTCGTTGCCGCCAGGCGCATGGACTCGCGCGCAATCGCTTCAGTCACACCGTCCACTTCAAACAAAATGTTCGCCGGGCGAATGACCGCCACCCAGCCTTCGAGCGGCGCTTTGCCCTTGCCCATTCGCGTTTCGAGCGGCTTCTTCGTGAATGATTTTTGCGGAAACACGCGGATCCACATTTTACCGTGGCGCTTCATGTTGCGGGCAATCGCCACGCGCGCGGACTCGATCTGCTTGGAATCCATCCAGCAACGTTCCAGCGCCATCAATCCATATTCACCGAACGCGACCGTGTGGCCGCTGCGCGCCGTGCCCTTGCGGCTGCCGCGGTGCATCTTGCGAAACTTCACTCTTGCTGGTTGCATTGCCATAACAAAAATTCGTTCTAAAAATTAATTTGCAGCCGCGGCGGTTTCACCGACTGGCTGCTGTTCTTTTTTCTGCGGTTTATTTTCACCCTTGCAAATCCAGCATTTGATGCCGAGCTTGCCGTAAACGGTCAACGCTTCCGCAAATCCGTAATCAATGTTCGCGCGCAACGTGTGCAACGGCACGCGACCCCAATGATACATTTCAACCCGCGCAAGTTCCGCGCCACCGAGACGGCCAGCCGCACGAACTTTGATTCCTTCCGCGCCAAAATCTTTTGCTGTCTGCAACGCTTTTTTCATCGCGCGACGGAACGACACGCGGCGTTCAAGCTGCAACGCGATATTTTCCGCGACAAGCTGCGCGTCCAATTCCGGCGTCTTCACTTCGACGATGTCCACGTAAACTTCTTTGCCGGTCATCTTGCTCAATTCTTCCTTGAGCTTGTCAATTTCCGAACCTTTGCGACCGATGACCACGCCCGGACGCGCGGTCAAAATCGTCACGCGGCAACGATTCGTCGCGCGTTCGATCAAAATTTTTGGAACGGACGCTGTTTCGAGTTTCTTTTTCAGAATCTCGCGAATCTTGCGGTCTTCCGTCAGCAGTGCGCCAAATTCTTTTTTGTTGGCATACCATTTCGAGCGCCAGTCTTTGTTGACGGCGACGCGGAAACCGATTGGATTGACTTTTTGGCCCATATTATTCGTCGGACAAAGTGATTTTGATGTGGCAACGGCGTTTGATGATCGGACCGGCGGAACCGCGCGCCTTGGGAGTGAATCGTTTGATGCTCGTCGCCGTTCCTGCGACCGCTTCCTTGATCCGCAAACTTTCGGGCTTCATTTTGTTGTTGTTCTCGGCATTGGCGATGGCCGAATGGAGCGTCTTGGCGACAAATCGAGCGCCTTTGCGCGGCACGACCGCCAGAACCGCTTCCGCCTGCAACGCGGGCAAGCCTTGAATCTGCCGGACGACCTCGCGCATTTTCTGCGCGGACATCGGGATATTTTTTGTGATTGCGAAAACTTCCATAAAACTATTTGGCTTCCGCCTTGGCTGTGTGCGCGCCGTGTTTCTTGAACACGCGGGTCAATGAAAATTCACCGAGCTTGTGGCCGACCATATTTTCAGTGACAAACACCGGGTTAAAAATTTTTCCGTTATGAACCGTGAACGTCAAACCGACAAAATCCGGCGTAATCGTCGAACGACGCGACCATGTTTTGATCGGCGTCTTCTGATTCGTCGCCTTCGCCTTCTGGATTTTGTCCAGCAGGCTGAAATCTACAAACGGACCTTTTTTAATCGAGCGTCCCATAAATTATTTGGTCTTGATCGGCAATCCGTTGCGGCGGACGACGATGAAACGGTTTGAGTATTTATATTTGGCGCGCGTCTTGCCGCCTTTAGCGACAAAACCCCACGGCGAAACCAATTGTTGCCAGCCGCCGCCACCTTTGGATTTGCCCTGACCGCCACCGTTCGGATGGTCAACCGGATTGCGCGCCACACCGCGCGTGATGCCGCGATGACCGCGATGCCGAGTGCGTCCGGCTTTGCCCAAAATCACATTTTCATGCTCTGTGTTTCCGACCTGGCCGATTGTCGCGTAGCACTCTTCGTTGATTTTCCGGATTTCACCTGAAGGCAAACGGATTTGCGCGTAACCTTCGTCGCGCGACATCAACGTCGCCGCGCCGCCCGCCGAACGAACCATTTGTCCGCCACGACCGGGAGTCAGTTCCAAATTATGAATCGCGCTGCTGACGGGAATTGCTTTGAGCGGAAGCGCGTTGCCGATTTCCGGCGGCGCTGTCGGACCACTTGAAATTTTCTTGCCGACCTGAATGCCGACCGGCGCGATGATATAACGCTTTTCACCGTCCGTGTATTGCAGCAACGCCAGACGCGCCGAACGCATCGGGTCATATTCAATCGCCGCGACTGTCGCTTCCACACCGTGCTTGTTGCGCTTGAAATCTACGAGACGGATTTTCTGCTTGTGACCGCCGCCGATGCCGCGCGCAGTCACGCGACCATAAGCATTGCGCCCACCGGTTTTCTTGCGGATTTCCACAAGACTTTTTTCCGGCTTCGTCTTTGTAATGTCGCTAAAGTCCGCGATCGTAATGTATCGCGTGGACGGCGTTAGCGGTCTAAATGTTTTAACTGGCATAAAATTGCAAAAATGATTGCAAAAGTTTTTCAGCAACTTTGAAGTCGGCAAGCCATCAATCCTGTTTCTGTGAGAAACCAGTTATCGGTTTGCAAACATGCTGTCCTGACACCTTTCGGCGACGAGGAGCGCGTAAATTATCAGACGCAAAATAGAATGCAAGCGGTTTTTTGAAAAATTTTTAGTGTGTTTTGGTTCTCTTGTTCGATTATTTTCAATCTCATAAATTATGGGCAGAATCTCAATACTTAACAAACTTACAGCTCGGAGGGCGCGTTCTTTGGGCGAATTTGGCGAGTCACTAGCGGAATCAATTTTAGTCCAAGCTAAATTTATAAATGTTAGAAATTTGAATCATTCTAAAATGAATTTCCCTTTTGCAGATTTTTATGCGGAACGCAAAAACGAGAAATACGTTATCAGTGTAAAAATCCGAAACAAATATGAAGCAAACACAGGGAAATTAAATGCTCGCTATAATCTTGGACACAGAAATTGCTATGAACTTGCAGCTAAAGCCGAAATTGCGTTATCTGCACAAGCGGCATTTCTCGCAATTTCGTTAACCCAAGATTCATATTCAGCTTACTTCGCGCTTTTGGTTACATTGAATAAAAGCCTAGGCATTCCAATGACAAATTCATGGTTGGCTCGTTACGAATGTTTAGTTGAAAATATGGCAAATAACATTGATGTATCTCATTTGAAAAATACATATTCATTAAAAGCTGCTGTAAATTCAATGCCGGAATTGTAATTACTTGCTGACTTTGGTTACAAATTTGTTTGACCGGCCTGGTTTGCTAATTAAGTTGCTCGCATGGATCATTCGCCCGGTTTTCTTAAATTGGCCACCGAAGCCAAAGCGCGCGTTCAGGAAATTTCCATCGAACAGGCGCAAGCGCGGTTGAAACAAAATCCGAAAGCCGTTTTGATTGACGTGCGCGAAGACAATGAATGGAACGCCGGTCACGCTGCCGAGGCGAAACATCTCGGTAAAGGAATTTTTGAGCGCGATCTGGAAAAAACATTTCCCGACGCGAACACGGAGATCATCATGTATTGCGGCGGCGGATTCCGTTCCGCGCTCACTTGCGATGTCGCGCAGCGCATGGGCTACAAAAATGTTTTTTCGCTCGCCGGCGGTCACAAAGCGATGGCCAACGCGAATTGGCCGATGACAAAAGAAAAATGAAAAGCTTTTTTTTCATCGCCGGTTTTCTATTTTCGCCGCTGGCTTTCGCACAGCAATACTTGATTGACTGGCATAAAATTTCCGGCGGCGGTGGAGCCAGCACGAACGGCCAGTATTCAGTCGCCGGCACGATTGGCCAACCGGACGCAGGCGCGGCAATGAGCGGCGGAAATTTTTCCGTGACCGGCGGATTTTGGAGTTTGATTTCCGTCATTCAAACCGCTGGCTCGCCAACGTTGACCGTCACACATTCCGGCAACAGCGTGAAAGTATCGTGGCCGTCGGCTTCGACAGGATTTGTGCTGCAACAAAATTCTGATTTGAGCGCGGCAAGTTGGACAACCAGCGGCTATTCCATTTCCGACGACGGCACGAACAAAAGCATCACCATCACCTCGCCAACGGAAAATTTGTTTTTCCGTTTGAAGCAATAAAATTTATCGCCGCCCGTCATACCACATATGCGCCGATTCGCGGCTGCCCATCGCGCGGCGCGTGTCGAAGATGGCGCGGAACAGAAACTTGAGATGATCCCACGGCGAATAAAGCCGCATTTTGCGCGCGGAAGTCACAATCGGATGCCGGTGCAAGATGACGATTCGTTTTCCGGTTTCCCTCGCCAATTTTTTCAGGCGCTGGCTCAATTCCAATTCTTCGCCGGCAAATAGTTCGTTGCTGAAGCCGCCGAGTTTTCGGAACGCCGCCGCGTCGCAAAAAATGAATGAACCGGCAAGAAAACGCTTCCATCGGCTGACGAAATTCCACAGGCGCGTAATCATTCCCGCAACGAAAAATCTTTCATCCAATCGGATCGTCGCGCCGCCGGCGAGACACTTGCCGGATTGAATCGCTTTCGCAACGTCGGCAAATAATTCCGCGCTTGGATGCGAATCGGCGTCCACAAAAACCAACCAGTCGCCGGCCGCCGCCGCCGCGCCGGAATTGCGGGCGCGGGCGATTTGATTGACCGGCTCGAAAACGACGCGCGCTCCGGCGGCGCGCGCAATTTCCGCCGTGCGGTCGGTGGAATTGTTGTCGCAGACGATCATTTCCCATTCCCATCCGGGCGACGCAAATGCTTTTGCCGCCAATTTGATTTGCGCGAGCGAATCACCGAGCAGCCGTTCTTCGTTGAACGCGGGGACGACAATGGAAATTTTCACGGCGCCAAATGTAGCAGCGAATTTGAGTTTGCTCAAAGGGCAAACCATTCCGGTGGGGGCTCATTTTCGGGGGTTTTCTCCCTCTCCTCCTTCGGGGAGGAGAGGGCCGGGGTGAGGAGGCCAATGGTTTTTTCAATCTTAAATCCCCTCACCCTGACCCTCTCCCCGCTCTGGCGGGGAGAGGGAATTGATTCAAATTGAGCCATTGCCAAAATTTGCGTGCATTTTCCGGCAAATGGTTTTTATTGTGGGCATGACCATTTGGATTCTTGCTTTGGTTTTAATGGGTGCTTGCGTTGCGCTAGGTCACAAGTTGGGAGCGATCCGCGCGGCAATCACCTTCATTGGCATTCTCATTTCGGCGCTGCTTGCCGCGCCATTGTCCGGCCTCATCAAACCGTTGCTGCCGCATCTGGGCGTTCATAATCCGATTTGGCTTTGGGTTCTGCCGCCGTTTATCGTGTTCATCATTTTGCTCGGCATTTTCAAGGCGGCGGGACAATTCGCGCATCGCAAAGTGTTCGTGTATTACAAACATTACACGAGCGAACTGCAAATGGGCTGGTGGGAACGAATCAATTCGCGCGTCGGCCTTTGCGTCGGCACGTTAAACGGGCTGGCCTATCTGATTTTGATTTCGTTCCTCATTTACGATTTCAGTTATTGGACGACACAAATCGCCCCGTCGGACACCGAAAAGTTTCCAGTTAGAATTCTCAATCGCATGGGAAACGATCTCGGAGGCACAAATAATTTTACAGGCACGGGCATGATCAAAGTGGCGCGCGCCATTGACCCGATGCCGCTGCTGTATTTCAAGCTCGCCGACCTCGCGGGATTGGTCTATCAAAATCCGCAATTGGACGAACGGCTCGCGGATTATCCGCCGTTTCTTTCGCTCGATGAACGCAGTGATTTTCACGACCTCGGTCACGACGCGGATTTCCGCAATGCATGGCAAAATCACGGTCGCATCGGGGAATTGCTCGGCAATGATCATGCGAAGGCAATCTGGCTGAACAAAGAAACCGCCGACATGGTTTGGAACATGGTCGTGACAAATTTAGACGATTTGCAAAATTATTTGCAAACCGGCGCGTCGGCGAAATACAACGACGCCATTCTCGGCCACTGGCATTTCAACGTCGTTTCCACGCTGGCGATGCTCGCACAAACGAAGCCAAATGTTTCGAGCGCCGACATGAAAGCGTTGCGGGCATTGTGGACTCCGGCTTATGCGCAGACGGAACTGATCGCGGCGGCGGACGGACAGGCGTTTCTGAAAAATTTGCCGCATTTCAAAACAGCGCCAAACCAGCCGGCGACCTTTGAAGCGACGTCTTATGCGGGACAATGGACCGGCGACGGCGAAAATTACGAATTCACATTCGCATCCGGCGGCGAAACAAAATCCGGCAAAGGCAAAATCGGCGGAGTGCGCCTGACCGCCAAATTAAATGGCGAAACGATGATTTTTGACCGGTAAGGTTGAAAATGGTCGGGGCGGTGAGATTTGAACTCACGACCTCTTGCACCCCAAGCAAGCGCGCATACCAAGCTACGCTACGCCCCGAACCATAAATTAATTTGGAAATTTAACAATTTCATTTGGTAATCCGAAGGCCATTTGCCTTTAGTGCAACCGCGCCGACTCTCGAATTAGAATGATAAAATATGCCCAATTTAATTGGGCGTTTATTGTGCCCGGCTGAAAATAAATGGCAAGCAGATTCGCCTGTGGCGGTCTTCAAAATTGAGGCAGCGCCAATTTATTTTCAGTGGCGGACTGCGGAAAACGCCGTCCCATCAGTTTTTGAGAATGTAAAATTGATTCGGGCTGGACGGGGACATTTCTAAAGAAGTTCATAATATAGACGGCGATAAGGTCGCCGGATTATGACTGGCGAAAGTTGTTGCGATTGAGGGTGAGCGCATTCCAAAAGTGGTTTTTGGATTTTGAAACGCACCAGCACCAAATCATTTAGCCGACTGCGAATTTTTATTTAACAACATAGGAGATTAAAGTAGTTTTTACATTCATGACTCTTGCGCTTGAGATCGGAAAATTTTCTTTCGGGATGGGCGACCGTTTTGCACATCAGGCCAAAGCCCAGCTTCAGGCCTGCATTCTGGCGGCGGAACAAGGTGTGGACATCGTTCCCGTCTGGAACAAATCCAAACGCGAACACACCATCATCGGCTCGCAACCGTCCAGCGTTCGCGCCGCTGCGGAAAAGGCCGTGCGCGAATTCGGCTGGAAAAAATCATGGTATGTGGATGCCGATCACATCCGCCTACAAACGGTGGATGGCTTTATTGATTCGTCGGATTTTTTCACGATTGACGTTGCGGAATCCATCGGCCAGCCCGCCGCGCCAGCCGCTGTGCAAGGATTCATTGAACGTCATCCTGAATTGATCGGCAAACTGCAGGTTGCGGGGATTGACCGCGCTTTTGAAGCTATGCGCGCTGAAGTCGGGCGTATCGCGGATAAATATCTTTCCGCCGTCACCGAGGCCGGAAAAATTTACCGTCGCATCGCGCAGGCCAGGGGTGAAGGCCGTTTCATCACGGAAGTTTCGATGGACGAAACTGACAGCCCGCAGACGCCGCTGGAATTGCTCATCATCCTCGCGGCTTTGGCCGATGAAAAGATTCCAGTCCAGACCATCGCGCCGAAATTTACAGGCCGTTTCAACAAGGGCGTGGATTACGTCGGCGACATCGCGCAGTTTGAACGCGAGTTCAACGAAGACCTCGCCGTAATCGCTTTCGCCATCCAGAAATATAATTTGCCGCGCACGCTCAAGTTGAGCGTCCATTCCGGCAGCGACAAATTTTCCATCTACCAGCCCATCCGGCGCGCGTTGAAGAAATCCGGCGCGGGACTTCACATCAAGACCGCCGGAACGACATGGCTGGAAGAAATGACCGGCCTGGCTGAATCCGGCGGCGAAGCGCTCGCGCTGGCCAGGGAAATTTATTGTGACGCCCTCGATCACGCCGCTGAATTGTGCGCGCCTTACGCGACGGTCATTGACATTGATCCAAAGAAATTGCCTTCCAAGGAATGCGTCAATGGATGGACTTCCGGGCAATATGTCGCCGCATTGCGTCATGACCAGCAGTGCAAGGATTTTAATCCGCACTTCCGGCAGTTGCTGCACGTCGGTTTCAAAATCGCGGCGCAAAAAGGCGAGCGTTACGTCAGGATGCTGGAAGCCTGCGAAGCGACCATCGCGCGCAACGTGACCGCCAACTTATATGAACGCCACTTGAAACCGCTTTTTGTCGGCCTTTGACACATGGCTTCTATTCCTTCAAAAGAACAATTTCATCGCGAGGATTGTGCGATGATGTTTTTCAAAAAAACAGAACTCCATCTCCGACATCTCGAAAAAAAAGTTTCAGGTCTGCCTGTCAGTTTTCTTGACACTTTTTTTGCAACGGAAAATTTTTTGCAAGTTGCATCTGAACAATTGCAAATCGCCTTTCGCTTTTCTGCGCAACCTGGCGGGCAGCACATTTTATCCTCAAAATTCAAATGGCACATTTCCTGTTAATCAAAACCCGAATGAAATTGGAGGATGGAATTCAAGGCACTGCGTGGCATTGCGCGCGGACGAAGCCCAAACACGAACACATCGCGGCGGCGAGTTTGCGTAAAAATCTTGGGCTGGAAGTTTTCCTGCCCCGGCTGCGAATTGAGCGCGCGACGCGGCGCGGCGCCGTGCAGGCGATTGAGCCGCTGTTTCCCTGCTATCTTTTTGTGCATTGTGCGATTGATGAAAACCTCAATGAAATCAAACATGCAAACGGCATCAGCAGCCTTGTGCGTTTTGGAGATAAAATTCCCGTTGTCGAAGATTCAATCATTGAAGAGTTGCAGGATTGCTTTGAAGCGGACGAACCGATGACGGTGGAAAATTGTCTCGCGCCCGGCTGCGAAGTCTCCGTGGCCGGCGGCGCGTTTGCCGGAATGCGCGCGTATGTGCTGCGCAATATGCCGGCGAAAAAGCGCGTGCAGATTTTACTCGATATTTTGGGACGACCAACGCCGGTGGAGGTGGACAGGGACTCGGTGGTGTTGGCGGAAAACACGCTGGCGCATCTTGCGCCACTGTTGGCGCGCAGGGAAATGGTGCGCGTCTAATCAAGGTCGCGGCGGATTTTTCCGCCGCGACCTTTGAAAAAGGTTGGTTTTGAGAAAAGTTGGGAAAGCAACAAGTGCGGAGCTTTAGTTTTTTGTCCGATGAAAATTTTTGAAGAAATGATTCGTCCGAACAAAGCCGGGATTCCGCGCTGGAAACGCGTGCTGGACATCGGCTTGATTTTGCTCGCCTCGCCGCTGCTGGCTCCGCTTGCGCTGGCAGTCGCGGCGGTCATCCGCCTCGTTTCGAAAGGCTCGATTTTTTTCAGGCAGGAGCGCATCGGTTATTGCGGCAAAAAATTTTCATGCTTCAAATTCCGCACGATGGCCGTCGGCGCAAAGTCTGTTTCGCACGAAAGCCATTTGCGGCGGCTGATTCATTCGGACGCGCCGATGATGAAAATGGATGCGCGCGGCGATTCACGGATCATCCCGCTGGGTGTTTGGATTCGTGCGGCGGGGCTGGACGAATTGCCGCAACTCATCAATGTTCTGCGCGGTGAAATGAGCCTCGTCGGGCCGCGCCCGTGTTTGCCGTATGAATTTGAGCATTATCTTCCCTGGCAACGCGCGCGTTTCAATGTCGCGCCCGGCCTGACCGGACTCTGGCAGGTCAGCGGCAAAAATCGAACGACCTTTTCAGAAATGATCCGGCTGGACATCGAATACGGCCGGCGGCGAAACCTCCTGCTCGATCTCGAAATTATTTTCAAAACGCTCCCGGCGCTGTTGGTTCAAATGCTGGACACTCAAAAGAAAAAAAATTCTGCCGCGAAAGAAATCGAAACTGTCGAATCACCGGTTGCTTTTTCCGGGCGCATCGTGAACCAATAATTTTTCTTTCCGAAAACAGGAATTTTCCCACCGATAAAAATGCCGGTAATTTTCTCGAATTTACTATGACAAAACCTATCAAAGTTGGCGTCGTTGGCTGCGGCTATTGGGGTCCGAATTTGGTCCGCAATTTCAAATCGCTTCCCGACTGCCAGTTAAAAATGATGTGCGACACCAGCAAGGAACGGCTGGAGCATCTCCGGTCGCTTTATCCCGACGTTGAGCGGGCGACGGATTATGAATTCATGCTGAACGGCATCGGTCTGGACGCGGTGGTCATCGCGACGGCGGTCAAATGGCATTATCCGATGGCCAAGGCGAGTTTGCTCGCGGGCAAACACACGTTCATCGAAAAACCGATGGCGCTTTCTTCCGCAGAATGCGAGGAACTGATTGAAATCGCGCAGAAAAAAAGCGTCGTGCTCATGACCGGACACACGTTTCTCTATTCGCCGGTCGTCCGGAAAATCAGGGAAATCGTCGAGCACGGCGACATCGGCGACATCCGGTATATTTGCGCGCGACGGCTGAATCTCGGACTGTTTCAAAAGGACATCAACGTGGCGTGGGATTTGGCGCCACACGACATTTCCATCATTCAATTTATCATGGGCGAACCGCCGATTGCCGTGAATTGCCGCGGCTGCGCGCACATCATGGCCGGCGTCGAAGACGTCACGACGATTTGCCTGACGTTTCCCAAACAGCGCACGGCCATCATTCATAACAGCTGGCTCGACCCGCGCAAAGTCCGCGAGATGACCATCGTTGGCAGCAAGCGGATGATCGTTTACGACGACGTTTCGACGCTGGAAAAAATCCGCGTGTTTGACGCGCGCGTGGAAACTCCGCCGCATTACGACACGTTTGCGGAATTTCAATACGCCTATCACTACGGCGATGTCTACGTTCCCTACGTCAAACAGGAAGAGCCGCTGCGGAGCGAGTGCCAGCATTTTCTCGAATGCATCAAAAATGGAGCGACGCCGCTGACCGACGGAAGAAATGGATTGGAACTTGTCCGAATTTTGGAAGCGTCGTCGGAATCGCTGCGGCGCGGCGGCGCGGCGGTGGAATTTTCCGCGTTTTCGACGGAATCAAATTCAGCGGAAAAAAATGGCTGCGGCTTGAATGGCATTTCGGGGGCGGCGCACGCGCGAAAAATTCCCATCGCGAAATTCAACGCCGGAAAACGCGGAGTCAAATTGGCCAAAAAAGTTTCACGCGAGCCCGCGCCGGAAATTTTCGCGCCATGAGCGCGCCGGAACAATCGCTGCGGCAAATCGCCGCCGATGTCCGCCTGGGCAAAAACGTCCGCATTCACAATTTTACGAATCTTTATGGCTGCGAAATTGGCGATGATGTGAAAATCGGCACCTTTGTCGAAATTCAAAAGGGCGCGAAAATCGGGAATCGTTGCAAAATTTCCAGCCACACGTTCATTTGCGAAGGCGTCGTGCTGGAGGATGAAGTTTTTGTCGGTCACCACGTCGTTTTCACCAACGACCGTTACCCGCGCGCGACGAATGAAAATGGGGGATTGCAGACCGAGTCCGACTGGCATTGCGTTCCCACTTTGGTCAGGCGCGGCGCATCCATCGGTTCCGGCGCGGTTTTGATCTGCGGAATCACAGTTGGCAAGAACGCGATGATTGGCGCGGGCAGCATCGTCACAAAAAATGTTCCGCCGGACACGATTGTCGCGGGCAATCCGGCGCGGATCGTCAAATCACTTTTAAAAAACAATCAGCCGCAGGAAGTTTTGTGCTCACAGAAAATTTAATCACCGCTCCCGGAATTTTCCCGGTTGCCGAGGCGCCTTCACGCGCGACGGGCGTGCAATGGATAAATCCGCTGGAGCATTCGGACTGGGACGGGCGCGTCGCGGATCAAAATCATCCGGCGAGATCTTTTTTTCACAGCGCGGCCTGGGCAAATGTTTTGACGGAAACTTACGGCTACAAACCGGTTTATTTTGTCACCAATGAATTCGGCGCGCTTCATTCGCTGCTCCCGCTCATGGAAGTGGACAGCGGCTTGACCGGAAAACGCGCCGTCGCGCTGCCGTTCACCGACAATTGCGACCCGCTGTGCGCCGACACGATTGGATTCAAGGAACTTTTTCGGAACGCGGTTGAATTCGGAAAATTGAGCGGTTGGAAATACCTGGAATTTCGCGGCGGACGTAAATTTCTCAACGGAACTCCGCCTTCACTTTCATTTTACGGCCACAGTTTGGATTTGCCGCCGGATGAAAATGCTTTCTTTGGCAGTTTGAAAAGCTCCGTCCGCCGCGCGATCCGAAAATCGGAAAAAGAAGGCGTGCGCACCGAAATTTCAGGGGAACTTGACGCGGTAAAAACTTTTTATTCACTGCAATGCAAGGCGCGGAAAAAACACGGACTGCCGCCGCAGCCGTTTTCGTTTTTCAGGAACATTCACAGGCACGTTCTGGCAAAAAATCTTGGCATCGTCGTTTTGGCGCGCCGGAAGAAAACTCCGGTTGCCGGCGCGATTTTTTTCCATTCCGGCGGTCAGGCGATTTATAAATTCGGCGCGTCGGACGAAACATTTCAGCATTTGCGCGGGAATAATCTCGTCATGTGGGAGGCGATCCGCCGGTTTGCGCGGTGCGGCGTGAAGAAACTGGACTTGGGAAGAACTTCCATCGGCAACGAAGGCCTGCGGCGGTTCAAACTGGGCTGGAGCGCGGAGGAAAAATTCGTCAACTACTTTCGATTTTCGCTGGAGCAGGAAAAATTCGTCGCGTCCGACGATGAAGCTTCTGGCTGGCACAACCGGGTCTTCCGCGCGCTGCCGGCTTTCGCGTCCCGGATGATCGGCGAAATTTTGTATCGGCATTGGGCATGATCCAAACGGCTTGATGGATAATTGGATGAATGGCTTGATGACGACCCATTCATCCAGCAATCCATAAATCCATCCACAACTTTTTTATGAAGCCAACCAACAACAACCACACCAATGAACCGCCGGCCATGACGCCGGGAGACATTTATTTCATTCTCTTTCGCCACAAGTGGAAAATCATTTTGATGTCGCTTGTCGGTATCGCGGCGGCCTCCGCGTATTGGTGGTTTTATCCGCCGCCGTTTCAATCGGAGGCCGAACTGTTCATCCGATATGTACTCGACAGCCGCTCGGTGAACGCCGACGCCAAAAATGCGCGGATGACTTCGCCGGACACGATGGGTCAGAGCGTCATCAATTCCGAAATGGAAATTTTGTCGAGCTACGACCTGGCGCGGCAAGTCGCGAAGGACGTCGGGCCGGAAAAAATTCTGGCCGGATATGGCGGCGGCAACGACCCGGTCAAGGCCGCTGGAATCGTGAAAAAAAATCTGAAGGTTGAAGCGCCCAAGCAGAACAGCGTGGTTCACCTCGTCTTCAGCAATCCCGATCCGACGATTGTTCAGCCGGCGCTTGCGTCCGTCATCGGCGATTATTTGGACAAGCATCTGCAAGTTCATCAATCCAGCATGTCCGACGATTTTCTGACCCAGGAAACGGCGCAATTGCGTTCGCAAATTGACCAGACTGAAGACGATTTGCGCGCGGCGAAAACCGGCGCGGGAATAATTTCCGTCGCCGATGCGGAAAAATCTTACAACGACCAAATCACCAGGCTTCGCGAACAACTTTTTCAAGCGCAAGCCGATTTGGCCGCGCAACAAGGCGCCAGCCGGGCGGAACCCCAGCCGACAAACAGCGCGCCGGACTTGGCGGCGCCCGATGTGCCGGCCACGCGCATGGACGAATACCAGCGCGTTTGCGCGCATCTCGATTTTCTTCAAGGCCGCGAAAACGAGTATTTCGGGAAACTCGGCTTCACGGACGAAAACAAACTGGTCCAGGAAACGCGGTTGCAAATCGCGCAGACGCAGTTGCTGAAAAAAAATCTTGAAGAACGTTATCCCGGCTTGATCGGCACTTACATTTCGTCGTCAGGTTCGGCCGGGCAAACGGCCGCGAACGGGCAGCCGGCGGCTTATTCCCAAAATCTTCAGCCGCTGTCGTTGCAATCCAGGATTGTCGTGCTGAAACAAGAGCTTGCGCAGTTGCAATCCGAAGCGGCGCGCGTGGGCGCGGCGGAATCCAAGATCGCCGACCTTCAGCGCAAAAAGGAAATGCTCGAGGCCAATTATCAAAACTTCGCCACCAGTCTGGAGCAGGCGCGCATTGACGAAGCGCTCGGGCCGGGGCGCGTTTCAAACATCAGCACCATTGAAACGCCGACACCACCGTTCAAGGCTTTGCCGCCACAAATTAAAATGATGGCGTTGATGATCGGCGGCGGAATTCTCGCCGGACTTGCCTGGGCATTTTTCGTCGAATTTTATCTGGACACTTCCGTGCGCCGCTCGAAGGAAATCGAGGCAAAATTGAAATTACCGCTGTGGATTTCCATTCCCGACATCAGCCGCAACGGCCACAAACGGTTGATTCAAGCGGCGGAACAGCGGCAATTGCAATTCCAAAACGGCGACGGCGAAGGCGGTCCGGGAATTGTGTCGTGGGAAACCGGCAGTTGCCTGAACCCGTTTTATGACGCGCTGCGCGACCGGCTAATCAATCACTTTGGCAGCAACGGCAACGGCCAGGCGCGGCAGTCGCGGCTTGTGGCCGTGACCGGAACGGAAAAAGGCTGCGGTGTCAGCGCCATTGCCGCCGGCGTTGCCACCTCCATCGCAGAATTTGGCGAACGAGTGCTTTTGGTGGACATGAAATTGGAGCGCGGCGTCACGCAGCAATTTTTCATGGGCAGGCCCAGTTACAGCTTGAACGAGGCGCTCACGCCTGAAACCCGGGATTACGCGCGCGTGCAGGAAAATCTTTACGTCGTCACCGAAAGCTCGCCCGACGAAAAATTTCAGCGCATCCAGCCGCGACGTTTCGCCGAATTGCTGCCCTATCTCAAGGCGAGCGAATTCAATCACATCCTTTTCGACATGCCGCCGGTGAGCCAGACCAGCATCACCTCGCGCCTCGCCGGGTTCATGGACATGATCCTGCTCGTCATCCAATCGGAAAAAACCGGGCGCGACACCGCGCAGCAGGCCGTCGAACTGCTCGCGCTCTCGAATGCCAAAGTCGGCGTCGTATTCAACAAAACGCGCAAATACATTCCCGACCGTCTGCACCGCGAAACGCTGGCGGAATTTTGAAGATTGCATTCGTCACGCGCGGCGGCCTTTCAGCCCGTTGCTGAAAAAGCCGCCGTGCAATTCTCCAAAAGGCAGAAGCCAGGATGAAGAAGCAAAACCAAATCACCCGCCTAAAACGGCTTCTTCATTTTGAATTCTTAATTTCTTGAAATGCCCACGCCGCTATTCAACAGCAACCGCCTTTACTACCGCTTCAAACCCTATTTGCCCTGGCGCTTGCGGATGGGAATGCGCCGCATCGTCGCGCGGCGCAAGCGCGCGGCATTTAAAAATGTCTGGCCGATCAACGAGGCCGCCGGCCGCGCGCCGGAAAATTGGAGCGGCTGGCCGGACGGGAAAAAATTCGCGCTCGTCCTCACGCACGACGTGGAAAGTTTCAGCGGCCTGGCCAAATGCAGCCGCTTGATGGAGATCGAACGCAAGCTCGGCTTCCGCTCGTCGTTCAATTTCATTCCCGAAGGCGATTATCAGGTCCCGCGCGAACTGCGCGGCGAACTCCTGCAAAATGATTTTGAAGTCGGCGTCCACGATTTGCGCCATGACGGAAAACTTTACTGGCGCAGAAACGGCGAATTTGCCGAAAGCGCCCGGCGCATCAACCGCTATTTGCGGGACTGGAACGCCAGCGGCTTTCGCGCCGCGTTCATGCTTCACGACCGCGAGCGATTGCATCATTTGAAAATCGAATATGACGCCTCCACTTTCGACACCGATCCTTTCGAGCCGCAGCCCGACGGCGCGAACACGATCTTCCCATTTTGGGTTTCCGACGGCAACGGCGGCGGTTACGTCGAATTGCCCTACACGCTGCCGCAGGACTCGACGCTCTTTCTCGTGCTCGACGAAAAATCGCCGGAGATTTGGAAGACGAAACTGGACTGGCTCGTCGCGCGCGGCGGCATGGCGCTGCTCAACGTTCATCCCGACTACATCGGATTCAAAAACGAACTGGACGCCGCCGAATATCCCGTCGCGTGGTATGAAGATTTTCTCCGGCACATCAAAAAAAATCACGCCGGCGAATTTTGGAATCCGCTGCCAAGGGAAATGGCGCGCTGGTTCAAGGAAAATTGCCGGCCGCCAAAACCAAATCATTTTCCCGCGCTGGAATTTTCGCCCAACGGCCGCAAAAAAAATTTGCCGCTGAAAAAAGTCAGCGCCGCCGTCGTTTTGTATTCGTATTATGCTTCCGACCCGCGCCCGCGCCGCGAAGCTGAAGCCCTGAAACGCGCCGGCGCGCAAGTGGACGTGATTTGCCTCCGCAAAAACAATTCAGAACCTGTGCGCGAAAAACTAAATGGAATCAATGTGTTTCGCATTCCGCTCAAACGCCGCCGCGCCGGAAAGATTGTCTATATTTTTCAATACGCCTGTTTTCTGGCCGCATCGTTTTTATTGCTGGCGTTTTGGAGTTTCAAAAAACGCTACAAAGTCGTTCACGTCCACAACATGCCCGACTTTCTCGTCTTTGCCGGATTGTTCCCCCGATGGCGCGGCGCAAAAATCATTTTGGATTTGCACGATCCAATGCCCGAATTGTTCCAAAGCATTTATGGCCTGCGCGAAAATCATTTCATCGTCCGCTGGTTGCGAAAAATGGAAAAAATCAGCATCAAGCTTGCCGATTTGGTTCTCACGCCGAACATCGCGTTCAAGGAATTGTTCACGGCGCGAAGCTGTCCGCCGGAAAAAATCCAGACTGTGATGAATTCCCCGGAATCGGCGATTTTTCATCCGCACGCAACGATACATCGTTTCTCAATCGGCAATCGGCAATCGGCAATCAAAAATTCCTTCACGCTCATGTATCACGGCTTGATCGTCGAGCGGCACGGCTTGGATTTGGCGATTGAAGCCGTTGCCAAATTGCGCCCGAAAATTCCGGGAATCAAACTCCACCTGTTCGGCGATCCGACTGATTATCTGGGCAAAATTTTGGAACTGGCAAAAAGATTGGATTTGGAAAATGCCGTCCGCTTTCACGGCTTCAAAACGCTGGACGAAATCGCGCGCTTCATTTCCAGGACCGATCTGGGAATCGTGCCAAACCGCTTGAGCGCGTTCACGCAAATCAATTTTCCCACGCGCATTTTTGAATATCTGGCCATGAACAAGCCCGTCATCGTTCCGTCCACGCGCGGCATCCGCGATTATTTCAGCGACGACGAAATTTTATTTTTCGAGCCGGACAACGCAGGCGATCTCGCCGCAAAAATCCAATGGGCCTATGAAAATCCTTCCGAATTGCAACGCCTGATGGAAAACGGCCGCAAAGTTTATGAAAAAAATTGCTGGGAATCCGAACAGGAAAAATTTCTCGGCATGGTCGGCCAATTGGTGAACCCGCCAGCCGCCGCTGTTCAAACGGAAAATTCTTTCGCTTAAATCGTCATCATGTCTTCATCGCTTGCATTATTTCTGACGATTGCATTTATCGCCGTTCTTTTTACGCGCGACTTCCGTGAAAGGCCGAACGTCACTGGCGCGCTCTGGCTTCCATTTTTTTGGGTGGTTATCGGTCCCGGAACAAGATTCCTTTCGCAATGGATGGATATTTTAGGCTTTCACGTCGGTGGAATTACCGTGGAGGATGGCAGTCCGTTGGACGCGACCTTTTATTCCGTCCTCATCGCAGCCGGCATTTACGTCCTCTATAAACGGCGGGTAAATCTCCCGGAATTTTTCCGGAACAATCGCTGGATCACTTTGTATCTCGCTTATTGTTTGCTGGCGGTTCTTTGGTCCGATTTTCCATTCGTGTCGTTCAAGCGCTGGATAAAATTGCTGGGCGATCCGGCGATGGCTCTGATTCTTCTCACCGAACCGGAACCGATGGAGGCGCTAATACGGCTGATAAAACGCTGCGCTTACGTGATGCTGCCGCTTTCGATTTGTTTCATCAAATATTTCCCGGCATTGGGACGGACATTTGATCAATGGAGCGGCGCGCCTGTCAACACCGGCATCACGACGAATAAAAATTTGCTTGGCTTCGATTGCTGGATTTTGGGAACGGTTTTGTTCTGGCATTGGCTGCAAGTGTTGAAATGGACGGCCGGAAGCGCAAAGCGAAATGAACTTCTTCTGTGCGCCGTGCTTCTGGGAATGGATTTATGGCTGTTCAAAATGTCGCAAAGCATGACATCGCTGATGGCGTTTCTGCTGGCGGCGGCCATCATGCTGTTTCTCGGTTTCCGCTGGGTCAACGAGCGGCGCGTAGGCAGCTACATCGTCGCGGGAATCATCTTCTTCATGATCGCGGGGTTCGGCTTTGGATTGTTCGACGACATCATTCATCTTTTGGGAAGGAACGACACGTTGACGGGAAGGACGGACATCTGGCAAACGCTTTGGAACTGGAAAATCAATCCCATCGTCGGCACCGGTTTTGAAAGTTTCTGGCTTGGCGAACGACGGCAGGAAGTTGAAAATTTTTTGCCATTTCTGAATGAAGCGCACAACGGTTATCTGGAAACTTATCTCAACCTGGGATTCACCGGCGTTGCGATAACCGTCGCCATGTTGATTGCGTCTTATTTCAAAGCGCGACGCGCGCTGTTGAATGACTTTGAATTTGGCAGGTTGCGCCTCGCATATCTTCTCGCTTTTGCCGTGTATAATTGGACCGAAGCGGCGTTTCGATTGAATGGCTTTCCATTTTTTATGTTTTTCCTGATTACGATTGATTACCCATTGGCTGAACTTGGAGACAAAGAGCCGTCGCTCGAATTGCCGACTCTGGACATGGAGCCTGTTTATCTGCCCGTCGAATAGTGGATCGGAGTTTTCAAAAACATTCCTCGATTGAAATGATTCTCTTCAAGTCCAGATTAATTTTGGCGTCTGTGGCGCTGATTCTGTTCATCCTGAAACCGTCAGGGCGCGCTTCCATTATCAACGCCGCCAGCAGTTCATTGTTCGATGTCAGCAGCGCCGTCGCAACGGCGCTGCCCGGCGACACGGTGCAATTGCCTGCGGGAACAAATGTCTGGACGCAAACCGTCACTTTGAACGGCGTGTCCGTGAAAGGCACCGGAACGAATCTGACGGTTCTTATTGATGAAGTGCCGCGCTCGTCGGGCGGACAGTTGTTCGTCGTGAATCCCGTTGCCGGCCATGTGGCGGAAATCTCCAACTTGCAATTGCGCGGCGGCGTGACCAACACGGCAATCAATTTCAATGGCGCCATTTCCGTTAGCGGCAGCACAAATGCGTCGTGGCGGATTGACCACAATGTTTTCAACGGCCTTTACGCCAAGAACATCTGCACTTACGGCAATTCTTCCGGCGTGATTGATCACAACACCTTTTATGAAAAATCCATTTCCATCGAAGACAACAGCTATTTTCCAAACGACGGCGAAGGCGACCAGTCCTACGCCGCGCCGCCAACGTATGGCTTGAACAGCGCCAATGTGCTGTATGTCGAGGACAATTATTTCACCAACATCGTCGGCTACCTGGCCAGCGTCGGCGTGTGCGATGGCGAAGGCGGCGCGCGGATCGTGTTCCGCCACAACACGGTCTGGAACGATTTATTCAACAACCACGGCACTGAAAGCGGCGGACGCAATCGCAGCGAGCGCAGCTTTGAGATTTACAACAACAGTTTTAATTTCTCGCCGTCCGCGCCCGACTATCCCGGCTTTGCGATTGCCATGATTCGCGGCGGCTCCGGCGTGATTTATAGCAACACCTGCAACGGATATAATTCGCTCGTCACGCTGCGCAACTATCGCTACACCGCTGCTTATTGCGGCCAATGGCAGCCGTTCTGCGGCGCGAACGGCATAACTCCGTGGGATTCAAACAGCCCGACATTATTTTTAAGCGGAACCAGTTCGGCTCCAAACGGCTCGGCCAATTTGCAGGTGAGCGGCGTGAATTGGACTCCAAATCAATGGGTCGGATATACTGCGCTCAACACGAACAGCGGATTATTTTCCGTCGTTACTTCCAACACTACGAACACGATGTATTACATCGGAAGCGACTCCGGTTCGGCGAGCATCGTGTCCGGCACGCCGTTGACTTTCAATTCCGGCGATCATTTTCAACTTCATCTTGTCTATGCCGCCCTTGATCAGCCCGGACGCGGTTCCGGCGATTTGTTGCGCGACAACGGCCAGGACAGCCACGGAAATCTTATCACCATCAACACAGTCACCGGAATTTCATCGTGGCCCCGCGAAGCTCTGGAACCAATTTATTGCTGGGCAAATACTTTGAACGGCGCGCCGACCGGCATGAGCAGTTCCTATCCAACCCTTCAATCCGGCCGCGATTTTTACAACAACACACCGATGCCCGGCTACACGCCGTATGCTTATCCGCATCCGCTGGTGGGCGGCGGCAAACTTCAGCCGCCTTCCAACATACGCGTCATCGGAAGCGCCCAATAATTAATTCCTATGGCTCAACTCGTCCAAAGACTGAAGAATAAAATTCGACCGCCCCTGCCTCTTTTCAGGTTTTTCAACCGGAGCAAAGAGCGGTTTGAATGTCCGGTTTGCAATTATGCCGGGCCATTTATGGACATGGATGGTTTCGCCGGTTTTAGAAAACACGCCAAATGCCCGCAATGCGGCGCGCTTGAAAGACACCGTCTGCAGCATTTTGTCGCGAGCAACCTGTTGAAAAATTTCAACGTCGCCGAAATGAAAATGCTCCACTTTGCGCCCGAAAATTTTTTCCGGCGGACATTTTCAAAATTGTTCGGCAGATACGAAACTGCGGACCTGTGCATGAAAGACGTGAACCACAACGTTGACTTGCAGCAATTGCCATTTGACGATGCGAGTTACGATTTCATTTTCGCATCCCACGTTCTGGAACACGTTCCCGATGACAAAAAAGCCATTCAAGAAATCCGCAGAATCTTGAAACCAAACGGCCTTGCCATTTTGCCCGTGCCAATCGTATGTGAAAAAACAATCGAATACCCGGAGCCAAACCCCCATGAGGCCTATCATGTCCGTGCGCCGGGTCTGGATTATTTCGAAAGATACGAGAACCTTTTCGACAGGGTGGAAATCCACGCATCCGATTCATTGCCGCAAAAACATCAGCTCTTCATCTACGAAGATCGCAGCGCATGGCCCACAAAAGAATGCCCTTTACGCCCGCCAATGTATGGCGAAAAACACGCCGACTTCGTTCCTGTTTGCTACGCATGAAATACGTTCTCATCACAGCAGCGAGAAACGAGGAAGCGTTCATCGCCAAAACGCTTGAATCAGTCACGGCACAGACGCAATTGCCGGAGCATTGGGTCATTGTGGACGACGGCTCGACGGATCGCACGGCGGAAATTGTCGAAGATTACGGCGCACGCTTTCCATGGATTTCGCTCATTCGCCGTGCGGGCCGTCGCGAACGCCATTTCGCCGGCAAAGCCGACGCCGTCAACACCGGATTCAAATTCTTGGAAACAGCGCAGTTTGACGTCATCGGAAATTTGGACGCCGACGTCTCGTTCGAGCCGGACTTCATGGAATTTCTCATGCAACAATTTTCCGAAGACAAGCAGCTTGGAGTCGCCGGCGCGCCTTACATCGAAGGCGATTTCGATTCGGCGCGCGACAGCTTTGAAGGCGAGAATTTTGTGGCCGGCCAAGCCCAGTTGTTTCGCCGCCAATGTTTCCAGGAAATCGGCGGCTACGCGCAGAGCCGCGCGGGCGGCGTGGATTGGATCGCCGTGATGACGGCGCGGATGCTTGGTTGGAAAACAAAATCGTTCGCAGAAAAAAGATTTCATCATCATCGAGCGATGAGCACGGCGGAACGCGGAATTTTGGCCGCCCATTTTTCCTACGGCCAAAAGGATTATTATCTCGGCGGCTCGCCACTTTGGGAAATTTTCCGAGTCGGTTATCGCGCGATGAAAAAACCATTTCTTATCGGCGGCATCGCCGTTTTGCTCGGTTATTGCCATGCGGTTCTATGCGGAACAAAACGTCCCGTATCGCCGGAATTGATGCGGTTTCACCGGCGCAACCAAATGAGAAAACTCAAAAAAATTTTCCGGTCGCTGATGCGGTTCAAAAAAGTGGACAACTTTCGCCTGGAAACCAGCCGGACCGAATTTTCTTGATCCGTTGTTGCAGCGGCGGCGCGGCAGAACGCCGCCAGTTTCAAAACCCAAAAGCGCGGCTTCTGCCGAAAGCCGCCACGACTATTCCAAAAACCAATGAGCACAAACGAACCCTTCAAAGTTTTGGAAAATTTTGCCGGATGGCTCGATCATTTCGGCGAGGTTTCATGGGACCATCAATCCTTTTTTGCCGGGCCGATCGGCCGCGGCGCAAAGGCGCTTTATTACCGGCACAAGGCGATTGGCACTGCCGCCGTCGCGCCGATGGTTTTTTGCGAGGCATTTTTTCCTTCCGCGCGAAAATGGTTTCATCATCCCATCCGCCTGCCGATTGCCGACGCGCATTACGCGATGGGATTCGCCTTTCTTTATGAGGCGACCGGCGACGAATTTTATCTGGACAAAGCGGTTCACTTTTTGAACGAGCTGGAAAAATCCCGCTGCACGCGGTTCAAGGAATTTTGCTGGGGCTATCCGTTCGATTGGGTCACGCGCAGCGGAACCATTCCCGCAGGCACGCCGCTCATCACGACGACGCCTTATGTTTTTGAGGCGTTTTTGCAGATGGAAAACTTGCAGCCGGGCGCGAGATGGCGGCGGGTTTTGGAATCCATCGCGCGCCACGTTGTCGCGGACATCAAGGATTTCAAAGTCTCTGAAACCGCCAGCACCTGCTCCTACACGCCTTTCGACAAAGTCGGCGTCGTCAACGCCTCGGCATATCGCGCGTTCACGCTGGCGGCAGCGGCGAAATTTTTCGACGACGGGCATTTTCTGAAAATCGCCGGACGCAATTTGAATTTTGTCTTGGAATCGCAGCAGCCCGACGGGTCGTGGCCTTACGCGATGGACGGCAAACGCGATTTCGTGGACCACTTTCACACCTGCTTTGTGATGAAGGCGCTGGCGAAAATTCATGTTTTGACCGGCAACGACGATTGCCTTGAAGCGCTCATGCGCGGGCTGAATTTTTATCTGCAAAATCTTTTTGCCGAGGACGGAATGCCCCGGCCGTTCGCCAAGGCGCCGCGCCTGACGGTTTATCGCTGCGAACTTTACGACTGCGCCGAATGCGTCAACTTATGCCTGCTGCTGCGAAATCATTTCCCACAACTCGAAAAAACCCTGGAAACAGTCCTCGCCGGATTTCTGAAAAATTGGCTCAAGCCCGACGGTTCGTTCCGCTCGCGCCAATTGATTTTCGGCTGGGACGACGTGCCGATGCACCGCTGGGGCCAGTCACAAATGTTTCGCAGCCTCGCGTTTTATTTTCGCGAAACGGCGCGGGAACAAAAAACCATCCACTATGAACCATCAACCATTCGCCAAAATGTGCGGGATTTGCGGGCAGCTTAATTTCGCCAAAAACGAGCCGGTGAACCGGGAAACCATTCGCCGGATGTCGCGTTCGATGTTTCATCGCGGGCCGGATGACGAAGGCGAATTTGTCTCCGGCGCGGTCGGCCTCGGCTTTCGCCGGCTCTCGATCATTGATTTGTCGGGCGGACACCAGCCGATGTCCGATGCCGAGGGCTCGGTGCAAGTTGTTTTCAACGGCGAGATTTATAATTTCCGCGAATTGCGCGCTGAATTGGAGCAGCGCGGACACCAATTCCGCACGCGTTCCGACACAGAAGTCATCGTTCACGGCTACAAGGAATGGGGCGCGGACGTCTTCAACCATCTCAATGGAATGTTCGGCGTGGCGATTTGGGACGTGAAACGCAGGCGCCTCGTCGTCGCGCGGGACGCAATGGGAATCAAATTGATTTATTACCGGATTGAAAATGGCCAACTGACGTTCGGCTCGGAAATCCGTCCGGTTCTCGCCGCGCAAAATTCCAAGCCGGAAGTCAATTCCGCCGCGCTCGGGCTTTTTCTGCGCTTCCGTTACACGCCGTCGCCGCTGACGATTTTTCAAGGCGTGAAAAAATTGGCGGCGGGCACGATGCTCATCGCCGAAAACGGAAATTGCCGCGAGGAACGCTGGTATCAATTCGCGCCGTCGCCATTTCCCAACCGCGTTACGGACGCGGAAGCCGCAGAGGAATTGCTCGAACTTTATCGCCGCGCCGTCCGCCGCCATTTGTCCGCCGATGTGCCGGTGGGAATTTTGTTGAGCGGCGGATTGGATTCCGCGCTGCTGCTCGCGCTGATGAACGAGCATGGCCGCCACTGGCCGGCTTACACCGTCGGTTTCGGGAAAAAATTTGCTGACGACGAACTTCATTCCGCCGCGCAAACGGCGTTGCATCTGGGCGCGCGCCACGTCGCTGTAAAATTGGATCAAAATGAATTTGAAAGGTCGCTTCCAAAAATCGTCGAATTTTTGGAAGAGCCAGTCGCCAGCTCGTCCATCGTGCCAATGTATTTCGTCTGCAAACGCGCGCGGCAGGATGTGAAAGTCGCGCTCATCGGCCAGGGCCCGGACGAACTTTTCGGCGGCTACACGCGGCATTTCGGCGTTCACTATGGAAGCCTTTGGCGCAGGTTGCCGGAAAAAATCCGTTCACGCATCAGTTCAGTTATCGCACGATTGCCGCGCAATGAAGCGTTGAAACGCGGCGTCCATTCGCTCGCAATCAAAGACCGTTTCACGCGTTATGAAAATATTTTTTCGCTGCATCCGGCGGAAAGCGTCAGCGGACTTTTCCGCGAGCAATTTTCCCCGAACGGCGACGGTGAATTGTCCGCGTATCTGAAGCCGCTGCTTCCGCAATTGGAACAGACGGACGAACTCGGCGGCTTTCAACTTCTGGAAATCCGCTCGTCGCTGCCGGACGAATTGCTCATGTATGCCGACAAACTTTCGATGGCGCACAGCCTTGAAGCGCGTGTGCCGTATCTGGACCGCAATATCGTCGAATACGCGCAGCGGCTGAACGCCAATCACAAAATCCGCGCCGGCGTCCGCAAATGGCTGCACCGTCGCGTGTGTCTCAAATTTCTTCCGCCGCAAATTTTGTTGCGCAAAAAACGCGGCTTCGCGGTCAACGTCGTGGACAACTGGTTCAATGCGCGCGCGAAGGGAAATTTTTCGGAACTGTTGCTGGACAAAAGTTCGCTCATGTTTGAGCAGCTGAACCCGGAGCCGGTGCGCCGGCTTTTGGACGATCATCGCGCGCGGCGGCAGGACAATCATAAATTGCTCTTCAGCCTCGTCATGTTCGAGCAATGGCTGCGCGGCGTCCGTTCGCAGCGGCGAAATAATTTTGCGAGCGCGGTCGCAGTTGAAAAGTAGGAGACGGCGCAAGCAGTCTCTGACTTGTTCCAAAAAATAATGACTCGTCACCTCGTCTCCTGCAAAATTTTTTATGGAAAATTCTTTCACGCTACCGGCCAAATTTGCTGAAATTCGCGTCAAAGGAAAAACTGCGTTTGTTCCGTCGGTGGAAATTGATGGGCGAACAATCATTGCGACTGGCAAATTTTTCAAGCTGGCGATGATTCGCGACGGGGACGTTGCCGAAGGCGAACTCGTCAAAAATCCAGAAACGTTTGTTGCCATTTTGAAAAACAGCCAATTGAAAGCCGACGTTTTCACTTTTTTTCAAAGGCCGCCGGATGTTACGCCGAGATTCAATTTTCATTTCGATTGGGACAATTATGCCGCCGTTCCAATTTCGACTTTTGAAAATTGGTGGGAAAATTTGCCGCAGGAAACGCGAAAAAATGTCAGGCGCGCGGCCAAACGCGGTGTCGTCGTCAAAACGGTTCCGTTCGACGACGAACTGGCGCGCGGCATTCACAAACTGTGCAACGAATCGCCCGTTCGCCAGGGCAAACCGTTCTGGCATTTCGGAAAAGATTTTGAAACCGTCAAGCGTGAGCATTCGACATATTTGGAGCGCAGCGAATTTATCGGCGCATTTTTTCAGGACGAATTGATCGGCTTCATCAAGATGGTCCATGTGGATTCCGTCGCGTTTATTTTTCACATCCTCGCCGCGAACGCGCATTATGACAAACGCCCGATCAATGCGCTCATCGCCAAGGCCGTCGAAGTTTGCGCGCAAAAGGAAACCGGCTATTTTGTGTATGACAAAAATGTTTATGGCAACAAAAGTGACAGCTCGCTTGTTGAATTCAAGCGGCGCAACGGTTTTGAGCAAATCAATTTTCCGCGCTTTTACATTCCGCTGACTTTGACGGGAAAAATTTTCGTCGCATTGAAATTGTATCGCGGCCTGGTTGGAATTTTACCCGCGCCGGTCCTGAAAATGATCCTGGCTGTTCGCGAATGGATTTATGCGCAAAAGACAACAATCAAATCATCCATCAATCCATCAATCCAATAATTTTCGCCGGTGTAGCTCAACGTCAGAGCGGCTGATTTGTAATCAGCAGATTGGAGCGTTCAATTCCTCCCGCCGGCTCCAATTTCCAACATGAATTCGTTTCCGAAAAATCCAAACATCCGAAACGGCCCGCTGGCAAAAACGACGGAAGAATTTTTCCAAGCCGTTCAACCATTTTATGCCGGGAATCGCAGGAATCATCAGCCGCTTGCAAAATAAGAAATTTCCATCGCTCACGAACGCAATGGTTGCGACGATGAAGCACGAGAATTTTTATAAATCAGAAACGCATTCTGTTCCTGAAATGGGAATTTACGCCGGAGCCGTCACGTTTGAAAATTCTGCGGACGGAATTTTTTCCAATGACGAGGGAAACCTCACGCTGATTTTTTCCGGCGAATGTTTTTGGGATTCTGAAATCGCCGACGGCAAAAAACTGATCCAGCTTTACGAACATGAAGGCCAAAAGTTTTTTGAAAAACTCAACGGCCTTTTCTGCGGCCTGCTGATTGACAAACGCCAAAACAAGGCCTTTTTGTTCAACGACCGCTATGGCATCCAGCGGCTTTATTTCCACGAAACCGCCGATGCATTTTATTTCGCCAGCGAAGCCAAGGCGTTGCTGCGGATTTTGCCCGAACTGCGGCAATTCGATTCGGACGGCCTCGCGCAATTTTTAGCGTTCGGCTGCACGTTGGATTGGAAAACATTATTTCATCAAATTGAAATTCTTCCCGGCGGTTCGCTTTGGACTTTTGAAAACGGCGATTGCAAAAAAGGGAAATACTTTTCGACGGGAATTTGGAAATCACAGCCACAACTTTCAGCCGATGAATTTGAAAATCGTTTCCAGCAAACTTTTAAGAAAATTCTCCCGCGCTACTTTGAATCCGATTCAAAAATCGGCGTCGCGCTGACCGGCGGACTGGACACCCGGATGATCATGGCCTGCCGCCCTCAAAACAACGGACACACGACCTGCTACACGTTTTCCGGCAACACCGGCGAAACGCTGGACGATAAAATCGCCGCGCGCGTCGCCATCGCGTCCGGCTTGGAGCACAAATTATTGCGGCTGGGCACGGATTTTTTTTCTGATTTTGCCTCGCACGCGGACAAAACGGTTTTTGTCACCGACGGCTGCGCTGGAATTTTTAACGCGCACGAAATTTATTTGAACCGGCTGGCGCGCGAACTCGCGCCAACGCGATTGACCGGAAATTACGGCAGCGAAATTTTGCGCGGCGTTTCCACATTCAAGCCCGTTCCGCTTGCGCCGCAACTGCCTAATCCCGATTTGCTCGGAAAAATCAATTCGCAGGCGCAAAAATTGTCCGCGCACAAAACACAGCCGGCAACGTTCGCCGCGTTCAAGGAAGTTCCGTGGAATTTGTTCGGCAATCTGGCCGCCGGCCGCTCGCAACTTCATTTTCGAACGCCGTATTTGGACAACGAACTCGTCTCGCTCGCGTTTCAAGCGCCGGAACAAATCCGCAAATCGTCGCTGCCGTCCTTCCGGCTCGTGCGCGCGAATAATCCGGCCTTGGGCGAAATTCCGACCGACCGCGGATTTGCCGGCGATAATTCGGGGCTGAAATTTTTGTCGCGCCGCATTTTTGCCGAAGTGACATTCAAGCTGGATTATTACAGCACCGCCGGGCTGCCACGCCCGGTTTCGGCGCTCAATCCGATTTTCAATCCTGTCGCGGCCAAATTGAAAATCGCGGGAAGGCATAAATTTTTGCGTTACAGCGCATGGTTCAGAAATGAAATGGCGGGGCGCGTCAGTGAAGTCCTTTCCGATTCGCGCGTTCGCGGCAACGGAATTTGGAATCCCGATTTCATCGGGCAGCTTCCGGCGCAACACATTGGCAGGCGCAATGATTTTTCCGCCGAAATCAACGCGGTGCTGACGCTTGAAGCCGTTGACCGGCTGCTTTTTCATGAACTGCCGCGTGATTTTTGATTTTTTGAAATGAACGGCCAAAAAAAATTCGACGCGAGCGTGTGCGTGCTGACGGCGGGGCGGGACCGGCATTACTCGCTCGGTCTGG
>DASQOZ010000006.1:0-11583 GCA_035644195.1 Candidatus Methylomirabilota bacterium | reverse complement strand
TGACTTCGCGCACCGCTTTCGCAGTGTCTTCCGTCACCGTGCCGGTTTTCGGATTCGGCATCAAGCCGCGCGGTCCAAGCACCTTGCCCAGTTTGCGGACTTCGATCATCGCGTCCGGCGTGGCAATCGCCACGTCAAAATCAGTCCAGCCGCTCACGCACTTGGCGATCATGTCTTCGAAGCCAACGTTTTCCGCGCCCGCTGCCTTGGCCGCTTCCGCCGCCGCGCCGCCGCGCGCAAACACGAGAACGCGCACCGTCTTGCCGCTGCCGTGGGGCAACGGAACCGTGCCGCGAACCATCTGGTCCGATTGTTTCGGGTCAACGCCGAGGCGGAACGCGAGATCAATTGTCTCGTTGAATTTCGCCTTCGGAAATTTTGCGAGGACGCCGACGGCATCCTTCAGCGGATACGCTTTTTTTGCATCCACAACTTCGAGTGCTTTTTTGAATCGTTTACTTGGCATTTTGTTTGGTGCGGTTCATGCGAGTTTTTAGCTCTCCCGCGATTTAATGTTTAAGAGACAAATTGTTATTTCCCGAACGAATTACCATTCTCAAAATAAATGTCGTGAGAACAGCAACTGGAAATAAATAAAATCCGTAAATAGCACTTAAATATGCTGTAAAAAATCCTGCGATAAATGGCTCGCTCAAATTAAAATCAATAGTTCCTCCAAACATCATTTCGAAAAGCGCAAAAAGGAATGCAAAAATAAATGTTCCTAAAGGAAATGCGAGCAATCCAAGAATCGCACTACCCCACTTTCCCAATTTCGTCAGCGGAGCTTTGAGCGAAAATGAAACAGCTACTCCTGTTATGCCGCCAATTAACAAAGCAACGAAAATTGATGCGTGAGGACTAAACAAAAATTGCGCATGCAAAAGAATTGCAATCAGAGACCAAATTAAGCCGCTGGCAATTCCGAATAGCGTAATTTTGAATTTGCTGCTCATTTTTATTTTAACCGACAACTTCAATTCCCATGCTGCGCGCTGTTCCAGAAATCACGCGGAACGCGGCTTCTTCTGAAGAAGAATTCATGTCTTTGGATTTCATTTTCACGATGTCCAAAACCTGTTTGCGCGTCACTTTACCGACTTTTTCTTTGTTCGGCGTTTTTGAACCGGCGGTGATGCCTGCGGCTTTTTTCAAAAGCACGGACGCCGGCGGCGATTTGGTGATGAACGTGAACGACTTGTCCTGATAAACGGTGATGACGACGGGGATCACGAGTCCCGCGTCGTTTTTCGTCACCGCGTTAAATTCTTTGCAGAAACCCATGATGTTGACGCCGTGCTGGCCGAGCGCCGGGCCGACGGGCGGCGCGGGATTCGCCTGACCTGCCGGAATCTGCAATTTGATCTGTCCTGTAACTTTCTTTGCCATAAAAATTTTTAAGCTTTTTCAACCTGCCAGTATTCGAGTTCAACCGGCGTATTGCGTCCGAAAATGTTCACGGTCACTTTCAACTTGCCGCGTTCGGGATCAATTTCTTCGATCACGCCGCTGAAATTCAGGAACGGTCCGTTATTGATTTTGATCGTCTCACCGACTTCAAAATTAACCTTCGGCTTTTCCGTTTCTTCGGACGCCGAAATTTGCACCTTGATCGCCTCGACTTCTTCAGTCGGCGTCGGCACGGGCGGTTCGCCGCCGACAAATCCGATCACGCCCTGCGTTTCCTTGATGAAATACCACGGCTTCTCGATGATGCGGTTGTTTTCATCCAGCAAAACCATGTCCACAAAAACGTAGCCCGGCCACAATTTGCGGCTCGTGACGGTTTTCTTTTGGTTGCGCACTTCGACGACTTTTTCCATCGGGACGAGCACTTCTTTCACGAAGTCCTGCATCTCGTCGGTCTTGACGCGCTTCTCGATGCTGTCCTTGACCTTTTGTTCCTGGCCGGAAAGCGTCTGAACGATGAACCATTGGTTGCGCATTTATTTCAGCAATTTAAAGAACACGTTATAAAAAACTTCGTCGGCCACGACGGTGAAAATTCCGAGCAATCCAATTGTGATGACAATGATGGTCGTTGAGCCTTTCAATTCAGTCCACGTCGGCCATGAACATTTCTTCAATTCTTCCATCGTTTCCTGCCAATACTCGGCCAGACGACGGATATGTCCTTGCCACCATGCGAAGGCAAAGACAGCGACGACGATTACCAAAACTATAATTGTTGTGTTGTTCACAATTTTTTCCAGTTTGTTTCGCTCCCGCGAAACTGGCGGAGAGGGAGGGATTCGAACCCCCGTTGGGCTTTCACCCAAAGCGGTTTTCAAGACCGCCGCGATAGACCACTCTGCCACCTCTCCGTCGCAGAATAGTAGGACGGGCTTCCAGCCTGTCTCTTTTCATATGTCTCCAATCGCATTTTTATTTTCAGAGACAGGCAAGATGCCTGTCCTACTTTTGGCACGGCAGGAGGGACTTGAACCCCCAACCAACGGTTTTGGAGACCGCTACTCTACCAATTGAGCTACTGCCGTATCGGCCCAATCTTTCGGACAAAAAGGGAGACGGAGAAATTCAAATCTCCGCCTCCCGAATTTCAAATCGTTTTTACTTCAAAACGTCCGACACGCGGCCTGCGCCGATCGTGCGTCCACCTTCGCGGATCGCGAAGCGTTGTCCTTTTTCCATCGCGACGGGAGCGATCAACTCGATGTCCACGGAAACATTGTCGCCGGGCATGACCATTTCAACGCCGGTCGGCAAAGTCACCGTGCCGGTGACGTCCGAAGTGCGGAAATAAAATTGCGGGCGATATTTCGTGAAGAACGGCGTGTGACGGCCACCTTCATCTTTGGAAAGAACATAAACTTCCGCTTTGTATTTCAAATGCGGCGTGATCGAGCCGGGCTTGGCCAAAACCATGCCACGTTCGACTTCATCCTTCGTTGTGCCGCGCAAAAGAACACCGACGTTGTCGCCGGCGGTTGCCTTATCCAGCAGCTTGCGGAATGCTTCGATGTCCGTCGCCGTCGTTTTGCGAGTGTCTTTCAAGCCGACGATTTCAACTTCTTCCATGCGGTTGAGCGTGCCGCGTTCCACGCGACCGGTCACGACCGTGCCACGACCTTCAATGGTGAACACGTCTTCGATGCACATCAAAAACGGTTTGTCCACTTCACGGGTCGGGAGAGGAATCTGCGCGTCAATCGCGTCCATCAATTCCTGGATGGCTTTTTCGCCTTCGGGTTTGCCTTCGAGCGCGGCTTTGGCGCTGCCTTTGACAATCGCCGTCTTGTCGCCGGGGAATTGATACTTGGTCAGCAAATCGCGGACTTCCATTTCAACGAGGTCGAGCAATTCCTTGTCGTCAACCAAATCAACTTTGTTCAAGAAAACGACGATGGCCGGAACGCCGACCTGGCGAGCAAGCAAAATGTGTTCGCGCGTTTGCGGCATCGGGCCTTCCGATGCGTCCACGACGAGAATCGCGCCGTCCATTTGCGCCGCGCCGGTAATCATGTTCTTCACATAATCCGCGTGGCCGGGACAGTCCACATGAGCGTAGTGGCGCTTGTCGCTTTGATACTCGACGTGCGACACCGCGATGGTGACGGTTTTGCTTTCGTCGCGCACCGTTCCGCCTTTGGTGATGTCGGCGTAGGAAATTGGGGTTGCCAAACCTTTGCGCGCCTGCGTCGCGACAATCGCGGCAGTCAGCGTGGACTTGCCATGGTCAATGTGTCCGATAGTGCCGACGTTGACGTGCGGCTTGGTTCGTTGAAATTGCTCTTTAGCCATATTTATTTATTCGTTGTTTTTTTAATCAGCAAATTGTCTGGAGCCCATGATCAGGATTGAACTGATGACCTCATCCTTACCAAGGATGTGCTCTACCAACTGAGCTACATGGGCACACAAATCATCATGTCAAACCGGATACGCAAAACGACAAAAAACCGATTCCCCTTTGTTTTCTCTCGAAAATTCGAGGGGATCGCGGCTAATTGACTTTTTACGGACTACCGACGCAGAACAAATTACGAAACAGCGCCATTTGTGTCAACAGACAATTTTATTTTTTTGCGTCGAGAATTTTTCGCGCGCGCTCAAGCGAAATATCCATGTCGGCGCAGACGTTTTCCATGCCGAGCCTGTCAATAAAACCCGCCCGCACCAGCGCAATCATCGGTTGCGAATGTGGTCCGCACAAAATCAAATCTTTTTTCTTGATGCGTAATTTTTCCAGCAAATCTTCCAGCGCGTCCAAACCCGTCGCGTCCAGCGCCAACACATCGCGCATCCGCAAAATCAAAACGTCCGGCAATTGACCGGCGCGACGCAGCGACGTTTCCAATTTGTCCGCCGCGCCAAAAAAGAATGCGCCAAAAACTCGGAACACCATCACGCCCTGCGGAATTTCTTTTCCTACAATTTTTTGTCCGCTCGCATTCGCCTGCGTGACTTCTTCGTCCGCGTGAACTTGAGTCAATTCCGAAAGCCGTCGCACGAGCAATGCCGACGCTAAAATCAGCGATGCGCCGACAGCCGTCGGCAAATCAACGCAAACGGTCAAAGTGAACGCGCAAATAAAAACTGCCGCGTCGCTTCGCGGCCAGCGATTCAACCGTCGGAACTGATGCCATTCGCCCATTCTCAATGACACAACGATCAGCACCGCGCTCAATGCCGCAAGCGGAATGTGTTTCGCCAGCGGCGCTGCAACGAGCAAAACCAGCAGCAGCGTGAGTGAATGAATAATTCCGGCAATCGGTGTGCGCCCGCCGCAGCGAACATTTGTCGCCGTGCGAGCGATGACGCCGGTCGCCGGCATTCCGCCAAAAATTCCCATCGCAACGTTCGCAATTCCCTGCCCCATCAATTCCTGATTTGAATCGTGCCGGTCATCAATCATTCCATCCGAAACGACAGCCGATAATAGCGATTCAATTGCGCCGAGCACAGCGATTGTCATCGCCACCGGAAGCAAGGCGCGCCATTCATCAAATGAAAGCAATGGCCAATGTGGTGACGGCAAGTGGCGTGGCATTTCGCCGAACGCTGTCCCAAGAGTTTGAATCCCAAATTTTTCCGGCCAATTGAAAAATGCCGCCGCAACTGCGGCCAAAACAACAATGACAATCGTGCCGGGAACATGGCGTCCGATTTTTTTCGGCCAAAACCAAATCGCCACCGTCGCGAGTGTGGCAAGGATGACGGTCGCCCAATTCGGATGAAAATTTTGTGCGAGCGCAATCACCTTGCCGAAGAAATCCGGCGGCAATTTTTCTTGCAGCCCGAAAAAATCGCGGATTTGCGTGCTCATAATAATTATGGCAATTCCGCTGGTAAAACCGGTGACAACGGGAAAAGGAATGAATTTGATGAGCGAACCGAGTTTGCATGCGCCGAGCACGATCAAAATGACGCCAGCCATGAGGGCGCAAGCCACAAGCACTTCCGGGCCACGCGAACCATGCGCCATCACGATCGGCGCGAGCAGAGGCACGAAGGCGCCGGCCGGTCCGCCGATTTGCACGCGCGAGCCGCCGAACGCGGAAATTAAAAGTCCGCCGATGATGGCCGTGAAAATTCCGATTTCAGGTTTAAGTCCAGAGGCAATCGCCAGCGCCATCGAAAGCGGCAGCGCGACGATGCCGACGGTCAAACCTGCGGCGGCATCGGCAAAAAACTTTTGCGCCGAATAATCTTTCAGCGCATGAACGATTTTGGGACGGAATGAAACCGGCAAAGTCATTTCTGCAACGCCTCCTCTGATTAGAGACAGCGAAAACAATTTGCAGGAAGAAAAATAAATTGCAACTGCCGCCTGTGTTTGCCGATGCGGTAAAAGAAAATGTAATTGGCAGTATTACTTAACGCCGCCAATGTCCCGGCGAATGATACCAGCCGCGCGACCCGCGAGACCATGTGCCGCCGATCCAAATGCCGCCGGAATATGGCGGATATGCCCAATAGCCCGAATGCCAATACCAGCCGCCATTCCAAATCCATTCGCCGCCGATCCAAACATAACCCGGACCGGGAGCCGTAACATAGACTTCAGTTTGCGAAGGCGGTGGAGCGGTTTCGACAACTGTCGTCGTGGTGGCCGCGCTGGAAGTTGCAGTGTTGATCATGAAATTTACAACTCTGTCGCTCACGCCCGCGTTGTGAAGGTCAATGATGTCCGCCGCGCTCAAATGATAAATCGTGTGCGAATTCCGGATTTGCGCGATGATGATGTCGTCGTTCACTCCGGCTTGCGCAAGCGCCTTAACATCCGCCGTAGCCAACGGTTGCCCCTGCTCCACGCGAACGTAAGTTTGGGGTGCCTGCGCGCGCAACCGTTCGCGTTGTTCTTCATCCATCGAACTACCGATGATAGTGCCTGCAACCGCGCCGATGGCCGCGCCAATCAATGCGCCACCGCCGCCCCGCCCATTCGCTCCGCCAATCAATGCGCCCGTGCCGGCGCCGATCAACGCTCCGCTTCCAGTGTTGTTCGTTTCACCGTTCGGATATTGGCAGCCCGTCAAGACAACGGCTGAAGTTGCGACCGCAAGAGTCAAAGCATGAAATTTCATATATACAATTAGACACCAAAAAACGATTTCGGTTTCAAAAAATTACGCGCGCGGATGCGCCGCGTCATAGGCTTTTTTCAAACGCTCGGTCGTCACGTGCGTGTAGACCTGCGTCGTGATGAGATGCGCGTGTCCGAGCAATTCCTGCACGCTCCGCAAATCCGCGCCCGCATCGAGCAGATGCGTCGCGTAACTGTGCCGCAATTTGTGCGGCGTCAAACCGGGATCGAGTCCGGCGATGACGAGATATTGTTTCAATCGCCGCGACAGTTGGATGGGCGCAAGCGGCGCGCGTTTTTTTGTCTCGGAAAAAAACACCGGCGATGCTCCAGACGGCGGCCGCTTCAATGTGTTCCAATAATCCTGGATCGCCATCAAGGCCGGTTTGCCGATCGGCACAAGCCGTTCTTTTTTACCTTTGCCGCGAACGCGAACGATTTGCCCGCTCCAATCAATGTCCTCCGCCCGCAGGCCGCACAATTCGCTGATGCGCAGGCCGCAGGAATAAATCGTCTCGAGAACCGCGATGTCGCGCAAACATGCGGCGGTGGAAATCGGACGACCCGCGCCTTTTTTTTCCTTCCGCAATTTCAAAAGCTCAAATGGCGCTTTCAACAAATCTTCCATTTGCTGCTTCGTCAGAAATTTCGGCAGTCGTTTTTCCAATTTCGGCAATGACAAACTTTTTATCGGCGAAATTTCAACGATGCCGTGCCGGATGAGAAATTTGTAAAACGTCCGCAACGCGGAAAACCGAAGCTGGATTGCCGCGCGACCGAGGTTGTGGCGTCCAAGAAATCGCAAGTAATTCCGAAAGTCATCGCGCTGAAGTTTTCCCCAAACCGGCGCAGATTGCCTTTCTTCCAAATGCCAGCGCGAAAATTCCGCCAACGCCTGCTTGTAATTCCGCTGCGTATAAGCCGACGCTCCGCGATCCACCGCCAGATGCGCGAGGAATTTCTGAATCCATTTACCGTGAATTTGTGGTTTCGCAGACTGCTCTTCCATTTGAATTCAGTTTAACTCAAAAAATTCAAAACTGCGCGCATAAACTCTTCCGGCTTTTCCGAATGAACCCAATGACCGGCACCGGAAATGGTTTCAATTTTTGCGTTCGGAAATAATTGACGGATTCCAATTTCGTCTCTCACGCGAATGTAATCCGATTTTTCACCGCGAACGAACAATGCCGGTTTTGCAGATGGCGCGGAAGATGAAATCGGTTCGCGCAGCGCCGCAGCATTTTTTTGAATGCCGCGCAGATTGATTTTCCAGAAAAATTTACCGTCGGAATTTCGACCCAGATTTTTTAGCAAAAATCTTCGCAGCGTTAAATCAGGAATTTCCGGCGCAAGCGCTTCTTCGATTTGCTGTCGCGTTTGAAATTTTTGCAAATCCAGCGCGAGCATTGCCGTCATGAAATTTTCATAAACCGAAGCATAAGCGCGTGGCGCCATGTCTTCGACAATCAATTTTTCCACGCGCTCTGGAAATTGCAGCGCCAATTGCATCGCCGCTTTGCCGCCAAGCGAGTGGCCGATGACCGCCGCTGTTTCAATTTTTCTCGAATCCAAAAATTCCGCCACATCGCCCGCCATCAGCGGATAATTCATTTCATCGCTGTGCGGCGACTGGCCGTGATTGCGCAAATCCAAACTGAACACGCGGAAGTGTTCCGACAATTGCATCGCGACAAAATGCCAGTTGTCGGACGAACCAAAAAGTCCGTGCAGCAAAACAACCGCCCTGCCACGCCCGTATTCTTTGGAAAAAAGTTGCATCGCTTCGCGCTTCTTCGCGTCCTTCGCGCGAAATCATTCTCGCGGCGGAAAATCAAAGGTGATTTTACCCTTTGCGTCCATCACGAGATATGCCGGAAACGGCTTGCCAGCCTTGGAAATAAATTTGTCCAGCAAATCGCTTTTTCCGTCGGCGAGAATTTTTTGAGCCTGTGCGAGTTCAATCGGCTGTTCCAGAATCGTTTTGCCGATCTTGAATTTGCATGACTTGGAATCTTTCTGTGAATTTTCGCAAAGATAACCTTGCTCCGTGTCGAAAATTTTCCCGCCGCATTTAGGACATTTGCCGATGGATTCCTTGCCGGTGAAATCAATCTTCGGCATCGGCTCGCGCGGCGTTCCGTCCTTCGTCTTGCCTTTCTTTTCGCGCGGTTCAAATTCAAACGCCGTGCCGCCGTCCTTGATCACGAGAAACGCCTTGAACGCGCGGTTGTTTTTCTTGGAAATAAATTTCGTCAGCAAATCCGTCTTGCCCGTCTCCAGCATTTTTTTCACCTGCGCGGCTTCTATCGGCTGCTGCAAAATGATCTTGCCCGTCTTGAACTTGCACGTCTTGTCCGGACCGGTCGCCTTCTCGCAAATGTAATTCATCCCGCCGTCGAACACGCGCGCACCGCACGCCGGGCATTTGCCGAGCGGCTCTTTGCCCGTGAAATCAATCGGCGCGGCATCTCCGCCGTCTGCGTTTTTGTCGTTGCCAAAATCAAACTCCGGCTTGAACTCCGCGCCCATCTTGATGATCGCCGCGAACGGAAACCCCTGCTTGCTGCGAAAACCTTGCAGCGGGCCGACCGTTCCCTTGCTGATGAGTTCCTCGACCTCGGAAATTTCCAATTGCCGGCTCGCCACGATTTTCCACAAACTGAAATCACATTTCTGGCACTGGAATTTTTTGTAATTCTCCAGAATCTCGCCGCCGCATTTCGGGCACGGCACGTTGAGCTTTCCGTAATCGCCGGGCACGGTGTCGCTCTCGTGACTCTTGGCCTTCGCCACGATATCGCGCGTCGCGTCGGCGATCTCCTTCATGAATTCGTCGCGCTTCATTTTGCCGCGCGCCATCAAATTCAATTTGAATTCCCATTCGCCCGTGAGTTCCGGCGAACAGAGCTGCGGAATCTCCAATCCGCGCAACAGCGTGATGATGGAAAACGCCTTCGCGGTCGGCTGCAATTCTTTGCCATTACGATAAATATATTTTTCCCAAAGCAAACCTTCGATGATTGTCGCGCGCGTTGCTGGCGTGCCAAGACCTTTCTCACTCATCGCTTCGCGCAACTCTTCATCATCGATTAATTTTCCCGCGCCTTCCATCGCGCCAAGCAACGTCGCTTCCGAATAACGCGCCGGTGGTTTGGTGACGTTCGCTTCGACTTCGATTTTTTCTGTCTTCACCGTTTCGTTCGGCTTCACGGGCGCGAGCGTCGGCGTATCGTCGGATTCCGCCGCTTCCTTGCCATAAACCGCGAGCCAGCCGGCGTTCACCATCACCTTGCCTTCGCTCTTGAACGGTTCGCTCTCGACGCGCGTGATGCGCGTGGTCACAAGAAATTCCGCCGCCGGATAAAAGATCGCGAGAAACCGTTTCGTGACGAGGTCGTAAAGTTTTTGCTCCGGGTCGCTCAACGCTTTTGGCGCGATGAGCGTGGGAATGATCGCAAAGTGATCCGAGACTTTCGCATTATTAAAGATGCGTTTGTTCGGGCGCACCCAGCCGTTTTTCAAAATCGTTTCCGCCGGCGTGCGATAATTCGTCTCCGCCAGCATTCCCAGCGTCGTCTTGACGGTTTCCAGATAATCTTCCGGCAATGCGCGCGAATCCGTTCTCGGATACGTCAGCACTTTGTGTTTTTCGTAAAGCGCCTGCGCGAGTCCCAAAGTATTTTTTGCGGAAAAACCAAATCGTCCGTTCGCCTCGCGCTGCAACGTCGTCAGATCATAAAGCTGCGGCGACATCGAAGTCGTCGGCTTGCTTTCTTCCGTGACGATGCCCGGCTTGCCGAGACATTTTTTCTGGATTTCTTCCGCGCGCGCCATTTCCCAGACGCGTTCCGGCCTTGATTGTTCGTCGCCTTCCTTCTTGGAAAATTTTTCGTCGAACCAGCGTCCGGCATATTCGCCCGCTTCCGCGCCAAACGTCCCATGAATTTCCCAATAATTGCGCGAAACAAATTTCTTAATCTTCTCCTCGCGCTCGACGAGAATCGCCAGCGTCGGCGTCTGCACGCGGCCGACCGTCGTGAGATGAAAGCCGCCGGTCTTGGAATTGAACGCCGTCATCGCGCGCGTGCCGTTGATGCCGATGAGCCAGTCGCTCTCGCTGCGGCACGTCGCCGCGTCGGCGAGCGGAATCATTTCGCCGTCCGTGCGCAAGTGCGTGAAGCCGTCGCGGATCGCGGCTGGCGTCATGGATTGCAGCCAGAGCCGCTGGATGGGCTGCCTGGCCTTCGCGTATTGAACGATGTAACGGAAAATCAATTCGCCTTCGCGCCCCGCGTCGCAGGCATTCACGAGCGCGGAAATATCTTTGCGTTTGATGAGCTTCACCAAAACTTTCAGCCGCGCCTCATTTTTTTCAATCGGCAGCAAATCGAAGTGCGGCGGGATGACCGGCAGATTCGCAAAAGTCCACTTGCCGCGCTTCACTTCGAACTGTTCCGGCACGGCGATGGTGAGCAGATGGCCGACCGCCGACGAGATGACGAATTGGTCATTTTCGTAGAAGTCCGCGTTCTTCTCGAACTTGCCGAGCGCCTTGGAAATGTCCCCGGCGACCGACGGTTTTTCCGCGATGATGAGTGTTTTGCCCATTTGTCGTGCGAATCTTTAAGCTGCGAAGCACGGTTCGCGCAACTTATTTTTTATTTTAAGAAAAGAATTTTAACCACGGATGGACAAGGATTTTGGAAAAAAGAATTAAAACTTTGACGCGAATTGCGCGAATTAACGTGGGTTGACGCTGCAAATTTTCCTGCGCACACTTCCCGTCAATGGCAAGAATTGCGACAAACAAATTTCTGAACACGGCAACGCGCCGATCTTCGTGTTGAGGTCGGTGAGGTCGGCGGCGGCAAGTGTGCCGGTGGCGGTGAGCGCGGCGATGTTCGTGTTGCCCGCGTTGTAGATGGCGGTGCAGTTGGTCAGGCAGTCGGCCTCGGTCTGGTGGAGCAAATCGGGCGCGCTGAAATCCACCGCGTCAAAGATGTCATTCTTGCCCTGCGTTTCCGCCCACGCGG
>DASQOZ010000005.1:0-27745 GCA_035644195.1 Candidatus Methylomirabilota bacterium | reverse complement strand
AGCAGAGCATCCAGAAAAAGGCCATCGTTTATGACGGGGATGGCGATGCGCATTACGACACGATTTCGGCATTCATCAAATCCATGCGCGGCAGCGATCCCGACGCCGCGCTCTACTGGCTCGCCAAGATGATCGAAGCCGGCGAAGACCCGCGCTTCATCGCGCGGCGCATCGTGATCTGCGCGGCGGAAGACGTCGGGCTGGCTGATCCGATGGCTTTGGTGCTGGCAAATTCCGCGTTGCAAGCGGCGGAATTTGTCGGCTGGCCGGAGGCGCGGATTCCATTGGCCGAGGCGACGATTTATATTGCGACCGCGAACAAAAGCAACAGTGCTATCACAGCGATTGACGCTGCGCTCGACGACGTGAAATCCGGCCGCACGCTTGCCGTGCCGGAGCATTTGCGCGACGCGCATTATTCCGGCGCGAAAAAGCTGGGTCACGGTGAAGGCTACAAATATGCGCACGAGGGAGAAAATCATTTTGTCCCGCAGGATTATTTGGGCGCGGACAAAATTTATTACGAGCCGACGGAGCAGGGCGCGGAAAAGAAAATCAAGGAACGCGTCGAGAAATGGCGCGCGGCATTGTCCGAAGCGCGAAAGAAAAATCAGAAATGACCGCAAACGAACAAAAGTCGGCACTGCGAACAGAAATCCGCGCAAGACTGGAGAAAATTTCGCCATCTGTGCGGATTGTAGAATCCATTGATTTGTGCGCGCGGCTGGAAACGCAATTGCAAAGCGCTTACACGATTTTGTTTTTTGCGCCAATGCTGGATGAATTGGACATTTGGCTGCTGCTGCAAAAATTTTTGGAATCGAAGAAAGTTTGCGCGCTGCCTTTTTTTGATTCCGCCACGCAAATTTATTCCGCGCGTCGCGTGCTCAATTTGGAAAGCGATGTCATTGTTGGAAAATTCGGCATCCGCGAGCCGGTTTCGAGTTGCGAGGAAATTGCGCTGGATAAATTTGACGCCGTCCTTGTTCCGGGACTGGCGTTTGATGCGAGTGGCAACCGCCTTGGACGCGGGCGCGGTTTTTACGACCGGATTTTGTCAAAGGCGAGCGGCGTAAAATGCGGCGTGGCCTACGATTTTCAGTTGATGGAAAAAATCCCGGTTGAATCGCACGACGCGAAAATAAATTTCATCGTCATGCCGAATCGTTGTGTGAAAGTGAAATGAATCACCGGTGCTGATCGTTTATCAGAGGCAATCCGCCTTCCCAATTTTGCGGCGTGTTCCACGGACGGACGGAAGAATTTTCAGGTTCGCTGCTCGCGCAACCGCCGGCGGACAGAAGAATTGCGCCAAGAACGAACAGGAAAAAAAACTGCACTGCGCGGCGTTTCATTTCAGGAAGCAGGGTGCGCGGGAGTGACCTGGTCGCCTTCATAGACTTCGCCAAGCTTCCAGCCGGGAACAACGTTGGCGATGGAACGATCTTTTTGCACGGTGCGGACAATCACCTTGGCGACAAGTTTGCCATTGCGGCTGACGAGCAGTTCGCCGTCTTCAAGAACGCCCTGGTCTTCGCCGACGTTGAGCACGACGAAATCCCATTTCGGATCCACGACCACGACTTTGCCTTTAAGGTCGGGGCGAAGTTTCACGACATAATCGCCCGGGCCAAGGATTTCATTCAGCTTGTTGTTCAAGCGCGTCACCGTGCGGGAAAGAACGGTCTTTTCCTGATTGGCGATTTCGATGGCGTCCTGCGCGTCTTTGAGGTCTTTGGTGAGTTGGGCGACTTCCTGCGCGGAATGGCCGGTGGCAGTGTAGGCTGCCAGTTTGGCTTGCGCGTCGTCGCGGTCTGCCGTGGCTTTCGCAAGTTTGTCTGTTAAATCATCCGCGCGTTTTTGCTGGGCGGTGGCGGTGTCCTCGGCTTTTTTCTGGGCGTCCTGCGCGTCCGCCAATTGCTGCTGCGTCTGCGCCAAATCGGTCTTCGTTCTGGCCAAATCTTTTTTCGTGGTGTCCAGCGTGGCCTGGGTCTGCGTGAGTTGCGTGTGATAGTCGTCGCGCTGGGAAATCAACGTGACGATTTCCGTGCGCACTTTAAGAACATTCAAAATGCCCGCGCCGAGCGCCGCAAGAATGGCAACTATCAAACTGATTCGAAGCAACATGATCGGTTAAAAACTAAACGTTTGCGTCCAATGTGTCAACGCCGGTTTGCATCTTGCCAAATTTTATTTTCGCCGCATCTTTTGATCGAAGGTAATCCCGAAAATGCGACTGAACCACAACCTGCATCTGGCTTACAGCACCAATGTTCATCGCGGTGAAACGTGGCGCGAAATCTTCGATTCGCTCAAGAATTACACGCTTGCCGTGCGTGAAAAGGTCTGCCCGCACGCGCCGTTTGGCATCGGCCTGCGCTTGAGCAATCGCGCGGCGGTCGAATTGAGCGACCGCGACGTGTTTCTCGAATTTCAACGCTGGCTCGGAAAAAATAATTGCTACGTCTTCACGATGAACGGATTTCCCTACGGCCAATTCCACGGCGAGCGCGTGAAGGAAAATGTTTATCGTCCCGATTGGACTTCGCCCGAAAGGCTCGCCTACACGAATTTGCTTTTCAACCTGCTCGCGCAACTCGTTCCCGAAGGAATCGAAGGCAGCGTCAGCACATTGCCCGGCTCGTTCAAGGAATTCAACCTGCACGCCGATGCGCTGAAAATGATCCGGCAAAATCTCTGGCATTGCGTCGAGCACGTCGCGCGCGTCAGCGAACAGACAGGACGCAAATTGCATCTTGGCCTCGAACCCGAACCGCTTTGCCTGCTCGAAAACAGCGCCGAGACGATCCATTTTTTCGACCGGATGCGCGCCGAACATAAAAACGATCCGCGCCTGGAAGAATTTCTCGGCGTCAATTACGACACCTGCCATTTCGCCGTCGAATTTGAAGAACCGCAAAATGCGCTGCCTTGCCTGCTCGATCACGGAATCAAAATCAGCAAAATTCATTTAAGCTCTGCGCTGCAAATCCAGCCGACGCCCGAAGCGCTCAACGAATTAAAAAAATTTGCCGACGACGTTTATTTTCATCAAGTCGTCGTGCGCGATGAAAACGGCAACCGCAGCATTTATCGCGACTTGCCCGACGCACTGGCTTCTCAAGGTAGGGACGCCGCGCTGCGGCGTCCGGTCGGCGCAGCGCGCCAACCCTACCTGGCTGAAGAATGGCGCATTCATTTCCATGTCCCGCTGCACGCGCCCGCGATTCCGCCATTTCAAAATACGAACGGCCATTTGCTCGGCGTTTTGGATTTGCTCGCCGAAAATCCACAAATCTGCTCGCATCTGGAAATGGAAACTTACACATGGGAAGTGCTGCCGCCGGAATTGAAATCGCAAAGCGTCGTCGAACAACTCGCGGCAGAATATGATTGGACGCTCGCGCAATTGAAAGTGCGCGGGTTGGCTTGAAAATAGTGAACCCAGCCTTTCAAGGCTGGGTTCACGTCAAACAAATGGAAAAGTCCCGCAAGGGACGAAAGAAATGTTCTGTCGTCCCTGACGGGACTTGGAAATTGCCCGCCGAATTACCCAGCCATAAATGACTGGGCTATTTTCAAAATAGAAATTGTGTTGGCAGAAACTTACGTCCAGAATAATGTCAAACCATGAAATTTGATAGGCTGCAAAACGCGCCGTCTACTCACTGTTAGGCGGCTTTTGTATGTATAGCTATCCGATTTGAAGTTCTGCAAACTCAACGAGAAACACCTGAAGCCAATTAAACAAGGATTGAAGAAAAAAGTGGAAAAGATTCCAGATGCGCCAGCCGCCTAACATGAGGATAGGCTGCAAAATTTAAGCGGTTCAATTCAAACTTCCTTTTCACGCGCTGTCGTTTCTGATTTCCTTCGCGGGCAATGAATCAGGATTTTGTCCGCAAACTTCGCACGCTGCTCATTTTGGGCCGCGTCTCCAATTTGCCGACGGTCTGGTCGAATTGTCTCGCGGGCTGGTGGCTCGGCGGCGGCGGAAATTTTTGGAAACTGCCGCTGCTCTTTTTCGGCGTCAGCGCGCTTTACACCGGCGGAATGTTTTTGAACGACGCGTTCGATTCGGAATTTGATAGGCAACGCCGTCCGTCGCGTCCAATTCCATCGGGACAAATCACGCGCGAACAGGTCTGGCTGTGGAGTTTTGGTTTGCTCGCCGTCGGCGCGTTGTCGCTGGCCGTCATCAGCAAAACGAGCGGCATTCTCGCGGTCGCGCTGCTTGCGTGCATCGTCATTTACGATGCGACGCACAAAGCCGTCACCGCGTCGCCGTGGCTGATGGGTTTATGCCGGTTTTGGGTTTATGTCATCGCCGGTTCGACGGGCATTTGGGGCGTCAACGGCTGGCCGATCTGGTGCGGCGCGGCGCTGGCATTTTACGTCGTGGGCTTGAGTTCCATCGCGCGACGCGAAAGTTTTCGCGGGCCGGTCCCATATTGGCCGCTGGTTCTTTTAGCCGCGCCAATGATTCTGGCGATGCTGATAAACACCGGCGATGCGCGAAAAGCGGCGATGTTTTTGTCGGCGGTTCTCGCGCTATGGATCGCGCGTTGCGTGCGAACGGTTTTCCAGCGCGAAGTCAACGTGGGAAAAATCGTTTCCGGTTTGCTGGCGGGAATTGTTTTTGTGGACTGGCTTGCAATTGCGGCGTTTTTTCCGAAATGGCTGGGCGCAATCCTTTTGATTTTGTTCGGCGCGACGTTGCTGCTCCAAAAATTTGTGCCGGCGACGTAAGCCAGTAAGCCAAAAAGGTAGGGATGCGCTGCTGCGCATCCGGCGGCGGAGCACCGCCGCCCTACCAAATCAATTCCCAGCGTTGCCACCGCCGCGATTTCTGCGACCGCCCCCGCCACCTTGCCCGCCGCCAAAAAGTTGCCGCATATCCACAGGCGTGCCGGTTTGCAAACCGTTGATGGCTGCGGTAATCGCGTCTGAAAGCGTTTGGTCGCCAGCAATTTGATTTTGTTGCAGCAGAGAATTCAAGAGGTTGATGCGCGCGCTGACGATTTGCGGATCGGTCGGCATGTCATTGCCGCCGCCGAATCCGCCGCCCGCGAGTTGGGCAATGGAAAATATTTTCGTCCGATTATCCAAATCAGGATTGTTCAGCGTGTCGGTGAAAAGTTGATTGGCCTGCGAGTTCTGGCCGACGTAATTCAAGATGTCGCGGCCAAGCTGCATTTTATCGAATTGGTTCGTCAACGCGGAATTATTGTAAGCGGCGTAAAGTGCGGAAACAGATTGGTCTTTCAGGACGGTCGAAAGATAATCCATCGCATCCTGATCCAGCCGTCCGTCCGCGCCGACCAGCATTTGCTGCGCGTTTGCCGCGAACGAAGTGTCCTTGTAAAATTCCAGCACGCCGTAAAGATAGGACTTGGATAATTCGTCGAGATTGTCCGGGCTGTCCACCGAGACGGGGTTCGTCAGCAAATCTTTCGCGGCCTTGACCGCTTCATCCCGATATTTTCCCGGCACCATGTCTTCGAGCACAACGGTGAGATAGGCGACTTCAACGCCGCGCGCGGTGCTGGCCAACATTTCCGCGAGCGCCTGTTCGGCATCCGCGCCGCCGATTTCTTTCAACGTGCTGACCAACCCCAATCGCAGCGACGGCGGGACGACCCAGTCGGTTTGCAGATTTGCCAGATTGCGGGCGCGACGCGCACCGCGAAAATTTCCGCCAAACCCGCCGTTGCGAAAATTATTTCCGTTATTTCCACCGTTTGGATTATTTGTCTGCGCGGAATTGTTATTGTTGTTTTGATTTTGACCGCCCTGCTGGTTGTAATCCACATCCACATTTTTTCCTGTGAACGAACGGATGGCCGGAATCGTCACATTGCCGCGTTGCGCGAGCGTTTCCAATTTGAAGACGACCAGCCGCAAGGCCGCATTGCGCTCATTGCCGGTGCCGAGTTTCACATTGATCAGATCGTTGAGGATGTCCTGCGGCGATTCTTCGGCAGGTTCTGATGTCACGGTTTTGACAATGACTTTTTGCGCGGGCGCCGCCGTTGTTTCCTGCGTTTGCGCGGGTGCCGGCGCCGTCTGCGTCTGCGTCGCCTTTTGTTTTGAGACGACGACATACGCGGCGGCAAAACCGACGCCCAGCGCCAAAATGATTGCAATCAGAGTTTTCATGGATTGACCGAAAAAGGCAACGCAGGTTAAGACGTTTTGCTGCGGATTGTTGTTACAGAAACTTGCCTACTGCATTGACCGCAAGCCGCGCTTGAACTGGCCATCAATTCTAGTTAGATTACTCGTTCGCCTATGAGCGATGACACAAAATCCAAATTGACGCACAACGAAGAAATCAAATCCGCGATTCCGACGCTGGCAGGCACGATTGGCGCGACGTTGAACGATGCGAACGCCGACCATTTTTCCGACGACGACAACCAGTTTCTGAAATTTCATGGCTCGTATCAGCAGGATGACCGCGACCTGCGCAAGACCGGCAAGAAATATATCATGATGATTCGCGGGCGCATTCCTGGCGGCGTGATGACGGCGAAACAGTGGATCACGTTTGATGATCTCGCGACAAAATACGGCAACAACACTTTGCGGATCACCACGCGCCAGAGCATCCAGTTTCACGGCGTCGTCAAATCCGGTCTGCGTCCGCTCGTAAAAAAAATCAACGAATCGCTGCTTTCAACGCTCGCGGCGTGCGGCGACGTGAACCGCAATGTCATGGCCGCGCCCACGCCCGCTTACACAAAAGCGCGCGAACAGGTTTTTGCCGATTCGCTCAAAGTAGCGATGGCGCTTGCGCCGCAGACGAAGGCGTATCATTCGATCTGGATTGACGGCGTGCAGCTCAACAATGAAGCGGAAGAAAATAAAAATTTCGTTGATCCGCTTTACGGCAAAACTTATTTGCCGCGCAAATTCAAGATCGGTTTCGTGATTCCGCCCGTGAACGACATGGACATTTTCACGAACTGCCTCGGCTTCATCGCCATTGTCGAGAACGACCAGCTCGTCGGCTACAACATCGCCGTCGGTGGCGGCATGGGTCGCAGCCACGGCAACGTGCAGACGTTTCCGCGCCTCGCGGACGTCATCGGATTTTTAACGCCGGACAAACTCGTGGACGTCGCGAAGGCCGTGCTGACGATTCACCGCGATTTCGGCGACCGCACGGATCGCAAACACGCGCGCTTGAAATACGTTGTGGCCGAACGCGGCGTGAAATTCATGCAGGACGAGGTGAACAAACGCGCCGGCATCACGCTCGCGCCCGCGAAGCCTTGCAAATTCACGACGACCGCCGATCTGCTCGGCTGGCATAAGGCCACGGACGGAAAATGGTTTCTCGGAATGTTCGTCGAAACCGGCCGCGTGAAGAACGCGCAGAAAATTGCGTTGCGCGACGTTGCGGAAAAATTTCCGAATATTGAATTCCGTTTGAGCGCGAATCAAAACGTGATTCTGGCCAACGCGAATCACGACGAAAAAGTTGCCATCACCGCCTTGCTCGCGACGCACGGCGTGAAGACCGAAAATCAGGCGCGCGTCCTGCACGCCGCCGCGATGGCCTGTCCGTCGCTGCCGACGTGCGGCCTCGGCCTCGCGGAATCGGAACGCATGTTGCCCGGCATGATTGACCGCATCGAAAAACTGTGCGACGAAGTCGGCCTCGGCGGCGAAGAAATAATCATTCGCTCGACCGGCTGCCCGAACGGTTGCGCGCGGCCATACATGGCGGAACTCGCGTTCGTCGGCAAGGCGCCCGGACGTTATCAAGTCTGGCTCGGCGGAAATTCTTCCGGCACGCGCCTGAACCGCGTCTGGAAGGACGTGATCAAGGAAGGCGAAATCGAAACCGAACTGCGCCCAGTCCTCGTGCGTTTCGTGAAGGAAAGAAATTCCGAGGAACGCTTCGGCGACTGGTGCGAGCGTGTTTTTTTGAACGGGCAATCTGTTGCTGCAAATTGAAATCAATTTTGGTAAAATAGTTTTGTCGAGAGCGCATGAATTCAACCGGACGACATGAAAATTACCGGACGTTCGGCAAATACACATTCGCCGAGGCGGACGCGGAATTGCGCGCCTACTGGCAGTTGCGCACGCCGCAGGAACGCATGGAAGCGTTGGAAGAATTGAGGATTTTGAATTATGGCGAAGAGGCAATTAACGCCCGAATTCCTGGAATTTTTGGCGTGTCTAAACCACGCCGGAGTTGAATATCTTCTCGTCGGCGGTTATGCCGTGAATCATTACGGCTATCATCGCTCCACCGAGGATATTGATTTCTGGATCGCGGTTTCAGACGAGAATTTCGACCGGCTGCTCGCAGCAGTGCGGCTGTTCTTCGGCGAAGACCTTGCAGGACTGGATAAAAAGTTTTTGCAGAACAATGAATCGTTGTTCTTCGGCGGCGTTCCGAACAAAATCGAGATTTTTAAGAAGGCCAGCGGCCTGGAATTTTCGCAGGCGTATCCGCGCCGCGTGGAAACAACGATTGATGGCGAGCCGGTAAAGATGATTTGCCTGACAGACTTGAAAACGAACAAACGCGCCAGCGGCAGGAACAAAGACCTGGCCGACCTAGACAATCTGCCTTGAAAAATTTTGAAATGACTGCTGAACAAATTAAAAATGCCAACGCCGAGTTGCGAAATAAATCGCCGCTCGAAATTGTGAAGTGGGCCGTCGCGCAAGCGAAAGGCCGCGCGATTGTCTCCACGAATTTTCGTCCTTATGAAGCGGTTGTTTTGCATCTCGCAACGCAAGTGCAGCCGAAAATTCCGGTGCTGTGGGTTGACCACGGTTACAATCGTCCGGCGACTTACAAACACGCCGAGCAGTTGAAAAAAATGCTCAAGCTGAACCTGAAACCGTTTCTGCCAAAAATTTCCATGGCGCATCGCGCCGCGATTTATGGCGAAATTCCGTCAATTGACGACGAAGCCGCCTTGAAGGAATTCAGCGCGTTGATGAAACTGGAACCGTTTCAACGTGGTATGAAGGAACTTGCGCCGACGGTTTGGATCACGGCGCTGCGTAAAGTGCAAAATCCAAATCGTGCGGAACTGGACATCGTCAGCGAGGACAAAAATTTTGGCGCGTTGAAAGTCAGCCCGGTTTTTTATTGGAGCGACGCGGATATGGAAAATTATTTGAAACAAAATAATTTGCCGAACGAATGGGATTATTTCGATCCCGCAAAAGCCGACGACAAGCGTGAGTGCGGCTTGCACGCGACGTGGGGCGGAAAAGCTGTGGGACAAACCTGATTCATCCGCAGATTTCACAGATTTTCGCAGATTTATTTTTTTTGAGTTTTATCTGCGTTAATCTGCGTTAATCTGCGGACAACAAAATGAGTTCCTATCATCTCGATCATTTGCAGTTTCTCGAAACCGAGGCGATTCACATCATGCGTGAAGTCGCCGCCGAGTTCGAGCGCCCGGCCATTCTGTTTTCCGGCGGCAAGGATTCAATCTGCCTGCTGCGGCTCGCGGAAAAAGCGTTTCGTCCGTCTGACATTCCGATGCCGTTCCTCAACGTGGACACGGGCCATCATTTTCCCGAACTGAACGAATTTCGCGACAGTCGCGCCAAAGAACTCGGCGGAAAATTAATTGTGCGAAAAGTCGAAGACGCAATTAAAAATGGAATTGCTGTTCCGACGCCTGGCGAAATCAGCCGGAACAAATTGCAAATTCCCACGCTGCTCGCGGCGATTGAAGAATTTCGTTTTGATTGCTTGATCGGCGGCGCGCGGCGCGATGAAGAAAAGGCGCGCGCGAAAGAACGATTCTTCAGTTTCCGCGATTCGTTCGGCCAATGGGATCCAAAAAATCAACGGCCGGAAATCTGGAATATTTACAACGCCCGCGTGAATCCTGGCGAGCATATGCGCGTGTTTCCGTTGAGCAATTGGACGGAGATGGATGTCTGGGAATACATCAAAAAAGAAAATCTCGAAGTGCCGACGATTTATTTCAGCCACACGCGCCAATGCGTTCGCCGTCACGGCCAATGGCTGCCGGTCACAAATCTTTTGCCGCCGAAAGAAAAAGAAAAAGTTCAGGAACTCGTCGTGCGCGTCCGCACCATCGGCGACATCATCAGCACCGGCTTGGTCGAATCGCCGGCGGATTCCGTGGACGACATCATCGCCGAAATCGCCGCCGCGCGCGTGACCGAACGTGGCTCGCGCGCCGATGACAAGGCGAGTGAGGCGGCGATGGAAGATCGGAAAAAGGCGGGATATTTCTAAACCATCTGCAACATGAGCGAACCTGATTCCAATCCCGAAAAGCGCATCGCGTTGTTTCAGCGAAAGGAAGTCCGCCGCGTCATCCACAACAACGAATGGTGGTTTGTCGTTGTGGACGTCGTTGCCGCGCTGACCGATTCGGCCAATCCGACTGACTATTTCAACAAGGTTCGTCAGCGCGACCCAGAACTTGCCAAAGGGTATGGACAAATTGTCCATACCCTTGTGGTTCCGACTTCAGGCGGTCCGCAAAAACTCAATTGCGCCAATACCGAAGGCATTTTTCGTCTCATCCAATCCATACCCAGCCCCAAGGCCGAGCCGTTCAAACGCTGGCTCGCGCGCGTCGGCTACGAGCGCGTGCAGGAGATTGAAGACCCGGAACTTGCCGCCAAACGCACCCGCGCCATCTATCAGGCCAAGGGCTATTCCGCCGACTGGATCGAGAAACGGATGCGCTCCATCGCCATCCGCGACGAACTGACCGACGAATGGAAAAAGCGCGGCGTCAAAGAGCAGCGCGAATACGCAATCCTGACTGCTGAAATTTCCAAAGCTACGTTCGGCCTGACGCCGACGGAATACGCTGAATTCAAAAAGCTCAAGCGCGAAAATCTCCGCGACCACATGACCGATCTCGAATTGATTTTCTCAATGCTCGGCGAAGCGGCCACGACAGAAATCGCCCGCAACCGCGACACGCAAGGCTTTCCGCAAAACAAACAGGCCGCGCGCTCCGGCGGCAAAGTGGCCGGCAACGCCCGCCGAGAACTGGAAAAGAAAAGCGGACGTAAAGTCGTCACGAACAAAAATTATCTGGTGCTGACACAGTCGGTGAAAAAAGCAAAAACATTAAAGGCCAACCGATAATCAGCCTATGTCAGACGAAACGCCAAAACCTAAAAAGGTTTTCATTTCTTACAGTTGGACAACTCCCGATTACGAAATGCGGGTTTTGAGTTGGGCTGAAAGATTGCGCGGAGATTCAATTCTGCAAGCCGATGTAGTCCTCTTTGTTGCAAGTCTATTAGAGGCAAATAGGCGGCGAGCTTGGTATCCACGAACGCTGATTTATAGCGGCTATGGTCGCACTTGTGAATTGTTTACAAGGGCAACATCAAAACGATTTTTTGAGAATCTAATAATCTTGTTCGGCGTCGCAAGCAAAGAAGATTTCACAGCCAAAATAGAAGAAGCGTTCAAGCTCCATCGCGTTGACCAGTGGAGTCAGTTGACTTTTTATTCAGACGTTTCGTGGAATGTTTTATTAAACCTTGAACGACTGGCATCCGCAACATAATCCATACAATCTGTTTTTGACTTGGTAGAATCGAATTCATAATTACAATTCTCCGTTCATTGCAATGCCACACACGCAACATCCAATCGAAATTCTGCGCCTCAACACTTGCGGCAGTGTTGACGACGGCAAGTCCACGCTCATCGGTCGTTTGCTTTACGATTCCAAATCGCTGATGGAAGACCAAATCGAAGCGCTCGAACGCAGCGTGGACATCACTGGCGGCGGACAAATCAATTTGGCAAATTTGACCGACGGCTTGCGTGCCGAACGCGAACAAGGCATTACAATTGACGTCGCGTATCGCTATTTCGCCACACCGAAAAGAAAATTCATCGTCGCCGACACGCCGGGTCACGTGCAATACACGCGCAACATGGTCACCGGCGCTTCGACCGCGAATCTTTCCATCGTGCTCGTGGACGCGCGCGCGGGTGTCATCGAGCAAACGCGCCGCCATATTTATCTCGCGTCGCTGCTCGGCATTCCGCACCTCGTCATCGCCGTCAACAAAATGGATTTGGTGGATTGGAGCGAGGAACGTTATCTCGAAATCCGCGACGAGATTGAAGATTTTATTCCCAAGCTCGACGTTTTCCGCGACGTGAAATTCATTCCATTGAGCGCGCTCAATGGCGACAACGTCGTTACTGCGTCAAAATTCACGCCGTGGTTTGAAGGCCCGCCGTTGCTGGCGCATCTCGAAACCATTCACATCGCGAGCGACTGGAATTTGAGCGCGCTGCGATTTCCCGTGCAATGGGTCAATCGTCCAAATAATCCGACTGACAAAAAATTGCACGACTTTCGCGGCTTGAGCGGACAAATCGCCGGCGGCATCGTGCGGCGCGGACAGGAAGTTGTCATTTTGCCGGCTGGAATTAAAACCGCTGTAAAGGATATTTGGACGCTCGACGGCTCGTTGCGTGAAGCGTTCTGCCCGCAATCGGTGACGCTTTGCCTTGAGCACGACATTGACATCAGCCGTGGCGACATGATTGTCGGCCTCGAAAATCTTCCCGGACGCAGCGCGGATTTGCACGCGCGCATTTGCTGGATGCACCCGAAGCCGGTGTCGGCGGGCAAAAAATATTTTCTCAAGCACAGCACGCAGACCGTGCAGGCCATCGTCACGTCGTTGGAAAGCCGCGTCAATCTGGCGACGTTCGAGCCGGAACCGAATCCGAGCGAACTCGGCATGAACGACATCGGCATCATCCGCCTGAAAACTTCCAAGCCGCTCGTGTTCGACGGCTACAATGTGAACCGCCTGACCGGCGCGTTCATTTTGATCGAGCAAGGCACGAACGCGACTGTTGCCGCCGGAATGTTGACCGCACCGACCGAAGCCGTGAAACCGGAATATACCGACTTCGCGATTTGATTTCTGTTTCGACAAAAAATTTGTCAGAAGCAGATTTAATTGTTAAATATGCCCGCCATGACAATAAAGCATTCAATCGATTGTTGTCCTGCCTGCGGCCATCCGGTTGGATGGAAGCAATCCTTTTGGCAATCCTGGATTTGGGCGCGTTGGAATTGTAAATCATGCGGTGTGCTTTTACGTTTCGATTTTCGTCGCCGTCTGTTGGCTGCTTTATTTATCGGATTATGGCTGATGCTGATGATGGGAATTGAAATATTTTGCATTTTTAATGGCACCTTTGCGTGGAGTTGGTTTCCGCTGCTCACCATCTGCATTTTAGGATATGTTTTTATATTTCGACATGGTGACCGAATTGCATTGGCAGAGCCGACGAAGTAAGCATTGTAAAATTTACCGAAACAGCATCGCCACAAATTTCTTCCCGCAAAAAATCCAAATCGCCGCCGCCAGCGCAATGTAAGGGCCGTATGGCATTCGCGACGAGCCTGTGGAATTGATGCTCAACGGGAAACCTGTCAGCCTGGGCGCACACTGCGTCCTCTGGCGTTGATTAAATGGCAGGTTAGCAACGTTGAAGCCGCTCTGGTGTTGAAATTTCTTGTAGCTGACATTAGTCATGCCGCTGGCTGTCGTCATGTTATGCGGCATCAAATGCAACTTTTCAGCACTATGAAAAAAATAAAAATACTGTGCGTCCTGACCGTCGCATCCGCGAACGGATTCTTTTCCTTGTCGGCGGCGGAAACTTCGCCTCTGCCGTGGCTGCGCGAAATGCCGCTGCGCGAGGCGGCTCAATCGGTGACATTTGAAAGCACGCTGAATCCCACCGATCCCTTGCCCGGCCCGTCAATGTCCATCAACAACCTTAAAATGCGGACCACGATTTGGGGACCGCCGGATCGCATCACGATCAGCTTGACGAAAAATAATGTCTGGGATCGGCGCGTGAACTGGTATGACACTCCGACGCTGGAAGAAATCACCGAGGGCGCATTTTCTCCAGCCAACAAAGATTATGTCGGAATCCAACCGACGACGTTGCGCCCGAAAAATCTCGGATGGTTGCGGAAAGAAGGCGGCGAGATTGATCCTTATCGCAAACCGGTTCGCTATGCGTTTCCCTGCCTGAAACCCGTCGGCCAGATTGTTTTTGGAATTGATGCAATGGCCGGAACGCCGGAACCGCGAGCGACGCAAAGTTGCGCCGATGGCGTCGTGAGCTTGGAAATCACGAACGGAAATGCGAAGGCCAGCCTCGAATATGTTCTCGGCATGACAAACGACATTTATGCCATCCGTGGAAATTTTGACGGAATCAAAGCGCCCGTGTGGCTGCGGCTCTATCGCCACAAAGACACGTCGCACATGATGTATATGAACGCCGAAGGCACGCGTTACACCGTGCCGGAAGCCGGGGCGGGCAAGGCGTTCAACGGCCCGATTGACGCGCCGACCGGCGGAAGGGACGGAAATTATTTTTGGATCCGCCAGAAATTTCCGGCGGAGAAAACTTTTCCGAAAGGTTTTGAATATGTCCTCATGGGCGTGGTCACCACGCCGGGAAAAGTGACGCTGGAAACGGCGGAAGGAAAAACCGGTCTCGGCACGCCGCCGGCGAATCTGCCCATTCTTGGAGATTGGTTAAAGACGCCGAGAGCGGCCATCGCGGACGCGCCCGGCGCGGCGGCGACGGCAACTTTTTCGCCCGGCTCCAACGGAAAACTGGAGGCGCTGGTCACAATCGTAACGACGATGGATGGTTCGGATTTGATCGCGTTTGCAAAACAAAAACTGAAGATGGCGGAAGCGGCGGGCGGCTTCGATGGTGTGGTTCGGGAAAATACAAAGTGGTGGAATGATTTTTATGACGCGCGGGAAAACGGTCGCATATTTCACGGACTCACCGGAACCGCGTGCAGCGAAGATGTTCGCAGTCTTTACCAGCAAAGCTGGACGGACAGTCACGGCGGCGGAACTAAAACGGATATGCGCCAGCTTGAGTCCAGCGCGTCGTATGTTTTGCCGGAGCAGGATTTGCAAGGCTGGAACAGCGGGCCGTGTTACAACGAAATTTTCACCACGTCGCGCTTCGTCCGCAATTGGGCCGACAGCGAGGATATGTGGAAACAACTCGTTGAATACTGGATGCCCGGCGCGAAAGAAGCCGCGCGCGATATGTTTCACATGCCCGGAATGTTTATTTCTCACGGTTATCTTCCGCCGATCAAACCTGACCGATACCTCCACAGCAGCGTCACTCTGGAACTTTGCCTCGGCACGATGGCGCAGACGATTCGCCCGGCGTGGGATGAATGGGATTATGGTGGCGATACAAATTTCCTGCGCAATGAATGTTATCCGTTGATGAAACAAATGGCGCTCTTCTACGCGGCTTACGCGAAAAAAGGCGCGGATGGTTATTATCACGTCACGCCTTCCGTGCAGGAAGAATCGTGGGGAATTTACCCGCAGTTCTCGCACACGAAGGACGTGATCAGTTCGCTCTGCATGTTTCGCTGGGGATTGACGCGCGCCGCCGATGCGGCGGAAGTTCTCGGCGTGGACGCCGGTTTGCAAAAGCAATGGCGTGAAGTCGCCGCGCAAATTGTTCCCTACCCGACGTGGCAGCGGACGAACGGCCTGGTCTTCGCCGAGATGCCGGGATTGGAACCCTTCCGTTTGGCCAACGATCATTTTGGCGACGCCGCCTCGTATCCCACGGTGTTGGCCGACGAAATCAATCTCGATTCCCCGCAGGAACAAAAAGACATGATGATCCGCAGCGTGCGGACATTGCCGTCGGGAAACACTTCTCAAGCGTTGATGCTTTTGGGCGTGGCACCGGATCAATCAAGTGGCAGACGCCGCAGGAATGAGGACGATGCGGAAACCTTGCTCAACAGCCGCAGTGGACGGATTCATTTGTTTCCCATCGCGGGAATGAATGAAGTGGCGTTTCATAATTTTCAAGCGCGCGGCGGATTTTTGGTTTCCGCTGGCAAGAATGCAGCCGGCATCTATCATGTGGAAATCCAATCGCGACGCGACATTCCCTGCGAGCTGATGAATCCGTGGCCGGGCAAACCCGTGAACATCCATGAAGTTGGAAAAACGGAATCCGTCCTGTTCAGGCTCGACAAGGCCAACGGCGAATGTCTGGTGTTTGCGACGGTGGCGAATCATAAATATCAAATCGAGCCTGAATGACCAAACCTTGCATCCGTTCCGCCGAAAAACGCCCAAGGATGGCTTGCGTTTCAAATCCGTTTGATTGATTTTATTCCATTCACTTAAATCGAAATCAAGCGCGCAACAGTGGTTCAATCTATTGTGACAAACTTAAACAAGAAATTTAACATTATGAAACGGATTTATTTTTTCGGCGTCTGCCTGGCATTGGCCTGTTCTCCGTCCGCCGTCTTTGCAGCGGAAAACAACGGACAATCAACCGCGCCCGCCATCGCCAACCCGGCCGCCGTTCCCACCCTCCGCACCAACCGGACTGAAGCCGTGCAGCGTAAAATGGCGCGCTTCGGCGGAAAACATTTCGATATTATTTTCGAGGGCGATTCGATCATGAACCGCTGGGAGACGACCGGCAAAGAGATTTGGAAACAGCATTATGCGGGAATCGCCGCCGATTTTGGCATCGAGGGCGACCGTGTGGAAAATGTTTTGTGGCGGCTTGATCATGGCCAGGTTGACGGGATTGATCCGAAAGTCGTCGTCCTCATGATCGGCACGAACAACAGCGGCCAGAATAGCGCCACGCAAATCGCCGACGGCATCAAACTGCTGGTCGCGGAATACGAGAAACGCTGCCCGCGCGCGCACATCATTCTCATGGGAATTTTTCCGCGCGGAGAAAAACCGACGGATGGCGGACGGCGAAAAGTTGCCGCCGTCAACGAACAGATCAAGGCGCTCGATGACGGGCAGCGCGTGACGTTCATTGACATCGGCCCGCAAATGATCGGGCCGGACGGAATCATCTCGCGCGACATGATGCCTGATTTCGTCCATCCCACGGCCAGGGGTTATGTGATTTGGGCGGACGCGATCCAGCCGGTCATCAACAAATATGTTCCTTAAGATAAGATGTTGGATTATGCACTTGGCGGAGGTAACTGTTTTAAATTAAGTCGCCGTCATGTTACCTAGCGCTTGAATTGTGTTATAGTTGCAGAAGTTTCAGAAATATGAAAAACATCTTCGTCAAGCGGCTGACATTTATTTTTGGCATCATCAGCATTTTGTGCGGCGGCGGGCCGGTGATGGCCGCCAGTCCTCCCGGCGACGTGATCGGCAAAGTCATCGTTGGCTACCAGGGTTGGTTCTCCGGTCAGAATGACGGCTCTCCGAATGGCAACTGGTCTCATTACAGCAACAATGGCCTGGCTCCCGGATCAAACAATTGTATTCTGGTCAGTTGGCCCGACGTGCGGGATTACACCACGCTCTATCAGACTGCGTTTGCCAATCTCGGCAATGGACAGCCGGCGAAGCTGCCTTCTCCTTGGGATCAGCAAACAGTTACGGTTGAATTTACATGGATGCAGCAGAACGGGATTGACGGCGCGGCTCTTCAAAGGTTCGCCTCGTGGGTCACTCCCGGCTCTACGAGGAAAGCCCAGGACGACGGAATTGCCACGCGTGTAAAAACGGCTGCAGAAGCCACCGGACGAAAATTTTTCATCATGTATGACATGAGTGGCACGGGTAACGTAACGAACGATTGGACAGACACCATTGTCAACACACTCCACCTCACGTCTTCTTCCTCGTATGCGATTCAGAATGGCAAGCCGGTGGTATGCCTTTGGGGCGTCGCCAATAATACAATGTCGGCCAGCAATTGGTTAAATACCATCAATACGTTCAAGGACATGGGTTGTTACGTCATTGGCGGCGTCCTTCACACATGGACCGGCGATACGGGAGGAACCAACGGGCCGGTCTATAACGCCTGCAACTGCATTCAACCGTGGGTGATCGGTTCCGTGGGCAACATGGCCGCCGTGGACTATGCTTATGTCAACCACACCGTGCCAGACATGGCCTATTGCAACGCGCATGGTCTCGATTACCAGAAATCGGTGGCGCCCGGAGGAGTGAGCGACGGCTCCCGTTATCATGGAGACCTGATGTGGAAGCAGTTTTACGATGCGATAAGGGCGGGATCCGAGGGCATCTATATCTCGATGTTCGACGAATATAACGAAGGCAACCAGATTGCCAAGACCGCCGAGAATTCATCGAGGGTTCCAACCGATGCTCCCGCCGGCCTTAACAAAGGTCTGGACACGGATGCAGGCAACACGAATGGAACCCCATGCACATCCGACTACTATCTGCGGCTTACTGGCGATGGAGGCAAGATGCTCAAAGGCCAAATCGCACTGACTTCCACGCGCCCGACTCCGCTGATGTTGCCGATTACAATTCCAAATGCGCCGACGAATTTTACCGCTATCACAGGGAACGGACAAGCGACGTTGAACTGGACAGTGACTGCGGGAGCCGAAAGTTTCAGCGTCAAACAATCTCTCGTGAGTGGCGGAGCCTACACGACGATTGCGACGAACGTGGGCAACATAGGTTACATCAGCACGGGATTGGTCAACGGCACGACCTATTACTATGTCGTGAGCGCGGTCAACTCGCTTGGCGAAAGCACCAACTCGCTTGAAGTCAGCGTGACGCCGGTCGCCGCGTCCACCAGCACGACTTTCACTTGGGACGCGAATGGAACGACGGCGCCCAATCCCGGTGATGGTAGCGGAAATTGGTCATCCGCCAGCCAATGGTGGGATGGCAGCGTCAACCAGACATGGGTTGATGGAAAACGGGCAATCTTCGGCGCCGGAACACCCGGCAATTATCTTGTGGACCTCGGCAGCGGAAGCATCATCGCCTCGAACATGGTGTTCAACACCTCCGGTTACACGCTGACCAATGGTTTGCTGACCTTGTCCAGCAGCACGCCCATTACCGTCAACGCAGGGGTCACGGCGACGTTAAAGAACCCGGTAGTCAACGGAGCCGGGGGCACAATCCAGGTCAACAGCGGAGCGACTTTGATTTTTGCGGGAGGAGCGTCGCTGTCCGGCACCACCGTTTTCGCCGGCAGTGGCACGGTGGATTTAAACTCCGGCACATTCAACGGAGGAAACTTAACCTTCTGGCAGCAAACTCCCGTGACACAGGAAGCGGCGACGTTGACCGCCGCGCGAATCATGGTGGCCTACAGTGGCAATTGCACCTATACGATCAACAGCCCGAGCGCGCAGGCAACCTCGACTGGCGGGGGCGGCGACTCGTTCATCGGGCGCGGCGGAAGCGCGGGCACATGGGATTTGAAGCAAGGCGCAGTTACTTTGACTTCTGCCAATGGCGGCAACCTGCGGGCCGGCTATGATGGAACCAGCAAAGGAACGTTGATGGTGGAAGGCGGCACATTCAATCTGGGAACGAACATACTTTACATCAATCATGGAGCGACCAGTTCCGGTGGAGCGGGCACGGTCAATCTGTCGGGCGGAACAATTACGGCCGGCTCTCTACAGTTTGGTGGCGGCGGCACGTTCAGTTCAGGCAGCACGGCAGCGTTGAATGTGACGGGCGGAACGATGCTTGTCGGTTCGGGTGGGATTTCAAAGAATGCGCTGGGAACATTGACCAACACGATTACCCTTTCCGGCGGAACGATTGGTGCGACAAGCAACTGGCTGTCCTCATTGCCGATGATACTGACCAACGTGAATGGAGCGATCACGTTCCAAGCCGCCGATTCCGGCAACAACGCCAAAAACATTTCCTTGTCGGGAGTTCTTTCCGGTCTTGGCGGATTGATCAAAACCGGGAGCGGCACATTGACGTTGAACGGAGCGAACACCTACACCGGCGGCACGACCATCAATGCTGGAACTCTGGCATTGACCACGACGAACAATGTCTCGATGCCTTACACCAATAACGGCGGTGTCTTAAACTTGCGCCGGGCAAATGCGGGCAGTTCTTTTTCAGCCAGCGGCTTTACCTTTGGAAGCAGCAGTCCACAACTGACCTTTGATCTCGCCAATCTCGGTGCCAGCCTCACGCCCATGCTCGCCAATAGCGGCAATCTGATTATGACTGGCAATGTCATCATCAATGCGAGCAATGCACCGGCCAGTGGAACGAGCGTTCTGCTCGCCTATGCTGGCACGCGGAGCGGAACTGGAAATTTCGTAGCAGGCACAGTGCCGGCTGGCGCTTCGATCATTGATGACACCACTGGCAAGAAGGTAAGTCTCGCCTATCTGTCCGCCACGCCGCCGGTGATTGCGAGTCTGAATTACAGTCCGGGCAGCATGGGGTTTTCCGGATCGAACGGCACACCATACCTGACGTATCGGATATTGAGTTCGACGAATATGATCACTTGGATTCCGACCTGGACCAATTCCTTTGATGGTTTCGGCAATTTCAACGTCACCCTGCCAGCCGATTCGGCGATGCCAGCTTTGTTTTATCGTTTGGTGACGCCTTGACAGTTGTGTGACGTCGCCCGTATCCAATCTTGCGGCTGGCACCAACATTACTGCCAATCCAACCAGCGGCGCGGTTTTCTATCAGTTGATTCCCCACCAAGAAGAGTTAAGCGATGTGTTCATTCTTGGCATCCTCAAAAATGAGGGATACACTTAACCAATTCAATCGTCGCTAGAATGCATTTATGAAAAAAATCCTGATTGCCGCAGCTCTGGTTGGAATAAGTTCTGCAAGCTCCAGTTTCGGCGCGATCCCACAACCCGTTGACGAAGCGCTCCTGATGGTCGGCACCGGCGCGCATGGCCACACTTATCCCGGCGCGACCGTGCCGTTTGGTTTTGTGCAACTCAGCCCGGACACGCCCGTCAAAGGCTGGGACGCTTGCGCCGGTTATCACTATTCGGATTCGTCAATCCTCGGTTTTAGTCACACGCATCTTTCCGGAACGGGCATTGGCGATTTGGGCGACGTGCTGGTGCTTCCCATCACGGGCAAGCTACAGGAATCCACCAATTATCAGGCGCTCACCGTGGATCGGCTGCGCTCGGGTTTTTCGCATGACAATGAATTCGCCACGCCGGGATATTACCGGGTGATGCTCGACAAATATAATGTATTGGCGGAACTGACGGCCACGGCGCACGCGGGAATGCATCGCTACACTTTTCCCGCTTCCAAGGAGAGCCACATCCTGGTTGACCTCGTGCATGGCGTGAACAACCAGGTGACCGATGCAGTTCTAAAAATTGAAAATAAAAAAATGATCACCGGCCAGCGCACCACGAGCGGCTGGGACAAACATCGAACCATTTATTTTGCGATTGAATGTTTACAACCGTGGAAAAGCTTCGGGCTTGAAGCCGACGGCAAACCATTGCCGCCGGATCAGACGGAAATCAAAAGTAAAAATGTGCGGTTGCATCTGGATTTCAAGACTTCCGCCGACCAGAAAATTTTATTGCGCGTTGGGCTTTCGGCAACGAGCGTCGAGGAAGCGAAAAAGAATTTGCAGATGGAAATTCCTTCGTGGGATTTTGATGCAATTCGTCTCGCCGCTCGAAATACCTGGAACGAGCAACTCTCCAGCATCAAGATCGAATCTCCCAATCCAAACATTCGCCAGACGTTTTACTCGGCCTTGTATCACTCGATGACGACGCCGAATTTATACAACGATGCCGACGGTTCTTATCGCGGGCCGGACGGCGAAGTTCACACCAACTCCGGATTTCAATACTACTCCACTTTTTCTTTGTGGGATACTTATCGCGCCGAACATCCTTTGCTGACTCTGGTTCAACCCGGAAGAGTAAATGACTTCGTGCAAAGCCTGCTTACTTTCTACACGCAAGGATCCGACAAGCGGCTGCCGATGTGGGTGCTGGCCGGTTCTGATACGGGAACGATGATCGGATACCATGCAGTGCCAGTGATCGCCGATGCCTACGCCAAAGGTTTTCGCGGATTCGACGCGGAACTGGCGCTGAATGCGATGCGCGACACGGCCATGAACGATCGCAACAGGCAGGATGAATACACCAAGCAAGGTTATGTTTCATCCGAAACCGGCAAAGGCTGGCGCGGCACGGCGCGCACGTTGGAATTCGCTTTTGACGATTGGTGCATTGCTCAAATGGCGACCGCGCTCGGCAAGACCGACGACGCGGCGTTGTTCAATCAACGCGCGCAAAATTTCACGAATGTTTTTGATCCTGAAACCAAATTCTTTCGCGGCAAAACTGCGGCGGGCGCTTTTCGTGAACCGTTCGATCCCAAGTCCTTCTCTCCCGACGACTACGCCGAAGCCAATACCTGGCAATATACTTTCGCCGTGTTTCACGACGTGCCCGGCATGATCAAACTGTATGGCGGCAACGAAGCTTTCATCAAAAAGCTCGACGAACTTTTTCTTCAGGACTCCGACATCCACCGTTACATCGTTGATTTTTCCGGCCTCATGGGACATTACGCGCACGGCAACGAACCCTGTCATCATGTGCCTTATCTTTACGCATTCGCTGGCGCGCAATACAAGACGGCTCTTCGCGCGCACCAAATCATGCTGCTGCAATATGACAACACGCCGACCGGTATTTGCGGCAATGACGACTGCGGCCAGATGTCCGCGTGGTATGTGTGGAGCGCCATCGGACTTTATCCGGTGAATCCGGCGGACGGAAAATATATCATTGGCAGTCCGCTCGTCGAAAAGGCGACCATTCAACTGGATTCAAAATTTTATCCCGGCGGCAAGTTCACCATCGTGGCGCACAACGCATCCAATCAAAACATTTACGTCCAATCCGCCAAACTGAATGGCGAGCCGATAAACCGGCCTTGGATCACGCACACGGAAATTGTCAAAGGCGGAACTTTGGAATTGGAAATGGGAATTTTGCCGAACGAGAGTTGGGGAACGGATGTGAATTGATTCATATTCACAATCTTCAGACTATTCATTTACAACCATGAACCATCATCGTCGCTTTTGGCTGCTGGCATTGACCGGCATTTTCTTTTCCCATTTCACACTCGCGCGGGCAGATGTCCGGATGCCCGGTATTTTCGGCGACCACATGGTCTTGCAGGAAAAATCAAAGCTGCCGGTCTGGGGCTGGGCGTCGCCGGGAGAAAAAATCACGGTCACATTTGAGAATCAAAAGCAGTCAACCATCGCCGCAGCCGATGGAACTTGGCGGGTGGATTTGGACAAGGTTGATCCCAGCAGTGAAGTCGGAACTTTGGCCGTGGTTGGAAATAATACAATCACCTTCACGGATGTTTTGGTCGGCGATGTCTGGGTTGCGTCCGGCCAGTCCAACATGGAATTCGGCATCCAGACCGACAGTCGCGGCAAGGATGCGATCACGAACGCGACTGATTCCAAGATTCGGATGTTTTTTGTTCCGTGGGCGACTGCGTTGCAGCCGCAAAAAAACATCGGCCTGGCGCCGCCGCCAAGTCCGCTGAACGGAAAATGGGTTGTTTGCAGTCCCGAAAACATGGCCGCAAACTGGGCGTGGCACGGTTTCTCCGCCGTTGGTTATTACTTTGCAAAAGAAATCCGGCACGTCACCGGAAATCCCGTCGGAATGATCGCCACTTACAAAGGCAGCACGGCGGCGCAGACGTGGACGAGCGTTTCCGGTTTGGAAAAAGACGAGGCATTGGCTCATTACGTCGCCGCCCGTCAAAAATTAGTTGATAATTTTTCAAACGCACAAGCCGTTTATTCCAAGGAACACGCCGACTATGAAATCAAGATGAAGGAATGGCGTGCCGCAAGCGAGAAGGCAAAAGTTGCCGGGGAAACCTTGCCGGCCAATTCGGCTCCGAAAGAGCCGTCCCATCCTGACGGCGGTTTTGGCGCGCCGGCGAATGCCTTCAACGGAATGGTTTCGCCGCTGATTCCTTATGCCATCAAAGGCGTCATCTGGTATCAAGGCGAAAGCAACGGAGACAACATGAAGGAAGCCGAAGAGTATCCGGTTTTATTTGCGAGACTCATCCAGGACTGGCGCGAAAAATGGGCGCAGGGAAATTTTCCTTTTCTATTCGTCCAACTGCCCAACATAAACGCTCCGGCAACAACTCCGTCGGAAGGAATATGGCCGTGGGTTCGCGAAGCCCAGCTTAAAGCCTTGTCTCTGCCAAATACCGGCATGGCGGTGACGATAGACATCGGCGATGCCAAGAACATTCATCCGCCGGACAAGACTTATGCCGGCCAGCGGCTCGCGTTGGCCGCACGGCACATCGCCTATGGACAAGACATTGTTTATTCTGGACCCATTTACGATTCAATGAAGGTTGAAGGAAATAAAATTAGGATCACTTTCAAAAACACTGGCGGCGGATTAAAACTTGGAACTCCGCCGCCATCCGCCACCGGAGAAATTTTTCCCACACCAACGGAATTGACCGGCTTCGGCATCGCCGGCGCGGATCGGAAATTTGTCTGGGCAAAAGCGATTCTTGATGGAAACACAGCCATCGTTTCCAGTGATGAAATTCCGCAACCAAAAGCGGTTCGTTATGACTGGGGACAAAATCCTTCCGGCGATCTTTACAACAAGGAAGGATTGCCCGCCTCGCCGTTCCGAACGGATGACTGGGCGCCGGAACCGTAAAATGGTCCAAATGTCCAAATGGATTCCATTTGGGCCTGGTTCAAGAGTTGCAGCCAGATGGCCTTGACATATTAACATATTGTGAGAGGCTATGCGCATCCTACGCCGCCATTTATGTTTGCGTGTTCCTTGTTGAATGTCAGAAACCGTGTTTCGCATGAAAAAATCGAAGTTTTAAACCGCCGTCGTGCGGCAGGGAGTTCAAACATCCGGGCATTTCAAATTTTAACCGCGCTGGCGGTCTTCCTTGCGATAAATGTCCTGGCGGATGCTCCGCGCGAACGGCTGCTGCTGGATTCCGGCTGGCGTTTTCAACTGGGCGATCCGGCCGATTTGACGAATGTGTCAGAAACCAACGTGGCTTATTATCCCGAAATTAACGATCTGGCTAAAATACAAACTTCTGCACTATCAGGACCAGGCTCGGAGACAAATCTGGCCACGTTGAGACCCGACCCGGTGGCGACGCACATGGGTGAAAACGTCTCGACAGTTCAGACCAATTTTAATGACAGCACCTGGCAGCCCATCAACCTGCCGCACGATTGGGTGGTGGCGTTGCCGTTTGATTCGACTGCTGATACTGGTCACGGCTACAAGTCCATGATCACCGGAGCCAAAAGCCCGACGACAATTGGCTGGTATCGGCACACGTTCACTTTGCCGTCCACTTATGCGAACAAAACGATGTGGCTGGAATTCGACGGCGCTTACCGCAACTGCCTGGTCTGGCTCAACGGCCATATTCTGGGGCGTCATGTCAGCGGCTACACGAGTTTTTCCTTTGACGTTTCTCAGTATGCCAATCCGGGCGGAACGAACACGTTGGTTGTGCGCGTGGACGCGAGCCGGTTTGAAGGCTGGTTTTACGAGGGCGCGGGCATTTACCGCCATGTCTGGCTGGTGAAGACCGATCCGGTTCACATCGCGCATTGGGGAACTTATGTCACGAATCTGGTCAACGGCGCGAACGCCACGGTGACCATCCAGTCGCAAGTCAACAATGATGGTTCAAGTTCCGCCACTTGCAATCTGGCCTCGACGATTTTGGATCCCAACGGCAATCTGATTGCAAACACGACCCAGAGCGTCACCATTGGCGCGAACACAAATCAAATTGTCACCCAGACCGTGACGGTGACAAATGCGCAGCTTTGGTCGTTGAATTCGCCCGCACTTTACAAACTGGTTTCCACTGTTTCCCAAGGGACGACGACGAACGACATTTATCAAACGCACTTTGGTATTCGGACAATCACATGGGATCCGAAAAACGGCATGTCGCTCAATGGCCAGCGCGTGCAACTGCAAGGAATGTGCAACCATCAGGATCACGCCGGGGTCGGGATCGCGCTGCCGGATCGCGTCCACGACTTCCGCGTCGAGAGGCTCAAGGAAATGGGTTGCAACACCTGGCGCACTTCGCACGGGTCGCCGGATCCGGAATTATTGGATGAGTGCGACCGGGTGGGGATGCTGGTCCTGGATGAAAACCGCCGTGTCGGAGTGGACCCGGAAACGCTCGGGGAAGTGCAGAGCCATATAGTCCGCGACCGCAATCATCCGTGCGTATTTGCCTGGTCATTGGGCAACGAGGAAACTGCCATTCAAGGCACGGCGACGGGCGCGGCGGTGATGACGGTGATGCAAAATCTCGCCCATCAGTTGGATCGTTCAAGGCTCTGCACCGTGGCGCAGGACGGCAGTTGGGGCAGCGGTTTTTCCACGGTCATTGACGTGCAGGGCATCAACTACACCGAGCATGGAAACATAGACACGTTTCATACCAGCTTTCCCAGCCAGCCGCTCATGGGCACGGAGGAGGGCGGGGGACAGGGTGAGCGCGGCATGATTACAAATACGTCAACCTGTAAATCCGTCTACGACCTCGGCTATTCCGGCTATGCCAAGACGGCTCAACAATGGCTCCAATATTATGCGGCACGGCCTTGGGCCGCCGGGGCATGCAACTGGACCGGTTTCGATTATCGCGGAGAACCCGCGCCATTCATCTGGCCGAACATTAATTCGCAATTTGGACCTGTTGACACCTGCGGCTTTGCCAAGGACATTTATTATTATTATCAGGCCAACTGGACGCAAAAACCCGTGCTGCATGTTTTGCCGCAATGGAACTCACCGCTGCCCGGGCAGACGGTCGCCGTCTGGGTTTTCAGCGATTGCAATGCCGTGCAGTTGTTTCTTAATGGTGTGAGCCAGGGTCAGAAATCGAACTTTCCCATGACCGACCTGGTATGGAACCTGCTTTACGCCGCAGGAACTCTTCAGGCCGTAGGCTACATCAACGGACAAGCCGTAATGACCAACACCGTGACAACCACCGGAGCGCCGGCGGCCATCACTCTTCAACCCGACCGCCAGACCATCACGGCCGACGGCCGGGATGTTTCGATGGTCACAGTTTCGGTTATAGACTCGCAAGGCCGTGTCGTGCCTACCGCCACCAATACGCTGAATTTTACCGTCACCGGCGGGATCATCCTTGGCCTCGGCAACGGCGATCCGGCCGACCATGAGTCGGACAAGGCGACGAACAATGTCGGGCTGCGTTCCGTTTTCAGCGGATTGGCGCAGGTGATCGTGCAGTCCACCAATCAAGCAGGAACAATCACCTTGACCGCCACGGCGGCAGGCCTGGCTTCGACAAATGTCGTCATCAATGAATCTGTCAACCCGCCGGTTCCAGATGCGCCGGCCGGTCCCGTGGTCATAACCGGCAGCGGGCAGGTATGGTTGAGCTGGGATGTTGTTCCAGAAGCGGTCACTTACAACTTGAAGCGCTCGCTGGTCAGCGGCGGGCCTTACACCACCATTGTCAGCAACACGGCGGGCCTGGTTTGTTTTGACACAAATGTCGCCAGCGGGACGACCTATTACTATGTGCTCTCGGCGGTGAACGCCAACGGTGAAAGCACTAATTCAGCCGAAGCAACCGCCACCCTCCCGTTCGTGCCGCCGATCTTTGCCACCCAGCCAAGTTCGTTCACCAATGCTCATCCGGTCTACGCCGGTGTTCCGGTCACATTTTCCGCACAGGTGAATGGCAGCCAGCCGATTTACTACCAATGGTATCAGATCATCAACGGCGCGACCAATGCCATCGTGGATGCGACGAACTC
>DASQOZ010000004.1:0-40308 GCA_035644195.1 Candidatus Methylomirabilota bacterium | reverse complement strand
AAGAGCATCACGAACCGCGCGCTGATTCTCGCCGCGCTCGCGGATGGCGAAGTCACGCTCACCGGCGCGCTTTGGAGCGAGGACACGCAGATCATGGTCGAATGTTTGCAGAAGCTTGGATTTGAGATTCGCGTGAAAAATGATCCTGAAGAATTTTGCAATCGCACTATCACGGTCAAAGGTCTTGGTGGAAAAATTCCGAATAGTGGGACAGGCATCTTGCCTGTCAATGACAGGCTGGAAGCCTGTCCCACGGAATTGTTTGTCGGCAACGCGGGAACGGCGGCGCGATTTTTGTCGGCATTCGTTTGTCTGGGCAATGGCGTTTATCGGCTGGCGGGAATTCTGCGCATGAATGAGCGTCCGCAGGCCGCGCTGTTTTCAGCGTTGCGCGAATTGGGTTATCGCGTCGAATCGGAAAATGGAAATGACAAATTGCCGGTGAAAATTTTTGGCGGTAGGAGTCGAGGTGACGAGACTCAAATTAAAAAAATGGGAATTGATCAGAGACTCCTCACGTCGTCTCCTACGAAAAAATGTCGGGTGAGCATTGAAGAAAGCTCGCAGTTTGCGTCGGCGCTGTTGCTTTGTGCGAAGATTGGGAATTGGAAAGTTGAAGTCGTTGGCGAAAATGCGGAGGAATCGCCTTATGTGGCGATGACTTTGAAATTGATCGAAACTTTCCCGAAAAATGGCGGGACTTTTCAAATCGAGCCGGATGCTTCGAGCAAAAGTTATTTTGATGCTGCAAAAAGATTATTTCCATATTCGTCCGAAGATATGCCCGAAGATAGGGCTGCAATTCTTCGCAATCCTTTCGATTTTCTTCCAGAAAACTATCTGGAAAATTTGAAGCAAAGGTTACAAGTTGATGATTGGTTTAGGCATTGGATAAAGCTCAGAAAGATTTCAAGACTTGAACATCTTGGAGATAGTATAATGACGGCCATCGTAATTGCTCCGCTTGATTCGGAAGAGAAGCAATTTACAGATTTGGGCCGCCTGCGCGTCCAAGAAACCGAGCGCGTTGTCGCGTTGCGGACGGAGTTGACCAAGTGCGGCGCGAAAGTGGTCGAGGAAGGCGACACGCTGACGGTCTGGCCGTCGCCGTTGCACGGCGCGGAGATTGAAACCTACAACGATCATCGCATGGCGATGTGTTTTGCGATTCTGGGATTGAAAGTTCCCGGCATAAAAATTATCAATCCCGCCTGCGTGAAAAAAACGTTCCCGAATTTTTTCCAGAAGCTGGCGGCGCAACCACCAAAAGGTCTTGGCGCGACGATTTTGGATGCGAAGAACGGAAGGAAATTAACGCACCAAGAATTGTTTGCGGAGTGAGCTGTAGCGGCGTTCTATGAACGTCGCATCGGCGGTCACAGACCGCCGCTACAAAATGATTTAATGAAACATCCGATTGTCATAGCAATTGACGGCACGAGCGCGAGCGGCAAAAGCACGAATGCCAAGCTCGTCGCCAAGGCGCTCGGCTACGTTTATGTGGACACGGGCGCGATGTATCGCACGCTGGCGTGGTATTGCCTGAAACAGAAAGTGGACGTGGACGACGCCAAAGCCGTCGCCGCGCTTTGCCGCAAATGGAAAACGAAGTTGGAATGCGTCGAGAAAAACGGTTTGCGCGCGGTGCATTTGCTCGTGGACGGTTATTATCCTGAAAAGGAAATTCGCACGCCGGAAACCGCCGCTGCCGTCGCGCACGTCGCCGCGATTCCAAAAGTGCGCGAATGGATGAAGAACACGCAGCGCGATTGCATCCAGTTTGGAAATCTCGTGATGGAAGGCCGCGACATCGGCACGAATGTTTTTCCTGAAACGGATTTCAAGTTTTACCTCGACGCACATCTCGAAGAACGCTCGAAACGTCGCGCGGCGGAAGGCGTAAATGAGAATCTCGCGGCGCGCGATCAACGTGACAGCCAGCGCGCGGTCGCGCCGCTGATGATTGCGCTCGGCGCGCGCGTCATCAATAATTCAAACATGACTTCGGAGCAGACGAGCGGTTTGCTGCTGAAAGAAATCCGCGCACGACTTTCAGAAACAAAATGAACCACCAAGACACCAAGGCACAAAGAAAAATTCCATTTTCAAAAACTTGGTGTCTTTGTGTCTTGGTGGTTAAAAAATGAAAACCAGTTATTTTCTCGGCTGGAGTTGTTTTCGCGTAATGTTCGCAACGTATTTCCGCTGGCGCGTTTTTAATCCCGGGCGCGTGCCGCGAACGGGCGCGGTCATTCTCGCTTCAAACCATTCGAGTTTTCTTGATCCGCCGCTGGTCGGTTCGGGATTGCCGCGCGCCATCAATTATCTCGCGCGCGAATCACTTTTTCGATTTCCGGTTTTCGGCGCGATTTTGCGTTCGTGGAACGCTGTTCCCGTTGATCGTGAAGGCGGCGGCGCGCGCGGCTTGAAAACGATTTTGGACAGGCTGCTTGGCGGCGCGGGAATCATTTTGTTTCCCGAAGGCACGCGATCGCCCGATGGGAAATTGCAGCCGGCGCAGGCGGGCATCGGTTTGGTCGTCGCAAAATCCGACGCGCCGGTGGTTCCGGTGCGCGTGTTCGGGACTTTCGAGGCGTATGGACGAAACCATAAATTTCCGCATCCCAAAAAAGTTGCCGTGAAATACGGCGAGCCGATGCGATTTGAAAAATTGCGCGCCGAAGCAAAAATTTGCGGCAAGGCTCGGCTCAAGGAAATTTATCATGAAATCGCCGATGCAATCATGGCGGCGATTGCGAAATTGGAGCCGAAACCGGATTGAAATTGTAGGAGACGAGGTGACGAGTCTCTAATTTATTTTCCCAGAATTTTTTTGAATGAGACTCCTTACGTCGTCTCCTACGAAATCAAATTCCCAGATTCGACAGCGTGTTGCTGATGCTGTTGACGATTTGGACGAGCCTCGGATGAGATTTTTCGAAGCCTTCGACCGACGAGCGCAATTCTTCGACGGAATTTTTCAGCGGCTGGAGATTTTGTTTCTCGCTCGTCGCAATTTCCATTTTCAGTTTTGCGAGCAATTGAAGCAATTCGCGTTTGCGCTCGTCGCCGATGGATTCCGCCCGGATTTTCGCTTCAAGTTCGGCAATTGTTTTCTCGGTCATGTTGTAAAGGTAATTGTTGCCGGAAATTCGGCAAGAGCGGATACGGCTCGCGGGGACGCTCGCCCCACCAAATCACCACCTTCCGACTTTTGGCAAAATCGGCTGCACAAGTTCCCAGATTTTTGCGCAGATAATTTCGACATCGCCTGAAGCATCCAAAATGCGAAGACGATTTGGTTCGGCGGCGGCGATGGATTCGTAACCCTTTGCCACGCGCTCAAAAAATTTTCGGTCGGCTTCTTCCATGCGGTCGCGCATGAAGGGCAATGAAGATTGGCGCATCGCGCGGCGCAATTCGCTGATTTCTTGCGAGACGGTCAGCAGCAACGTCAAATCCGGCTGCGTTTCGCCGATAGCGACATCAACCACAGCCTCGACCATTTTCAGATCAAGTTGCCGTCCGTAACCTTGATAGGCAATCGTCGAATCGTAAAAGCGGTCGCACAAAATAATTTCTCCGGCGTCGAGAGCGGGACGAATAATTTCGCGAACGAGTTGCGCGCGACTGGCGTTCATCAGCAGTAATTCGGCTTCGGGCGTCATCGCGTGATTGTCCTTGCTGTGCTTGAGCGTGTGGCGGATTTCCTCGCCGATGGACGTGCCGCCCGGCTCGCGTAACGTGCGGACGCGATGGCCGAGCGCGCGCAGCCGCCGCGCGAGCAATTCGACCTGCGTGGATTTGCCGCAGCCTTCCGTGCCTTCGAACGTGATGAACAAACCTTTGAGCATTTATGATTTACGATTTGCGGCGGCGCATAAGTTAAATTTTTTTCAGCTTCGGACCTTTTGGCGTGTCTTCGATGGTCCAGCCTTTCGTTTTCAATTCGTCGCGAATGGCGTCTGACTTTTTGAAATCTTTCGCTTTGCGCGCGGCTTGTCGAGCTTCAAGCAAAGAATTTATTTCTGTTGGAATTTCCGTTTCTGATTTCGTGCCGCCGATACCGAGAACGGAATCAATTTTGTTCCACGCGGCCAATGCCGCTGCCGCATCGTTCGTATTCAAAGAATTATCTGTGATGCGCTTGTTCATTTCAGTGACCCACTTAAAAACTTCGCCCCACGCAGCGGAAATGTTTAGGTCGTCGTCGAGCGCGACAGAAAATTGTTCCAACAGTTTTGCGTTTGGCGTAGCAATTGTGTCGCCTGCGATTTCGCGCAATTTGCCAAGACATTCGTCAATTCGCGCCAGCGCCATCCATGAGCCTTGTAAACCATCAATTGTAAAATTAAATGTTTCTCGATAATGCGCGGTGAGCAGCAAAAAACGAATCTCGCGTCCAGTGAAACCGTTGGCGATCAAATCGCGCAGCGTAAAAAAGTTGCCGAGCGACTTGCTCATTTTTTTTCCTTCGACAAGCAGATGTGCGCCGTGCAGCCAGTATTTCACGAACGGTTTTTGCGTCGCGCCTTCGCTTTGCGCGATCTCGTCTTCGTGATGCGGAAAAATCAAATCCTCGCCGCCGAGATGCAGATCGAAACTCGTTCCGAGAATTTTCATGCTCATCGCGCTGCACTCGATGTGCCAGCCGGGACGACCTTCGCCGAATGGACTCGGCCAGAAAACGTCGCCGTCGTCCGGCACACGCGATTTCCAGAGCGCGAAGTCCGCAACAGATTCCTTTGCGTATTCGTCGCTCTTGACGCGTTCGCCGGCGCGCATTTCATCGAAGTTCAATTTCAAAAGCTGGCCGTAATTGCAACCGCAGCCGCGATACTTTTCGATTGAGAAATAAACCGAACCGTCGGCGGCTTTGTAAGCGATGCCGCGCGCCAGAAGTTTTTCGATGAGTGAAATGATTTCGGAAATGTGCTCGGTCGCGCGCGGTTTATGATGCGGCTCGCGGCAATTGAGCGTTTTCAAATCTTCGAGAAAAGCCGCTTCATATTTGCCGGTAAATTCGCGCAGTGGAATTTTTAATTCACGGACGCGCTTGATGATTTTGTCCTCGATATCCGTGATGTTCATCACGTGCGTGACTTGGAAATTTTTGAATTCAAGATAGCGCCGCACCAAATCGCCGAAGACGAACGTGCGCCAGTTGCCGATGTGCGCAAAATCGTAAACTGTCGGCCCGCAGCAATACATGCCGACTTTTTTCTGCGCGGCATCGAGCGGCGTGAATTCCTGAACCGAGCGCGAGAGCGTGTTGAACAGTTTTAGTCCCATTTGTTGCGCGCAAGTTAAGACGGATTGCACTAAAGCAAAAGTCGAATTGTCAGTGCCGAAAGTTATGGACACGGTTTATGTCCGGCGTAAAATCGCCACCGAAGTTGCTCAGTCAATCCAGAAAGAAATTTTATGGAACTCAAAGTCGTTTGTGGCTGCGGCCAGAAATATAAGTTCGACGTTGAGCCGGTCAACGGCCGGATGCCGATGACGGTGAATTGCCCGAGTTGCGGCGTGGATGGGACGCACACGGCCAACAATGTCCTCGCGGAAAGTTTTCCAAATCAACCCCCGCCGATTCCTGTGGCAATGGCTGTGCCAACGGCAACTGCTGCCGCGCCAATCGCAAGTGGACTTCGTATCAATTCAATTGCTCCTGCAACAATCAGTGCGCCGCCACCATTGACTGCGCCAAGACCGATCGCGCCGCTCAAACCTCTTTCCACTGCGCCGAAAGCACCATCAAAAGATTTCAACATGGGTATGGGAATTTTAGGAGCATTTCTTGGCGCAATTGTCGGCGGCGTTTTAGTTTACGGATTTTACGAATGGGTCGGATTCAGATTTCCTTGGTCTGGCATCGGCATCGGCGCATTGTCGGGTTATGGCGCGCGCTGGCTCGGACGCGGAACGCACACGACGTTGGGAATCATTGCCGGCGGATTGGCGCTGGCGTCGGTTCTTGGAGCGTTTTATTTGATGTATGGCGAATTTGCCATATTCAACATCATCTCGATCATTTTGTGTGTCGGCGTGGCTTACCGTGTGGCTTCGGAATGAAATTTAATTTTTTGATTCATCAATAAAATTTTCCTTCGGCTTCAACCGTCGAAAGCGTTCGGCGAACAAAAAATAAACACCCGGCCCAAAGCACAACAACATCACGGAAATCCCCGTCGCGATTCCCCAAAATGTTCCGGCGGGCGCGCAACAGTCGTCGCGGCGGCGGACGATGACGTGGCTCGGCACGGCGATGAGCAATTCCAGAATGCTTCCACGCAAGAGCCAGCGCGTGCTGCGTTTGAGCAGCGTGTCCGGATCATCGGCATCGGCGAAGTGACGAAAAATAATTGTCCAGATGACCCAAAATGCGAGCAGGGTGACAACAGCTGCGACGACAATTTCCAATCCTTTTGGATTGTCAGGCGATGGATTGAACGGGACGAGGTAGCTGAAAAAGTTCACGCCTTCTTCTTTGAACGTCGCGCAAAGAATTGAAATGATTCCGGCGAAAAATAAGTTGGCGAGAAGAAATGCCGTGACGATGCATGGAATTTTCAAAGCGCGGCGCGGAATAAACCGGCGCTGACTGATTTTGAGCGGCAGCAGCAGGAGAAATGCCTGTCCGGCAACCAAAATGGCGAGCCAAAGCCAGTAGCCCCATTGCAGATAAATTTCAGCAGCTTGTTTGGCGGTAAAACTGGTTTTCCCGACAAAAGCGATGAGGATGACCGGCACGGTCAGCAGCAACAATGCCAGCGCGTAAAGTCCGACGGTAAGGAAAGCCCAGCGTTTCATATTTTGTAATTGAGACAAAAAGTGAAATGCCGCGCCAGCAATTTCGTCGGAGGGTTGAGGCGTTAAAAACGTTGAAGAATCCATTTTAACGATTCAACCATTTAACAATTTAACGAATCCCGTCTTGCCAATCATTGTTTTCATTGGCAAATTCTTAAGAACTAAATTTAAGAAAACGAAGAACACATGAGCAAAGAGGCGAAACTCGAACTGGATGGAAAAATTTACACGCTGCCAACACTCGAAGGGAGTGAAGGTGAAAAGGCGGTGGACGTTTCGGCGCTGCGCGCGGACAGCGGTTATATCACGCTCGACGAAGGTTACGGCAACACGGGTGCGTGCATCAGCAAAATCACTTTCATCGATGGCGACAAAGGTATTTTGCGTTATCGCGGCATTTCAATTGAGGAGCTGGCGGAAAAATCGAATTTCATCGAGACGGCATATCTCATCATTTACGGCAACCTGCCGAACCGCGCGCAGATTAAAACGTTTTCCGATTTGCTCACGGAGCATTCGTTCCTGCACGAGAACATGAAATTTCATTTTGAAGGTTTTCCGGCGACCGCACATCCGATGGCGATTCTCTCGGCGATGATCAATGCGGCGAGCTGCTTTGACGAAAAGGTCATGCACTGGCAATGGAACAAAACAAAAGATTTCGACACCATCGTTGCGAAACTTATTTCGCAGGTGCGCACCATCGCGGCGTATTCGTATCGCAAGTCGAACGGGTTGCCGCTGATTTATCCGAAGAAGGCTTACAAATTTACGGCAAACTTTTTGCACATGATGTTTTCGTCGCCGTATGAAGATTACGAAATCAAACCGGAAGTGGTCAAAGCGCTGGATTTGATTTTCCTGCTGCACGCGGATCACGAACAAAATTGTTCGACCTCGACCGTGCGCATGGTGGCGTCGAGCCAGGCGAATCTTTTTGCAAGTTGTTCCGCCGGCGTTTGCGCGCTTTGGGGACCGTTGCACGGAGGCGCAAACCAGGCCGTGCTAGAAATGCTCGAAGAAATTCACAAGACCGGCGACGACGGTTCTAAATTTATTGCTGCGGCGAAGGACAAAAACAGCGGCAAAAAATTGATGGGCTTCGGCCATCGCGTTTACAAAAATTACGATCCGCGCGCAAAAATCATCAAAAAAGCCTGTGACGAGGTTTTGTCCAAGCTCAACATCAATGACCCGTTGTTGGACATCGCGAAGCATTTGGAAGCGGCGGCGTTGAAAGATTCTTATTTCGTCGAACGCAAACTTTATCCGAACGTGGATTTTTACAGCGGCATCATCATGCGGGCAATCGGGATTCCCGTGGAAATGTTTCCGGTGATGTTCGCGATTGGCCGGATGCCCGGCTGGATCGCGAATTACAAGGAAATCATGGAAGATCCGAAGAGCCGCATCAGCCGTCCACGGCAAATTTACACCGGTCGCACGCTGAATCATTATGTGCCACTGGAAGAGCGGAAATGAATTTGAGGGACGGACTTTCCGCCTGCAGAATGGAAAATGCCGGTTAAAACGGTTGCGGGGCATGAGTTGTGCTGGTTTTTGGGACACTTCCCTATGAAAAAAATTCTGGTGATTGACGACGAAGAATGGTTGCGCGAAATGATGCAACTGGCGCTTCGCCAGAAAGGCTTTGAAGTCATAGAAGCCGCCAACGGCACCGAAGGCATCGAAAAGGCCAAGAAGGATTTGCCCGACCTCATCCTGTGCGACATCAACATGGGCAAGGTGGACGGTTATCTCACGCTCGCCGAACTTCGCAAGAACGCATCCACCGCCGCAATTCCGTTCATCCTGATGACCGGCCTTGCCGACAGCGCGAGCATGAGACACGGCATGGAATTGGGCGCGGATGATTACCTGCCCAAGCCGTTCACGACCGACGCACTTTACGCCGCCGTGGATGCGCGGTTGAAAAAATCACAAACAATCCGCGACGAAGCTGAAAAAAAATTCCGTCACTTGCGCGACAACATCAGCCTGATGATGCCGCATGAAATGCGGACGCCGCTCAATGGCATTTTGTCCAACGCCGAATTGCTGGCGCATTCTTCCGCGACGCTCAAACCGGCTGAAATCGCGGAAATGGGACAGGAAATCCACAAATCAAGCGAACGTCTCGCGCGGCTGATCGAAAACTTTTTGATTTATGCGCAACTGGAAATGATCGCCGCCGATCCAAAAAATGCCAGCGCGTTGCGCATCGGCCAGACCGAACATCCGGTTGAGCTGATAAAAAAACATGCCACGACACAGGCTTCTCACGCCGGTCGTCCGGCGGATTTATTTCTTGAATTGTCGGATGTGACGGTTCCAATTGCTGACGAATACTTGAGCAAGATTGTGGATGAATTGACACAGAACGCCTTCAAATTTTCCAAGGCCGGTTCGCCCGTGCGCGTCATGCTGGCTGAAACGCCGGCCGCCGCCACATTTTCCGTGGGCGATCACGGCTGCGGATTCGCGGCGGAAGAAACCAAACACATCGGTGCTTATATGCAGTTCGACCGCAAGAAACAGGAGCAGCAAGGTTTGGGACTCGGCTTGAGCATCGCCAAGCGGCTGGTCGAATTGCATGGCGGCGCGCTTTCCATCATCAGCGAAAAAGATGTCGGCGCGGTCATTTCTGCAAAATTTCCAAAAGTGAAATCAAATTAATCCTGCATTTACGACTGCAGCCGTCCGTAAAGAAAGTTCAGAAGGCGTTCGGCCAGTCCTGCCAGCAAAAATATCAACGTGGTTGCAACAACGGGCGAGAAATCCATTTTGCCAAGTCGTAACGGGATTTTTTTTAACGGCGTCAAAAGCGTTTGCGCTTCGGCATTCACGAAATTCCAAAACGGATGTTTGCCGAAATAAATGTAGCTGTTCACCAAATGCAGCAGGATCAACGCGACGGCCAAAAATTTCCACGCCGAATAACTTCCCAGCCCGACGATGAGCGATTCGCCAAGTCGCCGCAATTCTGAAGCCGGTTGGGGGATGATTTGCAGCCATGCGAGCAGCCAGCTTGCCAGCCACCACAGCGATGACACGGTGGCAGGCGGCAAAAATAATTTTGTTCCGCGCCGCCAGCCGTCCATGCCGCCCAGTTGCAATCGCACCACGCTCCGAAATGGTTCGGGCCCGTCGAGAACTGATAGCAGCAGCAGGCAGAGATAAAAAATTCCAAGCGTCACCACGAAACTGAAAATTGAAAATACCAACATCAGGCCAAAAAAATCACTGCGAAACGAAAGTTCGATGACGCCCAAATTCAGTTTCCCGACCCAATGCACCACCGAACCAATTTGCCAGTAAAAGAGCGCGCGCAGCAAGATCAATCCGCCGATGATCGCAGGAGACTTCCAATTTCCGCCGTTGTTGGAATCCGCGCGCCGCAAAGTGCCGATGAGCGTCGCGGGTTTTCGTTTGCCGACAGGATCGGCTTCCTCCGCGCGCCAATTCAGCCAGAGCAGCAAGCCCGCGAGGTTCAGGATGAAATCAATGATGCCCATCTCGTGATTCGTTAAAGCGTTGAACGGTTAAAGCGGAGAGCGAATCGTCGTTCAACACTTTAACTCTTCAACGAATTACATCATCTTCAAAAGTGTGTCCGCCATTTCGCTCGGCGTGGCGGCAATGCCGATGCCGGCAGCCTTGAACGCGGCGATCTTCGCCTCGGCTGTTCCCTTGCCGCCGCTGACAATCGCGCCCGCGTGACCCATGCGGCGTCCGGGTGGCGCAGTTGCTCCCGCGATGAATCCGGCGACCGGTTTCTTGCAATTCTTCTTGATCCACTCGGCGGCTTCTTCTTCGGTGCTGCCGCCGATTTCGCCGATCATGATGATTCCATGCGTTTCGGGATCGTCGTTGAAAAGTTTGATCACGTCCAAGTGTGATGTGCCGTTCACCGGATCGCCGCCGATGCCGACGCAAGTGCTTTGGCCGACGCCGCGCGACGTTAATTGCCAGACTGCTTCGTAAGTCAACGTGCCGCTGCGCGAGACGACACCGATGTGGCCTTTCTTGTGAATATAACCGGGCGCAATTCCAATTCTGCAACCGCCGTGAGAATCTTTTCCTTCGCCAGGCGTGACGATGCCGGGGCAATTCGGCCCGATGAGCCGCGTCTTGATGTTGCCTTGCAGCGCGCGTTTCACTTTGACCATGTCGCGCACGGGAATTCCTTCGGTGATGGCGACGACAAGTTCAAGCCCCGCGTCCGCGCCTTCGAGAATCGCATCGGCGGCGAAGGGCGGGGGAACGAACACCGCGCTCGCGGTCGCGCCGGTTTGTTTCACGGCATCGGCGACGGTGTCGAAAATGGGGATTTTTTTTCCACCGTGCTCGAAGAATTGTCCGCCTTTGCCGGGCGTGACGCCGGCGACGACTTGCGTGCCGTAATCAATCGAGAGTTGTGCGTGCTTCGCGCCAAAGCTGCCGGTGATGCCTTGAACAAGAACTTTCGTGTTGGGTTTGACGAGTATTGACATGAGAAATTATTTTGCGTGCCGTTTGTGAATCATGAGTTGATTGCCGTCGGGATCGAGAATAATGGCAAATTTGCAAACTGGCGTGGGCATGGTGTCCATCGCGAATTTTACACCGCGCAATTTGAGCCGCGCAATCTCCGCGTCAAAATCATCCGCCTCGAACGCGACGCATGTGCCGTCTTTGGACGGCTTCCACGCATCGCCGTAACACCCGATTGCAAACGTGCCGTTGCCGATTTCGTATTCGACCCATATGCCGCCGGCGGATTCCATCGCCGGTTTGAAGCCGAGCACGCCTTCATAAAATTCGCGCGCGCGTTTGATGTCCGTGACCGGCGTGCCGGTGAATGCAATTTCGATGATCATAACCAGACCGGGATGTTAAATTTTAATGGCTATTGAACTCAATCTTTTTCGGAAATTACTCGCAGAACAAAAAGAGAAATGATTTAATTCAGGCAATGTATACGGACGCGAAACAAAGAGCGCGAAGACGAATTGGAAGAACTCCAGCGAGGACATTTGGTTTTGCACTTTGTCCGATAATTATTATTTCAACGTCGAGGCGGTGAAACTGAAACGCAAAGTCACCGCACCCTGCAAGGAAAATGGTTTGCCGAAGGATTGGGATGCAATGGAAGAAGGCGATTTTAGGCTGACTCATCCTTCAAATCTTTGGACGGATTTGACCGTTCCATTTTGGTCAATGCCGGAAAACACCGATCATCCGGCCCGGAACCGGAAAAACTGATTGCGAAACTGATTCTTGCCAGTTCTCGTGAAGGTGATTTGATTTTTGATCCGTTTCTTGGTTCGGGAACGACCGCAGTTGTGGCAAAAAAACTGGGGCGAAATTATTTTGGAATCGAATTGGACGAAACTTACACCTGCCTTGCGGCCAAGCGGCTTGAACTGGCGGAACTTGGAAAAAATATTCAAGGTTATTCCGGCGGTGTTTTTTGGGAGCGCAACTCTAACCTAACTCTTTGAACGCGCAAGGCCGTGAAACAAAAACAGACTCCTCGCTTCAAACCGCTTTTTTTGAAACCCACGCTTCATACAAAATCAAGGGGAAACCGAAAAAATGAAAACTTTCTTTACGACCGCAGCCTGTGAAAAAATCGAGAAAGAAGTTTTAAGTCTTTTCTTCGTGTCTTCGTGCCTTGGTGGTTAAAAATGCCCCGTTTCAACCAAAAAGACACCAAGAAAGGCGAAAAATCGAAAAACATTGGCATTATTTGCGTTTTTTGATTTTTTGTCTCCCCCCGTTTCTTCTTTGTGCCTTGGTGGTTAAGAAATTTCGTTCAAAATAAATTAAAAAAAGTTTGACACCGCCTTGCCCCTCTGGGATATTGACCCCACACACGGTAACAACAAAAAACACTACATATGAGAACTAAAACACTACTGACGGCTCTTGCTGCACTCGCAGCCGGAATTTTAACCTCAAACGCCCAAGTCTATTCAGCCAACGTCGTTGGTTATGCTTCTGTGGCAACCCCGAATGCTGGCGTAAATTATTTATTGACGATTCCATTCGCGATTGGTGTCAGCAATGGGGCTAATGAAGTTTTTGGCAATAACCTTCCTGAATTCAGTTCAATTCTAATTTGGCATCCTAATACTTCAAGTTATACTTTTTCAAAAACCGATACCGGTTCTCCAACGGGTTGGTCTGATAACGCCGACAGTCCGATTTCTCCTCCGGTGCTTCCGGTGGGACAAGGTTTCTTTTTGAACCCATCTGATGCGAATGTAACGAATGTATTTTCGGGAGCGATTGCCGTGAATGTTGGCACTTCTAATAGTATACCTCTTCCCAATGCGGGTGTTAATTATTTGGTTGGTTGTTTGGTTCCGTATGCTGGTTCAGTGACCAATGGTAATAATTCAGGTGGTGGTCCAAATCTTAACGGCCTTCCTGAATTCAGTTCGGTTTTGATTTGGAACCCTAACACTTCAAGTTATACCTTTTCAAAAACTGATACTGGGTCGCCGACGGGCTGGTCTGATAATGCAGACAGTCCGGTTGCTCCTCCCACTATCAGTGTGGGACAAGGACTTTTTGTAAGCCCTTCTGACGTTAATGCTAAATGGACGACAGGTTTGTAATTTGAAACAGAATAACAACTCCCGAAATCAATATAATATTATGAAAAAATTAGTCTTAACAATTGTTTCTGCGTTTGCTGTAACTGGAATTGCGTTCGCACAAGGAGATATAAATTGGAGTTCAATTAGTCCTTCAGCAATGACTGCACAAACTAATTCGTTTTTGTATTCGCCGCTGTTTGGTGGCGGAACGGCAAATGGCCCAGGAACAGGAGCTGCTGGCGTGACTGGATCGGCTACGACGAGTGGTTTGAGCTACTATTATGAATTGTTGTATAATACGTCGTTTACTGGCTCTCAAGTGGCTGGAGCGTCATCTCCATCAAATAGTTTCGCCACTCTTTTTGGTGGAACATGGCTTGATGCTGGACGTGGCGGAACCAACTCATCAACGGCAGGTAGGCTAACCCCCATCAACTCTGGCACATCTTTAACGGTGCCATGGGCGGCTGGTGTCACAAACAACATAATTCTTGTTGGCTGGTCGGCAAATTTGGGCACCTCATGGGGAACTGTGTCCAATGAATTGGCAACTGGAAGCTATATCGGCATTCTCCAAGGTTTGGGTCAAAATGGTTTCTTTGGTGTATCCGCTGCTGGTTTTATTGCTCCGAATAGTGCTGACCCGGGCGTTACGGTGTTTGCAACTGCTGCAGGACCGCAAGGTCTTCCGATTAACTCTCTGCTTACGCCGTTGTATCTGTTGCCCGTTCCCGAACCTACGACGATTGCGTTGGCTGGTTTAAGTGGACTTTCTCTGTTGATGTTCCGTCGCCGCAAAGTTTAAGTTCGTAGGAGACGAGGTAACGAGTCTCAAATCGAATAAACGTTAATGTTCTCACCCCGCTCCCTCACCGGAACGGGGTTTTTATTTTTTATTCCGTAGGAGACGACGTGAGGAGTCTCTAACTGATTCTTTCAGTTTGAGTCTCATTACTTCGACTCCTACAGTAAAATTTGTTGAGCAGTATCAAAAGTAGTAACTTCGCATCGTCGCCTCCGGGTTGCGTGCCGTCGGGTTGGCTGGCAATTTTCAGCATGAAAACTTCCAGCACAGAAAACGAGCGCATCCTGCCCTTGTTCAAACGCATTGGAAAATGCCTTTACAGAAAAGGAGGTGCGATTTATGCCCGTGTGCGGGTGAACGGCAAACAAACCTGGCGCAGCACGGGCACAAACATTCCGGTGGACGCCCGAAGGTGGCTCGAAAAGTGGCGGCGCGAGCAATGGATGCAGAAACATGGCATCGAGACAATGGGCATCACGCTGCATCACCCACGCGTTACGGTGGGCGAATTGATGGACAACTACGTTGGCAACGGGATGCGGACACGCACGGGTCGTCTGAAAAGTCCTGCTACTGTCAAGACGGAACAAGCCTGCTTAAAACCCTTGCGGATGCATTTTGGATGCAAACAGGCGGCGGCAGTTTCGCTGGCTGATTGTGACGCATACCGGGACTGGAGAACCAACGGCGGATTTGAACGGAGGCTGGTGGGAACGCCTAGCGTTGACTTGGAACTGACCATTTTAGGCAATGTATTTGGTCTGGCGGTGCGGCGAACGCTGGTCAAATCAAACCCATTAAAAGGCAGAGGCCGTTACAGCATCGAAGAGAACATCCGTCATTGCCGGGAAGTGGCTCCGACGCCGGAAGGCTTACAGCAGATTGAGCATTGGTTGCGGGCGCGGAACGACGATGACATGGCGGACGTGCTTTGTTTTCTGGCATATTCGGGCCTTCGCATTGGCGAAGCGCTGCCGCTGGAATGGAAAGCGGTGGATTTGGGCCAAAAAATTTTGCAGGTCAAGCGTGAGAAGCGCGGCATCATGCCTTTCGTTCCGATAGTGTTTGAAATGGAGGCTTTGCTGCGCGGGATGCAAAAGCGAGCCACGAGCCATTTGCTATTCCCATCGCCATTGAATCCGAAGGTGCATCGGGCTGGTTCGACAATCAGAATTCGCCTCGGGACGATTTGCCGCACGCTTGGATTGGGGCATGTGACGCCGCACGGTTTGCGATCGTATTTCGTCACGCAGGCGCGTCAAAGCGGACTTTCTGATGCGGAAATCGCCATGCTAATAGGCGACAAGACCGGCCCTTCAATCATCGCTCGAATCTATGGTGATGTGCGGCCGGATCATTTGTTCAAGCAAGCCCAACGAATCCGGCTCACGGTGCAATCCGGTCAAAACGGCGAGGGCAGTAGTGTCAAAAGTAGTAACTTTGGCTGAATTTTCGATTTACGATTGATGATTTTTAGAATGAGACTCGTTATCCGCCTTTGCTTAATCTAAAGATGTTCAGGATGGCTCTGAAATAATCATTCCTGCGGATAAACCAAAATCCGGTCGTGAACGATGACGACCAGATCGTTTTTCTTGTCGCCGGTCACATCCGTCACGAGTGCTTCGCGCGGTTCGGGCAGCGCGTTGGCCGCGCCGCGAAATGTGTGCGCCTCAAAAACCTGCCAGCGATTGCCCGGAACAAATTTGTGATCTTTATCGAACCGGACGACCTCGAGATAATTTTTTGCCGTCTCCAGGAAAATCAAGTCCTTGCGCCCGCTGCCGGTCAAGTCGCCGGCAACGACATCGTTCAAATAACCGTCCTTGACCGGCGTGTCATAACCATCGAGCGCCTTCAAATCCCAAACGTCGCCAGCCAGCGGCAGCCACGCCGCGACATTGCGGCCGAGAAATGCCACGCTTTGGACATTCGTCCCGCCGAGCGCGACGGATTGCAAGCCGTCAAAATCCGAAACAGGCAATTCGACGTTGCGCGTCACGCGCCAGACCGCATTCGTATCGCGCTCACACAAGGTCAATTGTTTGTGCTCCGCGTCCAAAAGGAAAATGGAAGGAATGGCGGTCGCGCCGTTTTTCACAGCCGTCGCGCCGACGATGCGGGAATCATTTGCGTCGCCATTGATCTGGTCTTTCACGCGAAACGTCCAAACAGAATTGTTTGTCGAATTCCCGGTTTGTTTTTCCAATACGACCGCGCGGACAAAATTTTTCTGCGGCAGGAGCAATTCCGGTTTGCCGTCGCCATCCACGTCCGCCGCCGCGAGCCACGGCTGGTCAATCGTGCCGCCCGGCGGGTCAATGTCCTGTTCATCAAAACTTCCATCAGCTTTTTGCAGCAACACTTTGATCTTTTCGTAAGGAATCAATACGACCAAATCCGCGAGTCCGTCCTGATTCACGTCATGCACGGCGAGGGTCGTGGGATTTCCCTTGAAACTCTCGCTCAATTTCTGCGCGCGCATTTTTCCGTCCGCCGTGCGCAGCATCAGCGAACGACGGCCGTCCTTGTCCACAATCACGCAAAGCGACGGTTTTGCACCGGGCTTCAACGCGCCGACCGCCATCACGAGCGGCTTGCCGTCCAGCGGAACGAGCGTCGGAAACGGCAGCCGTCCGCTCTTGTCAAATTTTGTCACGCCGATGGCGCGTTCATTTTCGCTTAACAGAAAAATTTCAGGATGGCCGTCGCCGTTCCAATCCGCCGCGACCAATTGATTGACGCCCGCAAGCGTCGGAAATGTTTCGGGCGGCGCGAGCGAACCGTCCGGCTGCTGCAAATAGACCGAAATTTGTCCGCTTTCCGGCTCGGCGACGAGCAAATCGGGACGGCCATCGCCGTTGACATCCGCCCAAAGAATTCCGCGCCGCGCCGCGTCTGTTTTGTTAAGCGGCAAGATTTGAAATTGTCCCTTGAGAAATCCATTCGTTCCATTTTGGCTCAACGCTTCCGCCGGCCGGCGCGTGAATTGCGAGATTTCTGCGCGGTCGGAACTTTGGGCGATGCTCACGACGAATAAATTGGAATTGCCTTCCAAATTATCCGCCACATAAGAGTGAACCGGCTGCGTTTTGAAATAAATTTCCGGGCCGAGTTGTCCGCCGGAATTTTGCAAACGAAACCGGAACGGCGTCAGACTGTCCCAATCCACAAGCAGCAAATCATTTTTCCCATCACCGTTCACGTCCGCGATTTGCACGGCTTTGGGCGTGCCGGAATAGGGGATTTTTTCCGGCTCGCCAAAAGTTTTGTCCGGCTGCTGCGCCAGAAAATAGAACGAGCCGTTGTCGCCAAGCAAAACGATGTCAGGACGGCCGTCGCCATTCAGATCGCCGACAGCCAGCGCATTGCCGTCCATGCGGCCATCCTCGATATGCCAGCGTTTGGGATCGCTCCAGCCGTTTACGCCTTGATTGAAAATGATCTCAAGATTTTTGCCGTCGCCGTAAAAAACGAGGTCGGGCTTGCCATCACCATTCAAATCGGCCACGGCCATCGCCGCGAGGCGCTCGTCCGTGGGAATCGAATCAATGCGGAAACGCGCGTCGGGCGGCAATTCGTTTAATTCCAATTTGCCTTTGGGTTTGGCGGGCTGATTCGTCTTGCCGCCCTGATTGTAGAGCAGATTGATTTTTGAGCGCAAATTATTGGCGACAATGAGGTCGTTCAAGCCGTCGCCATCCAAATCCGCCGAATGTAAAAGGCTGATTTGCTGGTCAATCGGATAAAATTCGGGACCGGAAAACCCGAAAAGATTCGTTACCGTTTCGCCGCGCGCAAAAACGATAAAACTGAAAAGAGCGGCAGACAAAATAAATTTTACTCGCATAAATCTTTTTTCAACGTGCCATTGGCCGGAACAAATGGCGAGTTTATTTCGATGCCAAATCGTCCTCATTCTCACAAATCGAGACCTGTGCAAAACGAACGTAGCGGCTTTCGGCAGAAAGCCGCACTCTTCAATTTTCAAGAATTGCGGCGCTCTGCCGAGACGCCGCTACGATTGATGGGTGGTTTTGCAGAGGTCTCAAATCAGAAATATGTGAAGGATGAGGATGAGAATGACGATGAGGAAGATTGAAAACTATTCGCCATTTATTGCGCGGCAACCGGCGAGCCTTTGTTGGCAAGCAATTTTTCCAGGCTGGGATTGCGCGGCTGGCCGAATTCGCGCGCCTTTTGATAATGCAGGCGCGCCAGTTCAATTTTTGGCGGCTGTTCATTGATATAAATCACGGCGAGATTGTTGTGCGCTGCGGCGTAATTCGGATCCAGTTCAATCGCCCTGCGCAATGCTTCCTCGGCCTGCGGCTGCCGTCCTTTTTGGCTCAAACTCACGCCGAGATAATTTTGAACCTGCGGATTTTTTGAATCCAATTTCGCCGCGCGATTCAGGGCTTCAATTGCGTCGTCATATTTCTGCTGGCGAAATTTCAGGTAGCCATAAATCGAAAGATTGTAGGCGTCGTTCGGATTTCGGGCGAGCGCCGCTTTAATGTGCTGCTCGGCGTCGGGCAATTTATTTTCCTCCGTCTCAATCGCCGCGAGATTGGCCAGCGCCAATGCGTTGTTCGGGTCAAGCTGCAAAATTTTCTCATAATCGGCCTGCGCCTTGTCATATTGATGATCGGAAAAATAACGTTGCGCCTCATCTACCAGCGCCGCCGAACCTGACGGCAATTGGTTGATGGATTTCGCCTCCGTATTCGCATCCGCTTCGGTTTGTTCCGTTGCGGATGAGGTGTGAGCGACGCTAAAATCGCTGCTTGCTTCCGAGTTGGCATTCGCGGCGGCGGGTTGAAATTGCCGCAATTTTCTTTCCAAAGCCGCCCTTTCAAGCCAGTGCATGTCGGCGTCCGATTGCAACACGGCGACCTGCGTCCGTAATTTCACAACTTCCGCATTTGCGTCCGCTGAATTTGTGGGCGCCGCTTCCAATGCGGCAACCTGCCCTTTGAGCAGCGCATTTTCCTCGCGCAGCGCCTGCATCGCATCCGCGCTGGCGAGCAAAGGTTGCAATCGCGTCCGCAACGCCTCGTTTTCCTCCGCCAATTTATCTGCGCGCGACGTTTGTTCCGTCAGCTTTTGTTTTGCGTCGGTCAAAGACAATTGCAATTCCCCGGCATCCGCCGATTGAACGGCGTTGGTCATTTTTTCCTGCGCGGGACCTGCCCGCAACAATTCATTTTCCTTGAGCAACGATTTGATTTGCGCCTGCGCCTGCGCCAGCTCCTGCGGATTGGATGTCGCTGGTTGCGCGCTCAACGCCTCTTTGAGTTTGTCCTGAAGCACGGCGTTTTCTGATTGTAAATTCCGCAACTGCGCCTGCAACGCACTCAATTGCGCCTGCCCAGCCGCTGTGACGGCAGGTGCAACGCCGTCATTTGCCGTCGGCGCAGCCGTTTCAGCCGCAGTTGCAGGAGACGTTCCGTTTTTCGGAGCAGCCGGAACCTGCGCAGTCAGGTCGCTGATTTTTTGAGAAAGATAATGCAGGCGGAAATTGACGATGCGCGGATTCCAATCGGGAAAAACTTTTTGAAATTTTCCCAACTGCTGGCCGGCCTGCGTGTATTCATCGAGCGCCTGCCGCAGCTGGCCGGCGGCCTGAAGCGAATCAGCCTGCTGGATCAAACTGTAAATGGAAACGTATTGGTCGTCGGGCATTGATTGCGCGCGTGCATGCAACGGGGCAAAGGCGAAGACCAATCCTGCGAAAGCGGCGAAGTATTTCATCCCCGCACAATAACCAAGACCGTTGCATTTGGCAAACCACTTGGCATGGGTTAAGTCACCCATTTTCGAAATCATCCTCATTCTCGTCCTCATCCTCCTTGTCCTCAATTTGCTGATATATGAGGATGAGACGGGATGCCATTGACCTGCCGTGCAAATTTTATTACCCTCCGCACTCAATATGAACATTGCGCTCAATCAGCATGTGCTCGTGTTGAACCGGCTCTGGCAGGCCGTGAATGTCTGCACCGCCCGGCGCGCGCTCACCTTGCTCTTTCAAGGCCAGGCACACGTCGTCGTCAATGACGATGACGGCTCGTTTCGCACTTTTAATTTCGATCAATGGCGCGATTTTTCCGAAGACGCGCCGCACGAAGAATCCATTCATGCCATTTCGTTCCGCATCCGCGTGCCGCGAATCATTTTACTGGCGATTTACGACCGTCTGCCGAAAAAGGAAGTGAAGTTCACGCGACACAACATTTTTGAGCGCGACAAAAACACCTGCCAATACTGCGGAAAAGTTTGCGACCGCAAAGATTTGAATTTGGACCACGTTGTCCCGCGCGACTGCGGCGGCCCGACGACGTGGGAAAACATTGTTTGCTCGTGCATCGAGTGCAATACGACCAAGGCCAATCACACGCCGCAGGAAGCCGGATTGCACCTCATCCGCAAGCCGAAGCGCCCGAAATGGCGTCCATTCGTCCAGATCAACATCAGCCTGCACCGGCACGATAGCTGGAAACATTTCATTGACCTCGCTTACTGGAACGTCGAGTTGGGCGAAGACGTCTGAAGACAGAGGGCGGAGGCCAGAAGCCGGACAACAGAAGGCAGAAATCAGAAATTTATGGCAGAGCAAATCCTTTCCTTCGATGAATTGCGCGTCTATAAAGCAGCAATGGAACTTCAGCAGTCCATTTTCGAAATTTCAAAGAATTGGCCGCGCGAAGAAAAATTTTCTCTCATTGACCAAATTCGACGATCTTCGCGATCCATCGGAGCGAATATTGCCGAGTCATGGGCAAAACGGAATTATCCGGCGCATTTTGTCAGTAAATTGACTGATGCAGATGGAGAATTACAAGAAACATCACATTGGCTTTCAACGGCTCTAGCCTGCAAATACATCACTGAAACCGAACACGCAAAACTTCGGATTAATATTGCAGAGATTGGAAAAATGCTTGGTAAAATGATGTCCATGCCGGAAAAGTTCATCCGACCAGATGTCAGATGACAGAAGCCTTCGCATTCCGTCTTCAGTCTTCCGCCCTCTGTCTTCTGATTTTGTGAAACAAAATCATCCACACGGTGTTTGATTAAAGGAAGTTAAGTTGTATATTTCAACGCATGAAATCTTTTGGAAAAATCGTCGTTTGTCTTGCAGGCTGGCTGGCATTGAACGCCAGTTCACGCGCGGATGATTTGGCTTTGAACAACGCCCCGCTGCCGGACAATCCCTATGCGCCGATTATCGCGCGGAACATTTTCAACCTGAATCCACCCACAGTCGCTCCAGCAGAAGATCCCAATCCTCCGCTCAAAATCACGCCCAACGGCATCATGTCCGTCTTTGGAAAATTGCAGGTCCTGTTCAAAGTCGCCGGCGTCACCAGACCCGGCCAGCCTGCAAAAGACGAGTATTACACGTTAAGCGAAGGCGAGCGGCAGGACGACATCGAAATCATGCAAATTGACGATAAAAAAAGTTTGATCACATTCAAAAATCACGGCATCGTCCAAACATTGCCGTTGGCCAGCGCCCCTTCCAATGGAATAGTGCCATCATCAAGTATTTCAAGTATTCCCCTTCCGCCCGGCATTCCATCCGGTCTTACGTCTCCAGTTAACAATAATTACAACGGCGGCGGAACCTTTGGCCGATTTGGGCAACGCGGCAGGCCCGGACGAGGCGGCCAAAACAACCAGGAAAACACCGGCGCAACCACGGGCAATAACAATCTGAATGACAATGTGAATTTAAGAAGCGTTCCGACACGCATTTATCAGCCGGAACAGACGCAAATACCGCAGGATCAGATACCAGCAATCATCGAACAACAGCGCGCAGCGCTACTGGATATGCCTCCCGAGCAACGACCCTATTCGCCCAATATCCTTCCGCCAACGCCGCTGACCGGGCAATACTAAATTTACCGGCTTTTCGCCGATTCGATCAATTCCCAGAACTTTGGATTTTCCTGAAGCGCTTCGTCCTCGCCCGTTTTTAGCCCCGACCGGAACAGAAAATCCTTGAGCGAATGACGGCTCAAGATGCGATGCACCAGCACGCCCAATTCGTGCCGCTCAAAATAAACCCGGTAATCGCCGAGCCGAAACCGGTGCAACGTCCGCCCTTCCTGCACCAGCTTGCCGAATTGATCCAATTCCGTGCCGACCACCTGCTGGGGCAGACCGCGAAAATCGCCAAGAATCTGCAATTGCAATTCCTTGGGCATCCGCGCTAGTTCAGCGGCGCTTGTGGGCGTGAAGATGATTTGGAATGTTTGCATCGCCGGTGATTTTATCCGCAAATGACACCGATTGGAAGTCAGAAGTCGGAGGCGGATGGCAGAAGACAGAAGCCGGATTTTCTGACTCTGACTTCTGTCCTCTGACATCCGGCTTCCGGCCTCTGATTGCGTCCTCTTCGTCTTTATGGTTAAATGGCGACGTTGGCGCATTCGTCTATCGGCTAGGACGTGGCCTTCTCAAGGCTGAAAGACGGGTTCGATTCCCGTATGCGCTACCAAAAAGCCAAAATGTAGGAGACGACGTAAGGAGTCTCATTTCGAAATTTTAGTCAGAGTCTCTCCTGCTAATTTTATCGTAGGAGTCGAAGTAATGAGACTCAAACTGAAAGAAGAATTGGTTAGAGACTTGTGACCTCGTCTACTACGAAATAAATAATAAAAAAACCCGCTCCGGTGAGGGAGCGGGGTGAGAACATTAACGTTTATTCGATTTGAGACTCGTTACCTCGTCTCCTACGAACTTAAACTTTGCGGCGACGGAACAACAACAGAGAAAGTCCACCTAAACCAGCCAACGCAATCGTCGTAGGTTCGGGAACGGGCAATGCATACAACTGCGTGTTAAGTGAGAATATCGGCAAACCTTGCGACGTAGCAGTTTGACCAGACGATGAAATTACAGCAGGTCCCGGATTGCCACCGGCGGCAGCAATGAATCCAGCAGCGGAGACACCAAAGAAACTACCTGCGGCGAAATTAGATGTCGTAGCCAACAAGTTTGAAACACCGCTCACCCCGCCCCATACCGTGCCTAAATTAGCCGACCAACCAACCACTACGCAGTTATTAGTAACTCCAACTCCCCAGCCGGTTACTTGGGCTCCTGTATTTCCAGGATTTGGTGAAAGTCTCCCAGCTGCAGACGACGCATTCGTTGCTGACAGACCTGTATCCAACCACGTCCCGCCGAACAAAGTGGCAAAGCTATTAGACGGAGAAGATGCTCCAGCCACTTGGGATCCATTAAACGATGTATTAAACAATAATTCGTAATAAAAAAGAGTGCCAGCAGTATTTATTGTTGATCCTTGAGCACCACCACCAGTCGAACCACCACCAAACAGTGGTGAAATAGAGGTCGAGTTTGTTTGTGCGGTAATTGCAGACGCTGATGTGGACCAGGTCAAAAAGCCCTGTGAATAAGCCGCGACAGAAAATGTAACCACACACAATGTCATTAGTATTTTTTTCATTTTGTTAGGGTGTTATTAGGTTTAAAGTTTGTTCAGTATAATTTATTATTTATTACAGACCAACCGTCCAATTAAAGTCAGCAGACGGAATAATAAAGAAGCCCTGTCCAACAGTAACTGTCGGAGGCGCTGCCACAGGATTGTCATTAACATCAGCCCACCCATTCGCATAACCGGAATCAGTTTGATAGGTGGCATATGTGAAATTATTGGGATTCCAAATTAACAATTGTGTAAAATCCGGCCAACCTGCAGCCGCAGTCATGTTTAATCCACCAGCACCAGTTGCAGGATTGCCATTGGTCACTGACCCAGCGTATGGAACAGCACCGCCAGCCAAGTTATATGCACCATTAGCTAACGAAACTTTATTGCTGTTACCGACGTTTACTGCAATAGCTCCTGAAAATGTATTAGTAATGTTTGCGGACGGAATTAAGAAGAAACCTTTGCCTACCGGAAGCGTAGGAAGGCTGGAAATTGGATTGTCGTTTACATCAGCCCATCCATTCGCATAACCAGAATCACTCTGATATGTCGTGTATGTAAAATTATTCGGATTCCAAATCAAAATCTGGCTGAAATCCGGCAATGAAGCATTCGGCCAAATCTCATTAACCCCATTGCTGGTGCCGATTTGGAATGGAATAACAAGTAAGGTATATGCACCGTTTTGAGTTGCCACGCTTGCATAACCAACGACGTTGGCTGAATAGACTTGGGCGTTTGAGGTTAAAATTCCGGCTGCGAGTGCAGCAAGAGCCGTCAGTAGTGTTTTAGTTCTCATAAAAGGCTCGCCCAATAACACAAGAGGAGGGCGAGCCATGGTTTTCTGCACCAATGGAATTTCACGGATGGCGCATCAGATTGGCAGGGCGGAATAAATAAAAAATTCTACATTGAATTTGGAAATCCGCCACGTTACGGAAGGATTACTGTTCAAACAGGTGCATTTAGACCGTCAGTTGATTTGGAATATGCAATCAATCCCACAGGCTCATATAATTTAGAGCCGAAATGATTATTTCAATTCCGGCGGTCGCGGCGCGAAAAACTTAAACGTCGTTCCATCCGTCGTCGTATCGCCGGCGAAAACAGAAAAGTAAAAATATTTTGAGATGCTGTCGTAATCCGGCAGCAGAGAGAAATCCATCCAATCGTTTATTTCCTTTGGCATTGTTGTCGGAAGAAACGAATTGTTCAAGCCGGTCGCCGGTTGATTTTTCAATCGCGTGAACAGGGAGCGAAAAACTTCGCGCTGATTTTCATAGCCGAACAAGCCTTTGCCCGCGCCGCCGACGTGTTGCGCGGCATCAATCAGGCCCGGCGCGCCAGCCAAGGGTTTGGGCGGATTGCCGAAGCCGCGAAGAAATTCTTCAAGAGTGGCAACGTCGGTTGTCACGGCCACATAATCGTCCGTCGGGGCGCAATAAAGAAAACGTGTGGTGCCGGCAGGCGCGCCGGCCATGCGCGGAGCGGGCAGGGGAATCGAAATGATTTTATGCCCCAGAAAATCGCGCGGTTCGGGCGCCTTTTGCGACGAACCCGAAAGTGATAAAAACGTTTTCATTCCCGCAATCGCGCGGTCGCCGTCACGCGTCCCGAACAGAAACAGAGACGGAGCATTCAAATCCGTCGCCGTGTTTCCAGCGGGCAGTTTTTGAAACCGGATAAAGTCGTCGCCAAGATTTCCAAGCAAATAGGCGCGGATGTCAAAGCCGGGATTATCCCGTTGCGCGTTGGCGTTGGCCATATCAAGCGCGGCGTTCAGACCTGTCAAAGCGTCCGGCGAAATTCCGGCGACCATTTTTTGCAGCGTGTCCCAGGCATTTTTTCCGTCCACGCGCCAGCGCCAGAATTTTACGACGTTCGCTGGCACAAATGGCGGCGGCGCGGCGCTTTTTGGTTCAACGGCCAACATCTTGAAAATCCCGGCGCGGCTTGATTCCGGCGCGGCGATGGAAAAAATCATCAGCGCACCGTCGTGATTTTGGCGATAAGTGAAACTCGCGCTGTTCACGCCGGTCAAACCTGCGGCGGCGAAAATCTTTCCCCATTGCGGCTGCGGAAATACCGTGGGCGCATCTGGATTTGGCGGTGTCGGCGGAATACTAGCGAGGACGTTGAAAAAAGTTTTAGTGTTGAACCAGCCGAAATACAACGGCGCGTCGCGGAACTGCGAAAGTTTGTCAGCCGCAAATGTTGCGTTATCGCTCAACGACGACATTCCGCTGCCGGTCAGGTGCGCGACGACTGGCGCGACAGCTTCGATGGAATTTCCAGCGATGAGCAGCGATCCAAATTGGCCAATGACGAGTTCGCCCGGCTTTTCCGGCTTCGGTTCTTTGCCGAGTTCCTGCACGGGCGGACGTTTTGGAAAATTTTTTGAAAACGTCGCCGGAATGTCATTGCTCGAAATGGTCACGACGGAAAATGAAATGCCGCGAACAGTTTCCGTGCGAATCGGTTTGCCGGCGTCCATCCATTTTTTTCGCAGCGTGGCGAGATTGGTTTTCAACAAAGCACTGTTGGTCTTTGCGTCGAGCAGCAAAATAATTCCCGGCGTTTTATCCGCATCAATTCCATCCCAACCGTTTTGCGTGACGGCAAAAGTCAATTGACCCTGCGGCAAATTTTCAAAATCCGTGAGTTTTATGCCGAGGTCGCGCTCCAATGGCGCGGCGAAGGTTTCTTTCCATTTGCTGACAAACTTGTCGTGAAACGGTTTCATGGCCGCATCGTTCCAAAACAACCATTGCGGCGACTGGCGCGCCGAGGTTTTTAACGCCGAGAAATCAGGGACGGTGAGAACGAACAATGTGTCCGACGGCAGTAATTCTTCGGCAGGAGGAATTGCGGCGCGTGTAGAAAAAGTAATTGCAAATAGTGCGCAAAAAATGAACCGCGAAAAATTTCCGACAGGCAAAACAAATCTATTTTTCATTCGCCTTTTGATTTGTCCGGCTTGGCGGTTCGAGATAGCGATACGGATTGTTCGGATTGTCGGCGGAATAGGCAAAGGCGTCGCGATGATCGAGAAAATTTTTCACCAGTTCGACCGGAATCGCAAAACCGAGTCCCTCGCCAAAAGTGATTTTCATGTTTGTCACGCCGACGACTTCGCCCGCGAGATTGAACAGCGGGCCGCCGCTGTTGCCGGGGTTGATTTGCGTGCTCGTCTGCAAATATAGTTCGCCCTCAAGCTCGCGCGTTTTGGTGCTGATGATGCCTTGCGTCACCGTGCGTTCGAGGCCGAGCGGACTGCCGATGGCAAAAACGGAATCGCCCACGCTCAACGCATCCGCGCTGCCGAGCGTGATATATTTGAACTTCGGCGCGTTTTTATCCTCGATGTGAAGCAATGCGAGATCGTGAAATTTGTTGATGGCGATGATTTTGACCTGCTTGTAAGTCTCGCGGTCGAGCTGGCCGTTGAGTTGATGATAAACTTCCACGGAAATTTCCGTTTCGCCTTCGATGACGTGAAAATTCGTGATGAGATAACCGTCCGCGTTGAGGAAAAATCCCGAGCCGAGACCTTCTGGCGTGCGCACTTGCACGACGGCTTCGCCGATCTGTTTGACAAGCGAACTGACATCATGCGTCGGGGCATTCGCCGAACCGATGGAATAAAATTGCGGCGAAAGGATATTGAGCGGATTTTCAACGGACGTTTTCGCGAGCACTTCGCCTGCTTTGGAAATTTTTGTGACGGCGTTGCGCGGAATGACGAGCACGGTGTAGCCGACATCCACGACGACGGCATCAGACTTTTCGGCAAGGATTGCGCCCGTGACGGCGGCCTGATTTTTGAGCTGCACCGTGTCAGCGGACGCGAATTGCAATCCGGCAAAAACCGCCAGAGCCAATCCAAAAAATTTCTTTAACGACATTATCAGACAATAATGGAGCAAATGGATTTTGACAAGCGGCGGAGCAAATTTTCGGGAGGGACGGCGTGTCGCCGCCATGGCGACCCTCCCAATTTAGATTTATTTTAAGTGACGCACTTGGGAATTTCATTGCATTAAAACCGAAAGTATGAAATGCTGAAATAATGACAAAGGTGATCAACATGAACAGTCGCGGCACTTTGACGTTGCCGAAGGAATTGCGCCGTCGTCTTGGCGTCAATGGCAGTCACCAAGTCGTCGCCGAGGAAACCGAAGAAGGCATTTTGATCCGGGCCGGAGTCACTTTTCCAGTTGAGGTTTATTCTGAAAAGCGGCTGGCGGAATTTGATCGTCATAATGAAAAGGCGCTGGCTCGCTTCCGGTTAAAACGGAAATGAGAATTTTTCTCGACGCCAACATTCTCTTTTCCGCCGCGTTGCCAAAGAGCCGGATGCGTGAGTTTTTGGAAGTGATTTCAAGCAAAGCGGATTTTTTGACCAACGCTTATGCTCTCGAAGAGGCTCGCCGCAATCTTGAACTGAAATTCCCGGAAAACTTAAAGGCATTGGAACGATTGACTAAAAAATGCGAAATGATTTCGCAATTGGCGGCGGACTTGGAGATTGAATTGCCGCTCAAAGACAAACCGATTTTGGGCGGAGCGATTGCCGGTCGTGCCACGCATTTACTCACGGGCGACGAACGGGATTTTGGAAAATTCTGGGGACGCACAATTCAGGGCGTGAAAATTGTTTCGCCAAAAATGCTGGCTCAAGAACTTCTTTAACTTTTGATCGAAATTCTGTTATTCAAATCGCGTGAGCAATCCATTTCGACTCGGTGTTCTCGGTTCCGGCAAAGGCTCGAACTTTGTCGCGATAGCCGATGCGTGTGCCGCAGGAAAAATTCCGGCGGAAATCGCCGTCGTCTTGGGCGATGTCGAGAGCGCGGGAATTTTGTCGCACGCGCGCGAACGGAAAATTCCGGCGCAATTTATCCCGCCGGGAAAATTCCGCACAAAGCTGGACGAAGAAGCGGAACGCGAATTTGTAAAAGTTTTGCGTGAGGCGAAAGTGGATTTGATCGTGCTCGCCGGTTTCATGCGCGTGCTCAAAGGTGATTTTCTACGCGCATTTGAAGGGCGAATTGTGAATGTCCATCCGTCGCTGCTGCCGTCATTTCCCGGACTCGAAGCATGGAAACAGGCGCTCGATCACGGCGTGAAAGTGACGGGTTGCACCGTGCATTTTGTGGACGCAGGCGTGGATGCCGGTCCGATCATCGGCCAGCAAACTGTTTCTGTTCTCGACAACGACACGCCGGAAAGTTTGCATCAGCGCATTCACGCAGCGGAGCATGAGTTGTATCCGAAATGCGTTGCGGCGATTGCGCGCGGTCAGATTTCTGTTGTTGGAAGAAAAGTTATTTGGAAACAAAAACGAGCGATAGCAGAAATTGCAATTGATCCAAAAAGAGGCTGGGTTTTACCGGGATTTGGTTCGATTAAGCCGGATAAATTTCGTTATCAGGCGTGGGTTCATTTTGAGAAAGATGAAACTTGGGGAAAAGGAATAGGAACTTGGACGCTGCTTGTAGATTTGCCTGAAAAGCCCGATGCAAATAAAACTAGCGTAGAAGCGACAGTTTATTTCTTGGCACCAGACGCTCCGCAGCATCTTCTTGAAGAAGGTGCAAAGTTTGAATTATTGCACGGCCAAAATTATTACACGCGCGGTGTCATCAAAAGAGTTTTCGAAATTGGAAAATGAAATCGAAAAAGAAGAAAGTGGCGTTTCTGCGGCGGACTTGGCAGATTAAGCCGGTTACGCGCGTGAAACAGGCTTTACAGAAGAATTGGTAGGGACGCGCTGCTGCGCGTCCGGCTGACCAGCAGGTCAGCCCTACCTTTGAAAGTCAGATGAGTAAAAAATTAAAATTTGGTTTGCCGAAGGGCAGTTTGCAGGACGCCACCATCCAAAAGATGGCCAAGGCGGGCTTCAACATTTCCATCAGCAGCCGATCCTACATCCCGACCGTGGACGACGACGAAATGGAAATACGCCTGATTCGCGCGCAGGAAATTTCCCGCTACGTCGAACACGGCTATCTTGATTGTGGTATCACGGGCTACGATTGGGTGATTGAAAACGGCTCGAAGGTGCATGAGGTCGGCGAATTTCTTTTCAGCAAGGCGACGCGTCGTCCCGCGCGCTGGGTTTTATGCGTGCCGGAAAATTCTCCGGTCAAATCCGTTAAAGATTTGCAGGGCAAAGTCATCGCGACAGAAGTTGTCAATTTGACGAAAAAGTATTTGCGGAAAAATGGCGTGAAAGCCGAAGTGGAATTTTCTTGGGGCGCGACGGAAGTGAAGGCTCATGAATTGGTGGACGCGATTGTTGAAGTCACCGAGACCGGCTCATCGTTGCGCGCGAACAAATTGCGGATTGTGGATGAGCTTTTGGTTTCCACGCCGCGATTGATTGCAAATCTCAATTCATGGAAAGATTCGTGGAAGCGCAAAAAGATTGAAACGCTGGCGATGCTTTTGAAAGGCGCGATTGACGCCGAAGCGAAGGTCGGTTTGAAAATGAACATCGCGGAAAAAAATCTGGCGAAGTTGCTGGCGGATTTGCCCGCGTTGCGCAATCCGACGATTTCCAGTTTGAGTCTGAAAGGCTGGGTCGCCGTGGAGACGATCATTGACGAACACATCGTCCGCGAATTGATTCCGCAACTCAAAGCCGCCGGCGCGGAAGGCATCATCGAATATCCGCTGAACAAAGTGGTTTATTGATTTGCTTCTCGAACAGCCTTTATTTTCCGGCCATTGATTTCAACCGCGCCGCTTCCGCATCCAGCCAGTTCGTCAATTCCTTGCGTTGAATTTCAGACAACCGTGCGTCGGCGTGGATTTTTGTATATTTTGGGAGCGGCATTTCGCCGGAGCCGACTTCATCGCTCATGTTTTCCAGCCGTTTCGCGGCGCGCATGGGATTGTCATTCGGCCAGTCGGACAGGTTCAGATTCTCGCGACCGTTTCGCACGTCGTTGGCGATGAGCCACGACATCGGTGCGACGTGCGAATACCACGGCCAGCGCGTTTCGCTGGAATGACAATCGTAACACGCCGCGTGCAGCATCACGGCGACGTTTGGCGGCGGCGCGTTCGAGGCCATCAAATCACTGACGACCGGCGGGTTTGTGCGCGCCGGATTCGTGAGTTGCAACAAGGCGAAGCCGGCGACGAGCGAGCCAAAAAGCCATTTTAATTTTCCATTCAAAAGATTATCGGTTCGCTCATTTCAAAGACTGGACATACGCAACCAGGGCGGCAATCTCTGCTGGCTGAAGTTTTCCGGCAAAAGCCGTCATTTGACCCGCTTTGCCCTTGCGGATCCGGTTGGCAATCCAGTCATCGGCCAGACCAAGATCGTGCAAATCCGGTCCATCGTCACCGTGCGCGGTTGCGCCATGACAATGCGCGCAGTTTTTTAGAAAAAGAGCGCGCCCGTTGATGGCGACTGCATTTGCAGGTGGCGCATTGGTTTTCAATTGGGTTGCATCCGCGCCGTGGACATCCGCGTTGTTTGTTTGAGCGAAACAAGTCAACACGAATGCCACGAGCGCGATGGCTGTTAAAAACTTTGCTGTCATGGTGGCGAATCAGCTCAACGTCGAATCTACCACGGCCAGCGAACTTTTCCCCTCGACGTAATTCACATCGGTGATGCCGAGGAAATCGTTCAGTTTGCCCGCTTCCACTTTCATCGGGCCGGGCTTGGGCGCTTTGCCGGGTTCGGGTTGCGGGAACGCGGTGGACATCGCGGTGTGAAATGTCATGCGCCCTTCCACCTTTTTTACGACCTGATGGATGTGACCGTTGAGGACGGTGACCGAGCCAAAGCGTTTCAGATAAGTCAATGCCTGTGCGCCGTCATCCGTGCCCCAACCCCATTCGGGATAAACCATCCAGAGCGGAATGTGCGCGAACACGACGATGGGCGTCTCGCTGGAGCGGCCTTTCAAATCATCTTTGAGCCATTCCAATTGATCTTTGCCCAGCGCACCGAGGCCATTTTGCTGGATGTCCACGACGTTCACGAGGCCGATGAAGTGAACGCCATTGTGGTCAAAGCTATACCAGCCTGCGCCTTTGGTTTTTTTTCCGAAGCGGTCAAGATAAGATTTGCCGTTGTCGCCGGTGACATCATGTTCGCCCGGCACATAAAAAACCTGCTGGGTTTTGACGGTCTTCATCAACTGGTCAACGGTGTCGAATTCATCCGCGCTGGCGAGGTGCGTGAGATCGCCGGTGTGCAAAACAAAATCCGGCGCTACGGGCATCGCGTTGATGCGTGCAATCGCCTGCTTGAGCGTGCCGACCACGTCCTTGTTGATCATCTCCTTGTTGAAGCCGATGTGCGAGTCACTGATCTGGACAAAACTAAAACTGCCCTTTTTCATCATGCTGTCCATGTCACCGTCCGCCGCGCCAGCCTTGCGTGGCAAAAGCGCCGAGCCGAGCACGCCGCCGGCGACAGTCCAAAGCATTCCCGTGCCGGCCCAGGCCATGCACGTCAAAAAGCCCCGGCGGTCAACGCCGTCGTTTTCCGTTTTTTGGTCAGGATTGACGGCATCCGCCGTCAGGCGAACTTCCAGTTTGGTATTTTGTTTTTTGTTGTCGTTTTGCATAAGTTTTTGACTTGTTCAACGCTCCAGACCGCAAGACGATGGAATTTATTCCCTGCAAATTAAAAATAATTTTTGGAACGAATCCCGTTGAACTCCACGTCGCGCATTGGATGGTCTTTTTCATGTGACAACCATCCAGACCGAACACGCGCGGCAATTATTCCCGGAGAACAAAAAAATCTTTCGGGCTTTCGGGAATAAAATTCCGCGCAGAATGGTCTTGCTAATTGACGGCATGAACGAAAAATAGTTCCGTGGACGAGCGAGAACGATTGAAAGCATTTGAGCAGACGGTGCTGCCGTATCTGGACGCGGCCTACAACCTCGCGCGTTGGTTGGCTGGCAATGACCACGACGCGCAGGACGTGGCACAAGAGGCGAGCCTGCGCGCGTTCAAGTTTTTCGGAAGTTTTCGCGGCGAAAATCCGCGCGCGTGGCTGCTCACGATTGTCCGAAATACATTTTACAACTGGCTGAAAAAAAATCGTCCGGCGGAAATCGCCGGCGAGTTGAATGAAGAAGCGCTGGCAGTCGAGGACATTTCCGCAAATGCGTGCATGGCTAATTTGCATCAGGCCGATGCGGAAATGGTCCGCCGCGCCATTGATGAATTGCCGGTTGAGTTTCGAGAAATGATAATTTTACGCGAGATGGAAGGATTCAGTTACAAAGAAATCGCCGACCTGTCCGATGTCCCCATCGGCACGGTGATGTCGCGCCTTGCCCGCGCGCGGAAGCAACTGCAGCAAAGTCTCGGTGGCGAATTTCAAGCCGGAGGTGTAAAATGAATTGCCAGCAAGCCAGACCGCTCATTGATTTTTATGCCGACGGCGAACTGGACGCCGCTCGCATTTTGGAATTGGAAAAACATATCCACGATTGTCCAGCCTGCGCGCTCGCGTGGCGCAACGCGCAGACTTTGAAAAAATCGCTGAAGCAAGAGGCGCTTTTCTTTACCGCGCCGCCGGAATTGCGTCGCGCCATCAAAACCGAGTTGCATTCGCAAGTGAAGCCGCGCGCAAATTTTTGGAATTGGAACTGGTTGAATGCTGTGACCACCAGCTTTGCCAGCGTTTGCCTGGCATTGCTTCTGATTGTGACGCTGGCCCGTCCCTCGGCACAGCAACAGCTCACACAGGAAATTGTTTCCAGCCATGTCCGTTCGCTGATGGCGAATCATGTGATGGATGTTATTTCCACCGACCAACATACCGTCAAGCCGTGGTTCAATGGCAAGGTGGATTTCTCGCCGCCGGTCAAAGACTTGGCGGCGCAGGGATTTCCGCTTATCGGCGGCAGACTGGATTACATCGGCGGACGCGGCGTGTCCGCGCTGGTTTTTCAACGCCGCAAACATGTCATCAATCTTTATATTTGGCCTGCAAAAGAAAAAGACTCCAAACCTGCCTCTGCCATTCCCATTCAAGGCTATAATCTGATCCATTGGTCGCAAGCGGAAATGGAATTTTGGGCTGTATCGGACTTGAACGAAGAGGAACTGGTCGAATTTGTCCAAGATTATACCACCAGTCCACTTTGATTTTCCGGCTAAAATTTTCCAGCGCAGCAAGAATTTAATTGGCATCGCGCCGGTTTTCAGATATTCCATTGGCAATCCTATATGGGTTCACTTAAAAAACGCCGCAAGGCAAAAATCAACAAGCATAAACGGCGCAAGAAGCTGCGCTTGAATCGTCACAAGAAGCGCACCTGGCAGAAGTAATTCGCGCTGCGTTTGCAATTCATCCGTTCGCGGCGATTGTGTTTGTGCAATCGCCGCGAACGGTCTTTATTTTTGCAGGAGTCGAGGTGACGAGGCTCAAACTTGTGATTTGCGCGGAAAAATCAGAGACTCCTTACGTCGTCTCCTACGATTGATCATTGATGAAATATCAATTTGAAAAACATTACACGCGCGAAGAAGCGTGTGAATTGCTGCCGCAAATCCGCCAATGGCTTGCGCGGCTGAATCAATTGCGAAAAGATTTGGAACGGTTCGACAAACGTTTGAGCGGCATGACGGAGCAGGGGAACGACATCGGCGGCGACACGGTGAACCAATGGATTCGCACGCTCGCGGACATGCAGGAGGTTCTCGTCGAATTTCAGCGGCGCGAAATTTTCATCAAGGATTTGGAGCGAGGACTTTTGGATTTTCCAGCCATCATCGGCGGCAAGGAAGTTTTTCTCTGCTGGGAATCGGACGAGGACAACGTGGAATTCTGGCACGACCTCGAAACCGGATTTGGCGGGCGCGAACGATTATGAAATTAAAAAGGCAAAAGGAATAATTAAAAAGTATTCGCTCGCAAAATCCTTTTTATTTTTTGATTCTTCCCGTGTGCCGCGGATTTGCGCGGAACATCGGCCAGGAACTTTTTGCCAGCGGCGAATTATTTGTGGACGTGACCGCGTTCAAAAATCTTCCAGAAACCGCATAAACAACGCCGTCGGCTCGAATGGTTGGCGAACCATCAACACGCGTGTCCAATCTCAATTGCCAGCGCAAATCGCCGGCGCTGGAGAGCGCCAATAATTCATGCCACGGCTGCGAAAAATAAACCGTTCCGTTCGCCGCAACTGCGGGTGACGCATCCACCAAATCTGCCGATCCATATTCCCAAAGTTTTTTCCCGTCGCGACTGACGCCGATTTCCAGATGCCTCGCTGATAAATAAATGGTTCCGCTTTCGTCCAGCACGGGCGAAGACTTGGTCAGGCTGTCAATTTGCAAATGCCATTTTTCCGAGCCGTCCGGTTTCAATGCGTAAATATTTCCATCCGTCGAAGTGAAATAAATTGTTCTGTCACTGCCGATCGCCGGCGAAGAAATGATCTGGCCACGCGTCGGAAATTTCCAGCGCAGCTTTCCGTCGGGCGCGAGCGCATAAAAATTTTTATCGTGCGAACCGAAATAAATCGTTCCATCCGCGCTGATTGCCGGTGAAGAATCAATGATTCCGACAGTTGGAAATTTCCATTTCAGCGAGCCGTCGGGATTGAGCGCGTAAAAATTCGTGTCCCACGAGCCGAAGTAAATGGTTCCATCGGCTGCGATTGCCGGGGAAGAATCAATCCACGCGCCGGTCGCAAAAAACCATTTCAATTTTCCTTGCGGCGTGAGCGCATAAAATTTCCGGTCGCGCGAACCGAAATAAATCGTTCCATCATCGGCAACCGCCGGTGACGATTTGATTTCAAGACCCGTTTTGAAAGTCCATTTGATTTCACCTTGCGGCGTGACGGCGAAGAGTTTGCCGTCGAACGTCCCTTGATAAATTGTTCCGTCCGGCGCGATAGCGGGAGAAGATGCGCAATCCCGGTCGGAAAGCTGTAATCGCCATAAATTCGTGGCCGGCTGTCCGAAGCAAATCAATTGCGTATTCAAAATACAAACGCAGAGGATAAAACTGATTTGTTGCGGCCATTTCATTTCCTGAAGTTTCAATCTTTCAGTTTTCAGTTGCAAGTTTAAGCGCGCGACACTGAAAACTTGAAACTGAAAACGGAACACTTCATCATGTCGCGCTTATGGAAAAAGTTGTCATCATCGGATCGGGTTGCGCGGGCTGGACGGCGGCGCTTTACACGGCGCGCGCCAATCTGCAGCCGCTCGTGCTCATGGGCGCGCAGCCGGGCGGATTGCTCACCACGACGAGCATCGTGGAAAATTTTCCCGGCTTTCCCGAAGGCGTGGACGGTTTTGAACTGATGTCGCGAATGCAAAAACAGGCGGAACGTTTCGGCGCAAAAAAAAGTTACGGCACGGTTGAAAAAGTGGATTTCGCCAAGTCGCCATTTGAATTGATTGTGGACGGCGAACGCATCGAAGCGGAAACGGTCATCATCGCGACGGGCGCGAGCCATAAACATCTTGGCGTGCCGGGCGAAGATTTGCTGGAAACCAAAGGCGTGACGTATTGCGCGACGTGCGACGGCGCACTGCCAGTTTTTCGCAATCAACCGCTCGTCGTCGTCGGCGGCGGCGATTCCGCGTGCGAAGAGGCTCTTTATTTGACGCGATTTGGTTCGGAAATTTTTTTAATTCATCGCCGCGATTCGTTGCGCGCGTCCAAAATCATGGCTGAACGAGTTCACGCGCACAAAACCATCAAGCCGGTCTGGGATTCCGCCGTGATGGAAATTCTCGATGCCAAGCAGGACAAGGTCACGGGCGTGAAATTGAAAAATCTCAAGACCAACGCGGAAACAATTTTACCATGCGCGGGAGTTTTTATTGCGATTGGTCATTCGCCAAACACAACCATTTTCAAAAGCCAAATCGAAATGGACGCCAATGGTTTCATCGTTCCCAAAAGTGGCACGATGACCAATGTGCCGGGCGTTTTTGTGGCGGGCGATTGCGCGGACCATGTTTATCGCCAGGCGGTGACGGCGGCGGGAATGGGTTGCGCGGCGGCGATTGACGCGGAAAGATTTCTCGCGGCGCGCAACGAATAAAAAATTACTCCGCCCCGCAAAAAGACCGCCGTGCAAAAATTTATTTCTGGAAAACTGCGGAATTTTTCTCCAAACTGTCGGTTCGTAATTCTATGGACGTAAAACTTCCAAAATTGGGCGAAGGCGCCGATTCCGGCGTCGTGGTCAATGTCTTCGTCAAAGAAGGCGACGCCATCGCAAAAGGACAGGCCATTCTTGAATTGGAAAATGAAAAGGCCGTGGCTTCCATTCCGTCCACGGCAGCGGGCACCGTCGCGGCGATTTTTGTAAAATCGGGCGACCGCATCAGCATCGGCCAAAAACTGATTTCTTTGAATGAAAGCGGAACGACTGCCGCGACTTCTGCTGCGCCAGTTGAGGACGGGGAGGGCGATGAGCATGAGGATGAGGGGGAACAAACTTCAACCTCCGAACCGGTCGCGCCGCCGTCCGTTCGCAAGATGGCGCGTGAATTGGGAATTGATTTGCGAAAAGTTCGCGGCAGTGAAACCGGCGGACGGATTGTCACCGGCGATTTGCGGAATTACATCCAACGACTCGTCGCGCTGGCGGCGAAAGCGAAATCCGGCGGCGCCGTGGCGATGCGTCCTGCGATTGCGGAACAGGTTGATTTTTCGCAATGGGGTCCGGTTGTCAAAAAACCAATGACACCGTTGCGGCAGGTCATTGCGCGGCGGATGGCCGAAAGCTGGAATTCAGTCGCGCGCGTCACGCAATTTGACGAAGCCGATTTTACGAAACTGAATGAATTGCGAAAAAAATTTGGCGCGGCTTATGAGAAAAAAAGCGTGAAGCTGACATTGACGCCGCTCATGCTCAAGGCCGTCGTTGAAACGCTCAAGAAACATCCGATTTTCAACTCGAGTCTCGACGAAGTCGCGAACGAAATCGTCATCAAAGAATATTTTCATCTCGGCATCGCAGTGGACACGGAGCAGGGCTTGATGGTTCCGGTGATTCGCGATGTGGACAAAAAATCCATCCTGGATTTGGCGAAAGAGTTGGAACAGCTCGCGCAAAAAGCGCGTGATCGAAAAATTTCCGTTGATGAAATGAAGGGCGGCACATTCACCATTTCCAATCAAGGTGCGATTGGTGGCGCGCATTTCACGCCGATTGTCAACAAACCGGAAGTGGCGATCCTCGGCCTTGGCCGCAGCGCGATGAAACCGGTCGTTCGCGATGGAAAAATTGAAGCACGCATGATGACGCCGCTGGCGTTGAGTTACGATCATCGCGTGATTGACGGCGGTTCAGCCGCGCGATTTATGGTGGATTTGGTCGCGGCATTGGAAAATTTCAAAGAAGACGCGGTAAAAATTTAATTTCATGGACGCACTCAAAACAGAAATTGTTGTCGTTGGCGCAGGTCCCGGCGGATACGCGGCTGCCTTTTATGCGGCGGACCTTGGGAAAAAAGTGATTCTCATCGAGCGCGAACGGCGGCTCGGCGGCGTTTGCTTGAATCGCGGCTGCATTCCGTCGAAGGCATTGCTTTACGCGACGCACCAGATCGTCAACGCGCGCGAATCGGCGCATCGAGGGATTTCGTTTGCCGAACCGAAAGTTGAATTGGAAAAATTGCGCGCGTGGAAGGAATCCATTTTGGCGAAATTGAGCGGCGGCGTGGCGACGCTCGCAAAAATGCGCGGCGTCCAGGTGATCGCCGGTCGCGGTTATTTTGAAGGCTCGAACAAATTGCGCGTCGAGACGGACAAAGGCCAGCAATTCGTCGAATACGACAAGGCGATTCTCGCGGTCGGTTCCGTTCCTGCGATGCCGAAGGCGTTCGACCTCGGCAATCCGCGCGTGATGACTTCGACCGAGGCGCTTGAAGTCGAGGACGTGCCGGAAAATCTCCTCATCGTCGGCGGTGGCTACATTGGCATGGAACTCGGATTTGTTTATTCGGCGCTCGGCAGCAAAATTGTTCTGGTCGAGGCGGCGGAAAATATTTTGGCCGGCGCGGACCAGGATTTGGCGCGTCCGGTTGTTGCCAATGCAAAAAAATCGTTCAAAGAAATCCGCTTGAAAGCCAAAGTCACAAAAATGGCGACGGTCGGAAAACAAATCAAAGTGGCTATGGAATTTGAGGGCAAAAAAGTCGAAGAACTTTACGACCGCGTGCTGGTTGCGGTTGGCCGCGTGCCGAACAGCGCAGACCTCGGTTTGGAAAATACTAAAATCACGCTCGACGAAAAAGGTTTTGTCAAAGTCAACGCACAGCAGCAAACGGACGACCCAAACATTTACGCGATTGGCGACATTGCGGGCGGCATTTTGCTGGCGCACAAGGCGCACAAGGAAGCGCGCATCGCGGTGGAAGTCATTTGCGGCGAAAACAGTGCCTTTGAAAATGTCATCATGCCGGCGGTCGTTTTTACCGATCCCGAACTTGCATGGTGCGGATTGACTGAAGCCGAGGCGAAGGAAAAGGGGATCAAATACGAAATCGCAAAATTTCCATGGACTGCTTCCGGTCGCGCGCTGACGTTCGACCGCACGGACGGTTTGACTAAAATGATTGTGGATGCTGAAACGGATCGAATTCTCGGCGTTGGAATTTCTGGAGCGGGCGCGGGCGAATTGATTGCCGAAGCGGTGCTGGCGATGGAAATGGGCGCGACAGTCGAGGACATCGCGTTGAGCGTGCATCCGCACCCGACACTTTCTGAAACCTTGATGGAATGTGCCGACGCATTTTACGGCCACGCGACGCATACGATTTCCAAAAAGCGTTCGACGGAATCTTCATAATCGTGCTCACCTTCAATTTCTTTTGAGGATGACGGTGTGAAGGAAAGGCGTTTCTTGAAACCGCCTTGAGGTTCGTTGCGTCCAATGCTGGTGGACAAAATTTCCAAAAATTTTGAAACGCAACATAAAAATTAAATTGTTAGCTTTCACCTTGTTTGTCGCAATGGCGGCAAATTCTCTTGAGGCGCAAATGTCCCGGCCTGCGCCAAAACCAAGGGAGATTGTCATTGACGGCGTCGCGGGTTTTCAGGACACGCCGATGCTGCCGGACGGCAAATGGCACGTCCACGATCCGGCGCGTCCGCAGCCGCCGGTTGTCACGCCGGGAAAATTCAGCGAAAACGCCGCGCCGCCAAGCGATGCGATTGTTTTGTTCGACGGCAAAGATTTGTCGCAATGGCATCACGCGGACGGCAAGCCCGTTCAGTGGAAAATCGCGGATGGCGCGTTGATCGAAGGCAGAGGCGACCTTGTCACGAAACAGGAATTCACGAACATCCAGTTGCACATTGAATTTTCCGAACCTGTGCCGCCGACGGGCAGCGGCCAGGGGCGCGGCAACAGCGGAGTTTTTTTCATGGGCAAGTTTGAATTGCAGGTGCTCGACAGTTATCAGAACCCGACCTACCCGGACGGCCAGGCGGCGGCGCTTTACGGCCAGCATCCGCCGCTCGTGAACGCTTCGCTGCCGCCGGGTCAATGGCAGGTTTATGATGCCGTCTTCACCGCGCCGCAATTCGGGGCGGACGGCGTCGTAAAAATTCCGGCGTTCCTCACCGTCTTCCACAATGGCGTGCTGGTGCAAAATCATCAGGC
>DASQOZ010000003.1:0-8650 GCA_035644195.1 Candidatus Methylomirabilota bacterium | reverse complement strand
ATCCGGATTGGATGAATTTTCATGCGGCCAACGCTAAAATTTCATCTCCACAAAGTCCAGATTGATTTTGCCGGCTCGCGCGGGAAGGGAAATTCAATTCGTGCCAATTCGTGAAATTCGTGTCAGATTTTTTTGTTGATGAGTCTGCAAAAAATCTCCGAGTTCCTCGCGTTGCGGCGCAACACCTCGCTGCTGCTGGTCGCGCTCGTGCTCGCCGGCACGGGCGAAAAACTCTGGCTCGGCTTCGCGCCCAAATACATCGAGGTGCTGGCGCACGGCGTCCTGTCGGCGGCACAAATTATTCTGGTCATCGGCATTTTCGATGCGCTGCAAACCTTGCTCGGTGCTGTGTATGCCTATCCCGGCGGCTGGCTGACGGATCATTGGGGACAAAGAAAATCGCTGTTGCTCTTCAGCGCGATTTCCATCGCCGGTTACATTTTGGTTTTGGTCTGGCATCACTGGCTCGCGCTGTTGCTCGGCTCATTTTTATTTCTCGCGTGGAGCGCGCTGTCGTTGCCGGCGACATTTTCGGTCATTGCCACGTCGCTGCAAAGTAACCGTCACACGATGGGCGTCGGCGTGCAATCCATGATCCGCCGCGTGCCGATGATGGTCGGCCCGCTCATCGGCGGCTGGCTGCTCACGCGCTTCGGCTGGACGGACGGGGTGCGTTATGCACTTGCACTGTGTATTGGGATGAGCCTGCTCACGGCGGCATTTCAATGGTTCATGTTCGAGTCAGACGGAAAAACTGCCGAGCAAAATAAAAACTCAAGCGGCACAGCGATCTCATTTCTAGGCGTTGTAAAAACTTTCACGCCGGCGCTACGCGAATTGCTTATGAGCGATATTCTGATTCGTTTTTGCGAACGGATTCCGTATGCGTTCGTGATCTTGTGGGCGATGGATCACGGCGGCGTAACAGCGCAGCAATTCGGTTATCTCATCACATTCGAGATGGTCACGGCAATGTTTTGCTATATTCCCGTCGCGCATCTCGCGGATAAATATGGCCGCCGACCGTTCGTGCTGATGACCTTTGTTTTCTTTACACTATTTCCAATCTCGCTTTTCTTCGCGCACAACTTTGCATGGTTGGCTCTAGCATTTGTCGTGCGCGGACTGAAGGAATTTGGCGAACCGGCGCGAAAAGCACTCATCATCGGCGAGGCGACGCCGGAACTGCGCGCTCGAACTTACGGCGCGTATTATCTGATCCGTGATTGCGTGGTGACGAGCGGATCATTTCTCGGCGCATGGCTCTGGCATATCAGTCCACAGGCAAATTTTTTCGGCGCGGCCATCTGCGGCGCGCTGGGAACGATTTGGTTCTGGTGGTTTATTTATCGCCGTTCTTGATTTACGGCTGTGGCGCAACTTCGCTTTTCAAATAGCCTTGGAACAGCGACTCGAATTCCTTGAGATTGTCTTCGATGCTGGAAAATGCGGCGGCGGACGCGAAGCAATCCAATCCAACGAGCGCGTTGAGACTGGCATCGCGCGGGTTGATGCTCAACAGGCGTTTCGTGAAACTTTGGTTGACCGTCGCAATGTCTTCGTAAATGCGCGTAAAATTTTCCAGCTTCCAGTCGGGTATCTGTCCGTTTTGTTCGCGGAAATATTGCGCGAGCAAATACATTGAGGCCGCCCGGTAAAGCGTTTCTTCCAGCGACGAAAATGGCAGGTGCGTGTAGACCATCGGACGCAATTTATCCATGACGGGACAGCCGCTCGTGACCATGTAAAGCCCCATGAGCGAGCCGATGCCGTATTGCACCGTGGCGCGCTTGTGATACTCGCGCGACTCGCTGCGGATGGTGATGTCGGCTTCCTCGATGGACAGCGAATCCTTGAACGACTCGATGATGTCCACGAGATTCGCGGCGATGGGACAATGCGGATGCGTCTCCGGCTTGAGCGGGCAATTAGGACATTGATGATGCGTCAGCTTCGTCCATTGGCGAACGGTTGAAGTCTGTTCGGCGACGAATTGCAACATCGGCTTCTTCAGCCGCACGGAAAATCTTTTTTCGCGCCCATCCTTGAGCTTGAATTCGTATTCGATTGCGATGACTTCGTCGTTCATTTGATTGCCTGAAAATCACGATAGCAGCGGCAGCTTTGAAGCCAAAACATTTTCTTTCGCGCGCTTGCTTTTCAAACCGCCAAAGCCATAATCCGCGCATGGCCAACCCGTTCCTCGCGATCGAACATCTGCGCGTGGATTTTCCAGAAATCGTCGCGGTCAATGATTTATCGCTCGCGGTCGAGGCGGGCGACGTTTGCGGCCTCATCGGTCCGAACGGCGCTGGCAAGACGACCACGATGCGCGCGATTTCCGGTTTGCAGGAATGCACGCGCGGCTCGGTCAAGGTCGGCGGACACGAACTCGCCAGCGAACCAGATGCATTGAAACGGCAGCTCGGCTTCATGCCGGATTTTTGTCCGACCTATGATCAACTCACCGCGTCAGAATTTTTGGATCACTTTGCCCGCGCCTACGATGTGCCGAACCGCGCGAAGCGGATTGAAGAATGCCTGCAACTCACATGGCTCACGGAAAAAACAAACGCGCTTTGCGAAGAATTGTCGCGCGGCATGAAACAGCGCCTCGTCCTCGCCAAAACACTTTTGCCCGACCCGAAAGTTTTGCTGCTCGACGAACCCGCGAGCGGCCTCGACCCGCTTGGCCGGATTGAACTGCGGAAAATCCTGCTGCAATTGCGCGAGGCCGGAAAAGCCGTCTTGATTTCGTCGCACATCCTCACCGAGCTTTCCGGTTTTTGTAACACCGCCGCAATCATGGAACGCGGCAAACTCGTCACGTTCGGGACGATTGCCGAACTCGGCCAGAAAATGAGTCGCCGCCAGATGTCCGTCAAATGGCGCGGGGACGGCGAGAAAGCGCTGGAAATTTTGAAAAACTCGAACGTGAAAAACCTTGAAGCCGCAAATCTTGGCGCGACGTTCAATTTCGACGGCGACACAAACGCACTTGATGAATTGCTTAAAACGCTCGTCGTCCAGGGCGTCCGCATTTCCGAATGGCGCGGCGTTGGCGACGACCTCGAACAAATCTTTCTGCAATCCGGCGCAAAGGAATTGATGTGAAACTTTCCGAAAACCCCATTTTCATCACGCAAAAACGCCTCGTCCGGCGTGGCGGCGTGCTGGCGGCGATTTTGATCGCCGCGCTCGTCGGTGCGAGTCTGCTTTCCGGTCTTATTGCTTATCTTGCCGATCCGACAAATTTTCCTTCCTTCAAATCTTCACAGGAAGCGGGAAAAATGTTTTACGGCTGGATCATTGGCGTGGAAATTCTCGTGCTTGTCGTTGGCGGATTCAGTCGCATTTCCAACACGCTGGTCAACGAACGCAAGGCCGGGCTTTGGGACAGTAATCGTCTCACGCCACTTAAAGCGTCGCAACTCGTCACCGGTTACTGGCTTGGCTCGCCGCTGCGCGAATTTTATATGGCCGCAATCCTCGCCGGAATCGGACTCGTCATCGTGCTGCTCGCAAAATTGTCCATCACGCTCTGGCTCGGAACGCAAATTTTGATTTTCAGCACCGCGCTGTTTTTTGGATTGCTCGCCATCCTCGTTGGCCTAGTTCTCCAAAAACCACAGGCCGGCATCGCCTTCATCGCGGTATTTTTCCTCCTGCAAATGCCGTCGTTTGCCATGCCGAAATATCTGCTGACGAATTTCCTTCTGCCGACTTACGGCATTGCCAATTTGTTCCGCGACTCCGTCAATTCCGAAAATGACTATTCCATGCACGAATGGAGCGGTCTGCCGGAAATTTTCGGCCTGCCGATTTACCCGCTTGTTTTAAGCCTCGCTTTGCAAACGATCATCGGAATTTTTCTCTGGCGCGCGGCGATTCGAAAAACCGCAAATCCGTTCCAGCCGCCGCTGCTCCGCTGGGAGGCCGTCGCGATTTTCGGAATCCTCCTCTTCGCGCAGCATGGTTTGATCTGGGATTTGTGGCGTGGACAATTTCCAACGGCGGTATTATACAACAAATATTTCCGTGCCGACTCAAACGCACCTATACTTTCCATCGTCCATTGCGGAACGATTTTACTGGGAATAATTATTTTGGGCGCTGCCGGATTACAGCCCGAAGTCGTCCGCATAAAAATCCTGCGGCTCGGAATAAAAAATTTGAGAGCTATATTTTCCGAAAGTTCCGCCGCGCTCGCGCTCGTGCTGGCCGCCGTCTCGGGCGTGATTTTGCTTGCCCAATTCACCGCCTCCGGCAATTCGGATTCCTGGGAGATTTATTTCATTGCGCTGCTGAATTTGCTGTCGTTCTTCCTGATTTTCTCGCTGCTGCTGGAATTTTGCCGCCTGCGCTTCCGCCGCCGTGCGCTTGGCTTCGTCGCGCTCTGGCTGTTCATTTTGTGCGTGCTGCCGTTCATTCTGGCCGGCGTTTTCACCAACGGCGCAATCGCAAAACTTTCAATTCTTTCGCCCGGCATCGTCGCGCTCGCCGATTCCAACAACGAAAACTTGAACAATCTGCTCGGCATCGTCGCCGGACATTTTGGAATCGTCGTGCTTCTGTTTATCGGCTGGCAGCGACAGTGGAAACAACTGCTCGCACGCGCCGTCTGACTTCAAAATTGAATTGTCCCCTGCCCTTTTTCGCGGCAAGCTATGCGCTCAATGCAGCAAGTGAACCTAGGCATCATCGGTCTTGGAACTGTGGGCAGCGGCGTCTTTGACGCGCTCAAGCTCAACGGTGATTTGCTGTCTTCGCGCATCGGCGTCCGCGTGTGCGTCGAAAAAATTGCCGTCCGCTCCATCAAAAAATGTTCACCAAAGATTCCACGCGCTTTGTTGACGGAAAACTGGCGCGAACTGGTTGACGATCCAAAAATCCAAATCGTTGCCGAACTTGTCGGCGGAACGACCGTCGCGCGTGAAATTGTTCTCACGGCTTTGAAGGCCGGCAAACCCGTCGTCACCGCGAACAAGGCGTTGCTTTCCGGGCACGGCGAGGAACTTTTTGCGGCAGCGAAAAAACACGGCGCGAATCTTTATTACGAAGCCAGCGTTTGCGGCGGCATTCCCATCATCAAATCGCTGCGCGAAGGTTTCGTTGGCAATCGTATCATCGCGCTTTACGGCATCGTCAACGGCACTTGCAATTACATTTTGACTCGGATGAAACTCGAAGGCGCGGACTTCGCCGCAGTTCTTGCCGACGCGCAAAAATTGGGTTATGCCGAAACTCCGCCCGACCTCGACATTGACGGCCATGACGCCGCGCACAAGATCGGGATTCTTGCGTCGCTCGCGCACGGCTTTTGGGTCAACCCGAAAAAAATACACGTCGAAGGGATTCGTCACGTCAGCGCGCTGGACATCAAATTCGCCGGCGAACTTGGCCATACGATTAAATTGCTCGGCGTCGTCAAAAAAATCGAAGGCGCGTGCCGCGTGCAAGTTTCCGTTTATCCGACGCTTATTCCAAACGCGCACGTTCTTGCGAGCGTGAATTACGCTTTCAACGCCGTATTTGTTCGCGGTGACGTTGTCGGCGATTCGCTTTTTTACGGACGCGGCGCGGGCAAAGACGCCACGGCCAGCGCGGTCTTGAGCGACCTGGCCGATGCCGCGCTCGATCTGAAATTCGCCAACAAACATCGCCTGCCGCCGTTCGTGCCGCACGAATGTTCCGGCGCGGTCGTGCCGATTGAAGACGTCGTTTCGCAGTATTTTGTCCGGCTCAACGTCGTGGACAAGCCTGGTGTGCTCGCAAAAATCGCGGCGATTTTCGGCGCGGCGAAAATCGGCATTTCATCTGTCATCCAACCCGAAGGCCACGAAGGCGAAGGCGTCCCTCTGATTTTCATGCTGCACTACGCAACCAACGGCGCAGTGAGCGGCGCATTGAAAAAAATCGGCAAGCTGCCCGTCATCAAAAGCAAACCGGTGATGATTCGGGTGGAAAATTTTGAGTGAAGAAAGCTTCGCGCGACTTGTAAATTTTCATGCCGCTCTTATTTTCATCTACGAATGGTCAATCGCCCGCAGTCAATCTGCGCGAGGCGATGCTTGCCGGGCAAGCGCCGGATCGCGGACTTTATTTTCCCGAAAAATTTCCACAGCTCACGCCGGATGAAATTTCCGCGTTCGCCAAATTACCGTATCACGAAATTGCCTTTCGCGTTCTCTCAAAATATACCGACGGCATAATTCCATCCGACGTGCTCGCCGCGATTTGTCGCGACGCTTACAATTTTGAAATTCCGCTCGAAAAAGTTTATGACCGTGTCGTCGTGATGCGGCTGGATCAAGGCCCGACCGCATCGTTCAAGGATTTTGCAGCGCTCATGATGGCGCGGCTTCTCGGAAGATTTTTACAGGAGGACGGCAAGCAGCTCACCATTCTCACCGCGACGAGCGGCGACACCGGTGCGGCGGTGGCGCACGCGTTCCACAATGTTCCCGGCATCCGCGTCATTGTGCTGTTTCCGATTGCCGAAGTCAGTTTGTCGCAGCGCAAATTGATGACGACGTTGAAGGACAACGTCCGCACCGTGGCGATTGCCGGTAAGTTCGACGATTGCCAGGCAATGGTTAAACAAGCCTTCGCCGATCCCGCGCTGAAACACCTTCCGCTGTCGTCGGCGAACTCCATCAACATCGGACGATTGCTGCCGCAGAGCGTTTATTATTTTTACGCCGCGTCGCGGCTGGCGAAACCGGGCGAGCCGATTGTCTTCTCCGTGCCGAGCGGAAATTTCGGCGACATGATGGGCGCTGTCGTCGCGCGCGAAATGGGTTTGCCGGTGAAAAAAATCATCGCGTCGGTCAATGACAACGACGCGTTTCCGAAATTTCTTCAAAGCGGCAATTACCAAAAAATTTCTCCGTCGCGCAATTCCGTTTCCAACGCGATGAACGTCGGGCATCCGAGCAATCTCGCGCGGCTTGTGGCGGTTTATGGCGGGCGCATGGACGAGACGGGTAGGATTCATCATCAGCCCGACCTCGCCACGATGCGCCGCGATCTATTTTCCAGTTCGATCTCCGACCAGCGCACGCGCGGGACCATCCGCGAGGTCTGGAACAAATATGGATTACTGCTCGAAGCCCACGGCGCAGTCGCGTGGGCTGGTTTTGAAGATTGGTTGAAGACGGAATCATTGAATGATTTGCCGGCCGTAGTTCTTGAAACTGCGAACCCGGCGAAATTTCCGGAAGAAATCGAGCAGACCATCGGCTTCGCGCCCGATGTTCCGCCCGCGATGACCGCCGCCATCAAATTACCGGAAGATTTTGATCGCATGGGCGCGGATTATGAGAAGTTCAGGGAGTATTTGCTGGCAAAGCACAATTCCCATGTTTAACTAAAGCTACAATGATTCTTGGGCAGAAACATTTTGTTGTTTGTCCTCACTGTCGTTGCGAACTACAGGCGAAGAATTATTCCAGCCATTGCCGGAGAATTCACCATTTGAAAGTAACAGCCGAGGAAATTGCTGCCGTTATTTCCAAAATGACTAATTTTCTTCAACTAAAGCCAAAACGTAAATCAAAAGTCCAGCAGCGGCGTGAAGCAGAAGCAGTCTTCAGAAAAGATGTAGAAAGAATTATAAGTCAGCCACACAAATGTCGAACCTCTAACTGTTGTAATTTGATTCCAAGCTCCGAAGAATACTGTGATGCGTGCAAACAAATAACCACGTCATTATTAAAAGACATGAATTTGCGTGGAGGCACAACTGGTTGCCAAATTTGCGGTCGTTCGACTGTTCCAAACGAAGATTATTGCCAAGAACATTTAGGAGATTAACTCCGCGCTTTTCAAACGCTACAATTCCGGTTATTTTCCCGCTCCTTTTTACATGGCTCTGATCGTCCAAAAATACGGCGGCACTTCGGTGGGCAACACCGACCGCATCAAGAATGTCGCAGCGCGCGTGGCGAAATATCACGCGCAGGGCGACAAGATTGTCGTCGTCGTCTCCGCGATGAGCGGCGTGACCGACGGCCTCATCAAGCTCGCCAAGGACATCGCGCCGTTGCCGAGTGAACGTGAGATGGACATGCTTCTCGCGACGGGCGAACAGCAGACCATCGCGCTCACGGCCATCGCGCTGCACGCGCTGAACATTCCCGCCGTGTCGCTCACCGGCGCGCAGGCGGGCATCGTCACCGACGTGGTTCACACGAAGGCGAAGATCCACAACATCACGCCAAAAAAAGTTCATGAACTGCTCGACGCGGGCAACGTCGTCATCGTCGCCGGTTTTCAAGGCGAAACGAAAGACGGCCAGATCACGACGCTCGGCCGCGGCGGTTCGGATTTGACGGCCATCGCGCTCGCCGCCGCGCTCAAGGCCGATCTTTGCCAGATTTACACGGATGTTGACGGCGTCTACACCGCCGACCCGCGCCTCGTGCCGAACGCGAACAAGCTTTCGGAAATTTCCTACGATGAAATGCTTGAGCTCGCGAGCCTTGGCGCAAAGGTTATGCAAAGCCGCTCGGTTGAATTTGCGAAAAAATTTGGCGTCGTGTTTGAAGTCCGCAGCAGCCTAAACGAAAACCCAGGAACGATTGTGAAAGAAGAAACCAAAAGCATGGAAGGCGTCGTCGTGCGCGGCGTCGCGCTCGACAAAAATCAG
>DASQOZ010000002.1:0-14470 GCA_035644195.1 Candidatus Methylomirabilota bacterium | reverse complement strand
GCTCGTGCCGATTTACGAAGCGAAGGCGAAGGAATTTTTGAAAGAGCCGTGGCGCGCGCGCGATGATTACATCCGGGTCATCCTCGACCGGTCGCCGGAAAACATCACGGCATTTTTTGGCACGCACGCGACGCGCAATCTGAACGAAACCGAGCAGGTGACGGCGTTGCGCCTTTTGGAAATGCAGCGGCACGCGATGCTGATGTTCACGAGCTGCGGCTGGTTCTTCGATGAAATTTCCGGCATCGAAACGACGCAGGTCATCCAATACGCGGCGCGCGCGCTGCAATTGGCGAACGAAGTGGCGTCCGAAAATCTGGAGCCGGGCTTCCTGGAAATTCTGGAAATTGCGAAGAGCAACATCCCTGAAAATCAAAACGGCCGCGTCATTTATGAAAAGTTCGTCAAGCCGGCTGTGATGACGCGCGAAAATGTCGCGGCGCATTACGCCATCAGCTCGCTGTTTGAATCATATCCCGAAGAGGCGAAAATTTATTCCTATATCATCCATCAGGAAGACCGGCAGCTTTTCACGGCGGGCAACGCGCGGCTGGCCATCGGCCGCATCAAAGTCACGTTCGCCATCACGCGCAATTCGGACACGATCATTTACGGCGTGCTGCATTTGGGCGACCACAATCTGAATTGCGGCGTGCGATTTTATGATGGACAGGACGGTTACGGCGCGTTGATTCAGGAAGCGCGCGGGGCGTTTGAGCGCGCGGATTTTACGGAAGTGATCCGCATCATTGACCGGCATTTTGGTGAACCGCATTTTTCGCTGAAAAATCTTTTCCGCGACGAGCAACACAAAGTGCTCAATCAAATTCTGGCTGCGACGCGCGATGATATTGTGAACAGCTATCGCCTGCTCACCGACCGTTACGCGCCGTTGATGCGTTTTCTTGAAGACATCCATGCGCCGCCGCTCAATTCGCTCGCGCCGGCGACGGAATTTGTCTTGAACAACGAACTGCGCAAACAATTTGAAAATGGACAGATTGACGCCGAGCGTGTTCGCAGTCTGCTCGCCGAGGTGCGTCGCGCGAACGTGCCATTGGACGCGCCGACGCTCGCCCACACCGTCAAAAAATATTTTGACCGCGTCAGCAACGAATTTGTCAAAGCGCCGGACGACGCAGATTTGCTCCAGCGATTTGCGACGGGGACGGCGTTGATCCGCGATTTGCCGTTCGGCGTCAATTTGTGGCGGCCGCAAAACAATTACGACCGGATGGCGGCGACAGTTTTGCCGGAGATGCAAAAGCGCCCCGACGAAAAATCAAAAATGTGGGTCGAAAAATTCCTGACCACTGGCGAACAATTGGGTTTTCACATCGAGCGAAATACGAATTGATATGCCACGAGAAATTTCCGCGACGAAAATTCTGCGCGCGACGTATCGGTTGCAGTTCAACGAGCATTTCCGTCTGGCAGACGTGCTCGTGCTCGTGCCGTATTTTTCCGCGCTCGGCATCTCGCACATTTACGCATCGCCGTTGTTCAAGGCGTGCGCGCACAGCGTTCACGGTTACGACGTTTGCGATTTCAGCCAATTGAATCCTGAAATCGGAACCGAAGCCGATTTGGAAAAATTCGTGAACGCGCTGCACGAGCGTGAAATGGGGCTGGTGATTGACATCGTTCCGAATCACATGGGCATCGGCACGCAGGAAAACATTTGGTGGTGGGACGTTTTGAAAAATGGTCGCGCGAGTCAGTTTGCGAATCATTTCGACATCAATTGGGAATCATCCGATCCGCAATTGCACGGAAAAATTCTCGCGCCCGTTTTGGGCGACACGCTCGAAAACGTTTTGGAAAATTACGAATTGAAATTGCGCACGGAACGCGGCGAATTCTTTTTGGATTATTACGAGCATGAATTTCCCGTCGCGCCGAAATCAATTCCTGACGATTTTTCCATTCGTGGATTGCTTGAACGGCAAAATTACGTTCTCACGCCGCATTGGGAAGGCGATGCCAAATTGAATTATCGCCGATTTTTCGCCGTCAGCACGCTCGCGGCGGTTCGCGTCGAGGATGAACGCGTTTTCAACGACGTTCATGCGCTGATTTGCAAATGGATCGAGCGAGGCTGGATTGACGGTTTGCGCGTGGATCATCCCGACGGCTTGCGCGAACCGAAAAAATATCTCGAACGCCTTCGCGCGCTCGCGCCGAATTTATGGATCGTCGTTGAAAAAATTTTACAGCCGAATGAAGCCGTGCCGGACGATTGGCCGGTTGAAGGAACTGTCGGCTACGATTTTCTAAATCGGACCAATGGCCTGTTCATTCAGTCGCAGAATGAAAAAACGCTCACGGATTTTTATTCTCAATTCACCGGCGAGCCGGCGGATTCATCCAGATTGGTTCAAGAAAAAAAACAACTCGTTTTGAAAACGCTCTTCATGACCGAAGTGAATCGGCTCGTGCAAATCGCGACGAAACATCCGGCGTATCAAAAATTTTCACGAGAACAATTCCGCGAAGCGCTGATTGAATTTTCCGCGAGCTTTCCGGTTTATCGCACTTACGTTCGTCCCGAAGATCATTTCATCAGCGAAAGCGATTTTCGTTACGTCCAAGAAGCCGCGGCGAAAGCGAAAGAATTGCGCGCCGATTTGTCGCCGGAACTTTTTGAATTTCTAAGTGGCCTGCTGCTGTTGCTCTTTCGCGGCGATTTGGAAAATGAATTTGTCGCGCGCTTCCAGCAATTGACCAGCCCGGCGATGGCCAAAGGGATTGAGGACACGGCGTTTTACTGCTTGAACTGGTTCACCTCGATCAACGAAGTCGGCGGCGACCCGGGAAAATTCGGCGTGAGCGCGGAAGAATTTCACGGATTTTGCCGCGCGCAACAAACGCGCTGGCCGCATTCGATGCTTTGCAGTTCCACGCATGACACGAAACGCAGCGAGGATGTTCGCGCGCGGATGAATTTGCTTTCCGAAATCCCGGCGCAATGGACGGAAACCGTGCGCCGCTGGTCGGCGATGAACGAATGCCATCGTAAAAATAATTTCCCCGACCGCAACATGGAATATCTTTTTTACCAGACGCTCGCCGGCGCATGGCCGATTTCGCTCGAACGGATTCTGGCGTTCATGGAAAAAGCATCGTGCGAAGCCAAGCAGCATACGGATTGGAACAACCGCAATTCCGAATACGACGCGGCGCTGAAACATTTTGTCGAAGCGACGCTCGCCGATAAAAATTTCACGAGCGATCTGGGAAAATTTGTTTCCTCGCTGACAGAATCAGCGCAAATCGCGTCGCTCGCGCAGACTTTGATCAAGCTCACCGCTCCGGGCGTGCCGGACATTTATCAAGGAAACGAGATTTGGGATTTCAGCCTCGTTGACCCGGATAATCGCAGGTTGGTGGATTATGAAATCCGCAAACGACTGCTTGCCGAAGCTAAAAATCTTTCCGTCGCAGAAATTTGGAAACGTCGCGCAACCGGATTGCCGAAATTATGGTTGATCCAAAAAACGCTCGCTTTGCGTGAGGCGAAGGAAAAATTATTTGAGGGAAATTACGAACCGCTGTTCGCCCGCGGCTCAAAAGCAAATCACGTGGTCGCCTTTGTGCGCGCCGGCGAAGTCATCACAATTGTTCCGCGCTTCATGCTTGAATTGAAAAATCATTTGGCAGATGCGACGTTGAAATTGCCGGAAGGAAATTGGCGCGACGAATTTTCCGGCGACAATTTCAGCGGCGAAATTATCATCGCGAAATTATTTCAAAAATTTCCAGTCGCGCTGCTGGTGAAAATGAGAGGTGACTGATGCATACGTTTCGAGTTTGGGCGCCGTTGCCGAAAAAAGTCGAGGTTCAGGTCGGGAAGAAAAGATTTCCGATGAACCGCGATGAAAACGGTTGGTGGACGGCGGAAGTTAATTTGGTAGGGACGCCGCGCTGCGGCGTCCAGACAGCGCAGCGCGCTGTCCCTATCGATTACGGCTTCATTCTCGACGGCAAAGGTCCGTTTCCCGATCCGCGTTCGCCGTGGCAACCGGATGGTGTTCACGGTCTTTCGCGGCTCGTTGACCACAACGATTTCAAATGGACAGACAAACATTTTCAAGCGCTGCCGCTGGCATCGGCCATCATTTATGAATTGCACGTCGGCACGTTCACGTCGGAAGGAACATTCGAGTCGGCGATCAAAAAACTAGAGCACTTGGTGAAACTCGGCGTCACACACGTCGAAATGATGCCGGTCGCGGAATTTTCGGGAGATCACAATTGGGGTTATGACGGCGTGGATTTGTTCGCGCCGCATCACGCTTACGGCGGACTGCTTGGATTGAAAAAAATTGTGAATGCCTGCCACGCGCGAGGTTTTGCCGTGATTTTGGACGTTGTCTACAACCATCTGGGGCCGGCGGGAAATTTTCTCGGAAAATTCGCGCCGTATTTCACGCAACGTTACGCGCCGGTTTGGGGCGAGGCGATCAATTTCGACGGCGCGGACAGCGATGAAGTGCGCCGCTTCTTTTGCGACAACGCGTTGATGTGGCTGCGCGATTATCATTTCGACGGACTGCGGCTCGATGCGGTTCATGCCATTTTCGATTCATCAGCAATTCATATTCTTGAAGAATTGAAAATTGAAGTGGAAAAACTTTCGGCGCAACTTGGCCGCCATTTCGTTTTGATTCCCGAAAGCGATCTGAATGATCCGCGCCTGCTTTGGTCGCGCGAACACGGCGGCTATCAATTGGACGCGCAATGGAGCGATGATTTTCATCACGCGCTTCATACCGTTTTGACCGGCGAGAAAAATGGTTACTACGCGGATTTTGGTTCGCTCGCCGATTTGGCGAAGACATTCAAGGACGTATTTGTCTATGACGGAAAATTTTCAAAATATCGCCGTTGCAGTCATGGGCGTCCGGCGGGAAATCTGAACGGCAGCCGTTTCCTCGGCTATCTGCAAAACCACGATCAGATCGGCAATCGCGCGCAAGGCGAGCGCAGCAGCCATTTGATGAGCCTGGGAAAATTAAAAATCGGCGCGGCGATTGTTTTGACATCGCCGTTCGTGCCGATGCTGTTTCAAGGCGAAGAATGGGGCGCGAGCACGCCGTTCCAATTTTTCACCGACCACCGCGAGCCGAAATTGGCAAAAGCCATCGGCATAGGTCGCTGCAAAGAATTTGTGGCGTTCGGTTGGAAGCCGGAAGAAATTCCCGATCCGCAATCGCGCGGAACTTTTCTTCGTTCGAAATTGAACTGGCGGGAAATTTTGCGCGCGCCGCACGCGGAATTACTGGCGTGGCACAGGAAATTGATCCAATTGCGACACAGCACAACATTGTTGACCGACGGACGATTGGATTGCATTCAGACGCGATTCGACGAATTGAACCGCTGGCTGACGATTTCGCGCGGGTCGATTTGTATCGTGTGCAACATCAACAGCCATTCGCAGCATGTTCCGTTGCCGGCTGGAAAACATCGGCTGCTGCTGGCATCCGAACCGCAAATCAAGATGGCGGAAGGCCACGCAAATCTGCCGCCGGAATCGGTGGCGATTTTTGCGACGCGAGATTGAGCGATTTTTGAATGGTGAATTTCAAGGCGCAAAAGCTGGCGTTGACATTAACGAAAATATAGGCAAAATTATGCCCATGAAAGAGTTGACGATGCCCATTGGGAAAGCCCGCAGCAATCTTTGCGGCGTGGTGAAAAAAGTTCAATCGGGAGTCCGCGTGACGTTGACGAGCCATGGCCGTCCCCAAGCTGTGATTGTGCCTGTTGAAAACAAGGGGAAACCGTGGCGCGTGGGAAAGCCCGATGATCCGAGCCGTTACGGAGATTTGCAATCGCCGGTGATGGAGGATTGGAAGTGAGAATTTTGGCGGACACAAATCTTTTCATTAAGTTCTGCCGCAGACTGCCTTTGCCGGACTTGGTTCAAGAAACATTGGCCGATGCTGAAACGGAATGTTGCCTTTCGCCGATTTCAATTGTTGAACTTTATCGGCTTTGGAAGTCTGGAAATGTGCCGGACAATCCCGACACTTGGCTCGACCTTGCGCTGCCTTCGTGGACGATTCTGCCGGTGACCGTGCCGATTGCCCGGCAATCTGTTTTGTGGAACTGGGAACACCGCGACCCTGCCGACCGGTTGCTCGCCGCGACTGCCGCCGTCGAAAAAGTGGAATGGTGGCACACAGACACTGTCGTCAAAAAATTCACCGGATTTCCGCACCGTTATTTTACAAACAAAATTGGAGCGCGCTGATTTTTAGAAAATTACGTCTGCGGAGGAATGTCGCTTTTCATTTTCTGCAATTCATCGTCCGAGTGAAGCCGATTTCCAGCCGGGTCAACGACCATTGCTGTGATGAAAATAACCAGCCGATTTTTCCCGTCGGATTTTGGGGCGATGAGCGCCAGCGTTTGTCCGTCCCAAATGTTGACTTGCGCGTTCAATGTTTCTGGTAATGTCTCCGGCTTGCTGACGGTGGCTCGCAGGTTCAGCGTGTAATTATCTGCGAGGAGGGCGGGATACAAATCCATCGTTGTATGGTCAGAATCACCTGAACGCATCTGCGTTTGCCGCGAGCTTGTTGTGACGACTTCCGGTTCGGCCAATGTTTCCACTCCGCTGGTGGATTCCAATTGACGCAGAAGCGATTTCATTTTATCCGCGGCAATGATTTCGACGGTGTTTTTTTCTTTGGCATCCACAGCGACACCTGTTTTCAAAATTAGTTCAACATTATCTTCGGGCACTTCAATAAATCTTGCTTTAATGTGAATTTGCGGAGCAACTTGATTCAGCGCCTGGACAGCGCGCTCAACTGTATCCAGTTCTCTCGGTGTGGCTTTGACGAACAGCATGCTTAACCTGTCATTGAAGGCGACACTTCTGCCGGGAGCGGCTAAATTCACGCCAACATTTTTGAAGTAAGCCAATGCTGCCTTACTGATATTGCCGCTTGAAGCGTTGTTGCTGAAATCGGATTTGCTCACGCTTCGCAGTGCGCTATAAAACGCAACCGGTTCAACTTTGAAGACGCGCTGTTCCAATTTGACTGGATGACGTGTCTTCAACGCCGTTGATTTGATTAGCAACAAAGCAGCCATGCCAAATACAACGACACATAAGACAATTATCAGCTTCATTCGCGTGGTCATACCAAAATGCTAGGTGTTGATTCCACATTGTCCATGCTGAAAATAGCAGTTGCCACTTCACTTTTTTCTGCTATTTTCAGCGTCCCTTTCGCCAAATTGGCAAAGGGAAAACGGCCTTAAAAATTTCGCGTCCGTGTGGATGTGAATGGCCACAACAACATCAAACATTAATCCCGTTTTCTGCGGGATGCTGCGTTGAAAATTTTTCGCGCGGTTTTAACCAAAGGAAATATGATCAGTATTGGCGTAAAAGAATTGTTGGAATCAGGCGTCCATTTCGGACACCAGACGAAGCGTTGGAATCCCAAGATGAAACCGTTCATCTTCGACGCGCGCAACGGCATCCACATCATCAACCTCTCGAAAACCGTCGAGCAGCTTGAAGCTGCGTGCGATTTTCTGGCCAAGACCGTTCGCAAAGGCGGAAAAGTCATTTTCGTCGGCACGAAAAAACAGGCGCAGCAATGCGTCAAGGAAACCGCGAAGGAATGCGGACAATTTTACGTCGTCGAGCGCTGGCTCGGCGGCACGTTGACGAATTACAGCACGATTAAAACGTCCATCAAGCGGCTCAAGGAAATCGAGAAGATGGACGCGGACGGAACGATCAACGATTACGTCAAACAGGAACAGGCGGCGATCCATCGCGAAGGCGCGCGCTTGAACAAATATTTCGATGGCATCCGCGGAATGGACAAGCATCCCGCCGCAATGTTCGTCGTGGACGTGAAGCGCGAACACAACGCCGTGGCCGAAGCGCGCAAATTGAAAATTCCCATCGTCGCGCTGGCAGACACGAATTGCGATCCCGATTTGGTGGATTATCCGATTGCCGCGAACGACGACGCGATCCGCTCCGTGCGCATGATCATGGCGACGATTGGCCAAACCATCACGCAAGCCGGCGCGGAATTTGAATCGAAACGCGCGCGCAAGCCTGATGAAGCTGCTCCGGCAGGCGAACAAAAATTTGAATCGGCCCAAGCGGTGGAAGTTGCCGCCGGCGATGATCCGTCCACACCGGAAAGTTCTCCGGCTTAATTGAATTTGGTAGGGACGCCGCGCTGCGGCGTCCGGACGGCGCAGCGCGCCATCCCTACCATCAACAATCTTTAACTCACAATTATTTATGGCTGAAATTACTGCTTCAAACGTAGGCAAGCTGCGCGAAATGACCGGCGCAGGCATGATGGATTGCAAAAAAGCGCTGACCGAAGCCGGTGGCGATTTGGACAAAGCCGTTGACATCCTGCGCAAAAAAGGCGCAGCGACGGCATCCGTGAAGGCGACGCGCGACGCGAAAGATGGCGCGATTGCGCAATACATCGCGCCCGGTGGAAAACTCGGCGTGCTCGTGGAAATCAACAGCGAGACGGATTTTGTCGCGCGCAACGAAATTTTCCGCGCGTTCTGCGACGACGTCGCGAAACGATTTGCGACCGAAGCGAATCCTGATTTTGAGACCGAACGGCAGGCGATGGTCGCTAAAATCCGCGAGAACATCAAAATCGCGCGCCACGCGAAGATGGAAGTGAACGGCAACGGCTATGTCGCGGCTTACATCCACACCGGCGCAAAAGTCGGCGTGCTCGTGGAAGTCGGCGCGGGCAAAGCCGAGACGGTGGCGAAGGACGAGTTCAAGCAACTCGTGCGCGACATCACGTTGCAGATTGCGGCGGGACATCCGCACGCGGTTTCGCGCGATCAGGTCGCGCCCGAAGTCATCGCGAAGGAACGCGAGATTGCCGCGAACTCCGACCGCTTGAAAGGCAAGCCGGCGCAGGCGTTGGAAAAGATTCTGGCCGGAATGCTGGACAAATTTTTCCAGACCTACTGCCTCGTGGACCAGGGCTTCGTGAAACGCAATTCCGAAGTCAGCGTCAAGGAACACGTCGCGCAAGTCGGCAAACAGCTTGGCGATGAAATCACGATCCGCCGGTTCGTGCGGTTTCAAGTCGGCGAAAGCGCGTAAAAATTTCTCAAATCAAAATTGCAAAGGCATCCAGAAATGGACGCCTTTTTTCTTGCCCGCTTGTCAATCTTGGTGGTTTGGAGTTGAGTGCATAGGATTTTATCGGTTTCTGATCCTTTATTCATACGAACTAATTAAACTTTCATTTTCCATTTGTCGAGACGCTTTGAATTGACCTTGGCGCATCGGACTGTTAAACATTTTGTGATGCTTCGAGCGCTGCAATTTTTATGACCACGGCCAAAAAACCAAAATTTTCCCGCATCCTGATCAAGTTGAGCGGCGAGTCGCTCGGCGACGCGAACGGCGTGGGCATCTCGCCCGAGGCGGTGCAGCTCATGGCCGAACAAATCCGCGAGGTGCGTGAACTCGGCGTGCAGGTGGTCGTGGTCGTCGGCGGCGGGAATATTTTTCGCGGCTTGAGCGGCAGCGAGCGTGGCATCGAGCGCGCGACGGGCGATTACATGGGTATGCTCGCGACGGTCATCAACGCGCTGGCGCTTCAGGACGCGCTGGAAAAACTCGGCTCGCCCACGCGCGTGCAAAGCGCGATTGCGATGGCGCAGGTCGCGGAGTCGTTCATTCGCCGTCGCGCGGTGCGGCATTTGGAAAAAGGGCGCGTGGTGATTTTCGGCGGCGGCACGGGCAATCCGTATTTTTCCACGGACACGGCGGCAGCGTTGCGCGCAAATGAAATCGGCGCGGAAGTGATTTTGAAGGCGACGAAGGTGGATGGCGTTTATGATTCCGATCCGAAGAAAAATAAAAACGCCAAGCGTTTTGAAAAAATTTCCTATCTCGACGCGTTGCAACGGCAATTGCAGGTGATGGATTCGACGGCGTTCTCGCTTTGCATGGATAACAAAATGCCGATCATCGTTTTCGATTATTCCAAGCCGCACAATCTGAAGCGCGTCGTGCTTGGTGAAAAGGTCGGAACGCTTGTCAGTTGATTTTTTCTTCAAGCAGGCGAATCGTTAAACATGAGATTCGCTTCGCGTCAGGATGCTGGCCGTAAACTCGGTCAATTTCTCCGCAAGCGCGACATTTCAGCCGATTTGGTTCTCGGTTTGCCGCGCGGCGGAGTGGTCGTTGCCGCTGAAGTTGCGAGAGAATTGAAATTGCCGCTGGACGTTTTGGTCGTCCGCAAAATCGGTCATCCGTTGCAGCGCGAATTTGCCGTTGGCGCGCTGGCCGAACCAGACGTTGTTTCCCTCAACGAAGAATCATTGCGCGATTTTCCATTTGTCCAATCTGCATTGGACAGCGTCGTCGCCGAAGAAAAAATTCGCTTGCTGGAATATCGCCGACAATTTCATTTGTCCAAAATGCCGCCGCTTGAAGGAAAAAATGTTTTGCTCGTGGACGACGGTTTGGCGACGGGCGCAACGGCTGAAGTTGCGGCCATATCGGTTCGTCAACAAAACGCCGGAAAAATTTTGATCGCCACACCAGTCGCTTCGCCACAAACGGTCGAACGATTGCAACGAGTCGCCGATGAGGTTTTGGTTTTGTTCGAGGATTTTGATTTTCAAGCGGTCGGCCAATACTATGAAAATTTCGGGCAAACGACCGATGATGAGGTGATTGAATCGTTGCGGGCGGCGAATCGGTTTGACGCGGCGTGAAACGGTTTGTAGATTACGCGTCCTTTTGCGTTCCAGAGTAGCTCAATGGTAGAGCACGCGGCTGTTAACCGTGATGTTGAAGGTTCGAGTCCTTCCTCTGGAGCCATTTTAAAATAGCCGATTTTCAATGGCTTTTTCGGCAGGACAGGCCAAAAAAAGACGCAAGTGCAGGGGAAATTGCAGGGGAAAATTATTGCGCGCCGTTCCATAGTTGCTTCTCGTTCATTCAAATGGTAAATCATTTATGTGTTCCGATTGCCAACTTTGGTGATGTTAGTTTTTTGGATTAGCTTTGCTTCCACGAAAGAAGCTTGGTCTGCGAATCAACAAACGAATTTGCTGGAAATCCATCTGGTTACCGCGAATGGGAAGATTGCGCCGTTTCACGCCGGCGGTGAATTGCGGGTTGGTCCGAATCTTCAGAACATCGGATTTATTTTTGGAACCGCCACTAATTCGGGTTGGATGCCTGTCCGGCTGCGCTTCATGCTCAAGGGATATGACACTGCGTGGCACAACTCTGGTGAAATGGACATGGTCATACGTTTTTACGATGAGAAGAAAAAATTGATAGACCGAAAGGTTTTCAAAGCGGAAGGGGAAAGCGCCGGATGGACGGGTTCGTTGAAGGATTCCGCGCTCATTTACCGGAGGGAAACATTGATAGTGCCGCCTGGGGCGTCAAACTGGAACGCTGTCATTTCTTCAGCAGGCCCGCCGGAGACGGTTGGAATCTATGTGGTGGATAATTTGATTGTATCCCGGCTTTCGCCCACCAACGGGTCGCCTGACATATTGCTTCAGCCCATTTTAGAAGGTTTGCCAGGGGATGATTTCGCCGACCAGACTCCAGAAGGTTGGGTGCGCGACGGCATTCAACCCAGCATGGCGAAAATCGTCGGACTAGGCGAAGCTCCGAAAAAAAGGGCGTTTGCCATCATTGATGATGATCCGCATGGTCATGCCGAATGGCGCAGTCGCATCGAAAACATGCCGAATGTTGCTCCAGCCGATCGGCTCCTGGTGGAATGGAACGAAATGTTTAGCATGGGAGAAGGGGGAGACGCTCATTTTATTTACCAGAAAGTGCCGCCGGGCGTTTACCAGTTTTGCGTTGAAGAAGTGGATATTTTTGGCGTGCCGACCGGTGTGAAAACCTCGCTGGAAGTGCGGGTGCGGGTGCCGCTGTGGCAAACACCTTGGTTCTGGGTTGCAGTCGCGGCCACCCTGATTTCTGCTTCAGCCGTCGGCATCCGCTACGTTGCTTCAAAGAAAATGAGGCGCGAGGTTTTGCGATTCAAACAATTGCGCGCCTTGGAACAGGAGCGTTTGCGCATCGCCCGGGACATTCATGACGATTTGGGAGCGCGCGTGACCCAGATTTCCATGCTTAGCGCAATGGCTCCGGAGAATTCGGGCTTTCCGCAAAATGCCCGTGAAGATTTTGACAGGATTTCATCCATGTCGAGGGATCTGATCACGGCTCTCTATGAAACGGTTTGGGCGGTCAATCCTGAAAACGACAGTCTGTATGCGGTGGGAAATTACCTTCGGCAAATGACCGGCCAGCTTTGTGAGCCGGCCCAGTTGCGGTGCCGCTTTCATATTCCGACCTTGCCGCGCGATGTGCAAATCTCAAGCCAGACCCGGCATAACATCATCATGGCCGTAAAGGAGTCCGTTCACAACGTCATCAAACACGCAAATGCGTCGGAACTGAATGTTCATGTGACTTTTGCGCGCAAATTATTGACCATTTCGATTCAGGATGATGGTCGCGGCTTCAACCTTGCCAGCCACTTGCCGGGAAATGGCTTGGCCAACCTGAAACGGCGAATGGAAGACATGGGTGGAAGCTGCATCATCGAAAGCCGGCACGGCCATGGAACTTCCATAAACCTGTGCCTCAAGGTGGAGGAAGTGAATAATTCATGAAAAAATCAGTGGCAATAGTTGAGGATGATCCGGGATTGCGGAAACAGTTGGTGGAACTTCTCGCCACCGCGAACGACATAGAATGTCTGGGGGCGTTTGTTTCCGGCGAGGAGGCTTTGAAGCGGATCCCGTTGCTCAAACCCGATGTTGTCCTTATGGACATTCAACTGCCGGGCATTTCCGGGATCAAATGTGTTGCCGAACTGAAAAAAATCATTCCTGCGGTCCGGATCATCATGGTAACGGTTTATGAAGACAGCGAACGCATTTTCAAGGCATTGAAAGCCGGAGCCAACGGATATCTGCTCAAGTCCGCCCCTCCGCTCCAAATGCTCGAAGCCATTCAAGACGCCTTTAGCGGAGGCGCGCCGATGTCCAGTCACATTGCCAGCAAGGTAATAGAGCATTTTCACATGATCGGTCCCGCATCTGAAAATACGGAGAATCTATCCCCCCGCGAACAGCAAGTCCTGAACCTGCTTGCCGCCGGATTTATTTACAAGGAGATTGGCGACAAGTTGAACATCAAAGTGACCACGGTGCGCACCTATGTGGAAAACATTTGCCTGAAATTGCATGTGCACAACCGGATCGAGGCTGTGGCAAGACGCCAGTCAGAGTCAGCTTAACCTATACCCCACGCTTTCGAAGATACCGCGAGCCGGGTTCTGTCCGGATTTCCTATCGGACTTGCTTTCTGGAGATAATTCGACATGGAGGCCAGGCAATCTGGCAACCGTTTCAGTTCAATCAGGATTCATGTGTCATCCTCACATTTGAGGATACCGCGAGAGAACGAATCCAACTATATTTAACAAAATTCACATTAATGTTTGTCCTTTGCGGGAATCATTGTCGCGCTCAATGACTGACAATATTAGATAATGCATAACTTTTCAAGCCTATCGGGAAATGATTCCGTGCCTGATGGCGTTAATTTTAAGCGGAGGCTTTTCCTGTTTGATAAACCAAGCCTTGCCCTTGTGGTGGCCGGACTGGTCGCCGGATCAATGTTTTCTGGTCCGACCGTTCGTGCCGCGATACTGACAAAGGCCAACACGACCACGATGAACGTGGCGGGGGACTGGGGCGGCACGGCTCCGGCGGCGGGCAACACCGGCCAGCTCGATGCCACGATCAGCGCGCCCAATGCAGCCGCGCTCACTCTCGGCGGCGCTGTGGCACTGGACGGCCTCACATTTCTCGGCACGATGAACGGCCCGGTCACTGTCGCAACCAGCGCCAGCACCCTGACGCTTGGCACATCCGCAGGCATCAACATGAGCGCAGCCAACTTTGACGTGACGCTTAATTGTCCCGTGAGTGTTCAGACTTTTAACGTGCCGGTGGGACGAACCATTACCCTGGGCGGCGGCTCGTCTGCATTTTTAAGCGCGAACATTTCGAGCGGTCTTGGCACGGTTCAGTTGACGGCGGCATCGGCAAAAACTTTTACCACCAGCGGCGGAACCCAGCCAGTCAACATGGGAACGCCGTCAACGGGAACGGGCGGGTTGGTCATCGGAAATAACTGCACGGTGAACGGCAGCACTTCGTTTGAACCAGGAACTGGCGGCAATGGGCTGGTCACCATCAACGGGGGAACCCTGAATTTCACCGGAGGAAATTTGGTTGCCGGAAGAAACGCCACCGGCAACGGCCGGCTAATTCTTGCAAATGGAGCCATAACGGTGGGCGCCAACATTCCGATAATAGGATTCCAGAATGCCACTGGCGAGCTTGACGTGCAGGGCGGTCTTTTTTCGTCGGCTGGCGC
>DASQOZ010000001.1:0-23408 GCA_035644195.1 Candidatus Methylomirabilota bacterium | reverse complement strand
AAGAACCGCCGCCACAATGTCCCATTGTTCTTTGGTCAATTCCATCCATAACCACCTACACATCAATGGCAAAAATCACAAGCCCTATTTATGAGATGCGCTCGAGTATTGGTCGGCACAAAAAAAGGCGCGTTCATCCTGACAGCGGATGGCAAACGCAAAAACTGGACGGTCAGCGGCCCTCATTTCGCGGGCTGGGAAATCTATCATGTCAAAGGCTCACCCGCAGACCCGGACCACATTTACGCATCACAGACGAGCGGCTGGTTTGGCCAAATCATTCAACGTTCCTTGGATGGCGGCAAAACGTGGAATCCGCCCGGCAGCAGACCGGAAGATTTGGTCGGTTCCGGCGGTTTTCCAAAAGGTGAAAGCAACAAGTTTGTGTATGAAGGCGAGGTCGGCACGCACAAATGGTATGACGGCACGCAGCATCCGTGGGAATTCAAACGCATCTGGCATCTCGAACCTTCGCTCACGGATCCAAACACCGTCTATGCCGGGGCGGAAGACGCGGCGATTTTCAAAACGACCGACGGCGGAAAAACATGGAAGGAACTTTCCGGATTGCGTCGCGCAAAAGGAAATCTCTGGCAACCAGGCGCAGGCGGAATGGCGGTTCACACGATTTTACTCGACCCGAAAAATCCAAACCGCATTTACATCGCCATTTCGGCGGCGGGCGCATTTCGCACGGACGACGGCGGCAAAACGTGGAAGCCAATCAATCGTGGACTGAAATCGCAATACGAATTGCCCGATCCCGACGCGGAAGTCGGCCATTGCGTTCATCGCATTGCGCTGCATCCGTCGCGACCGGACGTTTTGTTCATGCAAAAACATTGGGACGTTCTGCGCACGGACAACGCCGGCGAGCAATGGAGCGAAGTCAGCGGAAATTTGCCATCCGATTTTGGTTTTCCGATTGACGTTCACGCGCACGAGCCGGAAACGATTTTCGTCGTGCCGATCAAAAGTGATTCGGAACATTATCCGCCGGACGGCAAATTGCGCGTCTATCGCAGCAAAACCGGCGGCAACGAGTGGGAAGCATTGACGCGCGGTTTGCCGCAAGAAAATTGTTACGTGAACGTGCTGCGCGATGCGATGGCCGTGGACAAACTTGATCCGTGCGGTATTTATTTCGGCACGACGGGTGGACAGGTTTATTGTTCCGCCGACGGTGGCGATTCATGGAACGCGATTGTCCGCGATTTGCCGGCGGTTTATTCGGTCGAAGTGCAAATGCTGTCATGATTCGCGTCGTGCTTCCATTTCATCTGCGCAATCTCGCGCGCATCGAAGGCGAAGCGCAACTTGAAGTCGCTGCACCCGTCACCGTGCGCGCCGTTCTCGAAGCGCTCGAAAATAAATATCCGGTCTTGCGCGGAACGATTCGTGACCACGGGAATTTGAAACGCCGTCCGTTCGTCCGTTTTTTTGCCTCCAAGGAAGATTTGTCTCTTGAACCTCCGGAAACTCAATTGCCGGGCGAAGTCGTCAATGGCGAAGAACCATTTTTAATTGTCGGCGCGATGGCCGGTGGATGAAATTTAGTCGCTTTTGGAGATTTCCTTTCGGCTGACAACAAATGCGCGCCTTTGAGCAGGCGGCAGAAATCTTTTTTGCTGGTGACGCGCATCACGCCTTCTTTGTTGGCGAGATTGGGCATGGATTTGTATTCCACTTCGAGCCGTTCGAGGCGCACGATGCGGATGTATTCCTTGCCCTGTTTCCAGACCTGGCCTTGGCAGAGTTTCATGGCGGCGGTTTATTTAACAGTATCCGGCCGTATTTTCCATAGCTCGCTATCGGCCAAAAATATTCTTTCCGGCAGGAATTTGATTTTTGGCGGCGCGTAACGCAGCGGGAAATTGGGCGGCAATTGGTTCTGCGTCACTGCCTGAATGATGAAACTGCCCCAGCTGAATTCGTGCTGCAAAATCCAGTCGGAAAGAAATTTCCCATCCATCGTTTCGGGCGTGAGATAAAGTATGCGGACGCTTTTTATGTCGTCATTGATGGCGAAGAATTCATTTTGCGCGTCGAGCGTCAGCCAAACGCATTGGCGATTGCCATACCAGGCCACAGCCCACGGCACATCGCTCATTCCCATCTCGCTTTGTTTCAAATAGCCCGAGGTTTGCTGGATTTCCGGCGGAAAATACGGAGGATATGAAAGCGGAGAATTTCGGATGGGTGACAATGCAAAAATCATCGGCAAACAGCAGATGACGGCAAAAATGGCCATTACAGCGTAGCGCAGTTGGATCGCGGGCAATGTCATTTGATCCGCCAATGTGAAAAGCAAACTGACGCCGTAAATGAACACCAGCGGCGCGAGCAGCACCAGCAGGTTTTCGGAATTCACATCTGGCGTTTCAGTGAAAAGATACGTTTGTCCCAATGATTGGACGACGATGAATACGCCGAGGCACATCAGCAGAAAATAACGCATCCGCCGGATGGCGATGCTGCGAAATTGCAGCAGCAATCCCGCGAGAAAAAACGTGCTGGCCCAGCCGCCGCCAAGTTTGGGCAGTCCATTTTCAAAAATGTCCCGCACGCCTCCGGCGAGTTTTTGCAAATACGGCGCCAGCCAGAACGCGTGCGTCAGATCGGGATGAAGCGAGCGTTCAAGCTGGAAGCGCGGGAATAAAAAAGTTCCTTCCACAATCGCATAACCCGCCGTGCCGAATGGCGTGCCGCTGACCATTTCGTTGCGAACAATCCAAGGCGTCAACAACACGGCAAATGCACCCAGAGCCGCCAGCATATGCAGCGCGCGCCGTCCGCCGCTGAATAAAATTAAAAAAAGCACGACTGGAATAATCGCCCAGCCGAAGGCATATCGCGTCAGCGCTCCAACGCCCGTCAAAACACCCAGCACCACGGACAATCCGAGCAAACGGTTTGCGCCCGGCGACACCTTGAGTTGCGGCGACAGGGCATTGCCCACGGGCGGTTCAAGCCCGCGCGCCATCTCTTCGATTTTCAAAATGCACCACGTTATCGCCAAAAAAACAACCAGCAGCAGTATCGTTGACATTCCCGATATGGAAAAGCGCCAGAGCAAATTGCAGCCGAGCACCAGTATCGCCGAGAGCCAGCCCACGCCGGTATCAAATAATTTTCGCGCAATAAAAAATGTCAAAATTACTGCCGCCAGCAAAAGAAATTGATTGAACAGTGCGATCAAGAAATCCGGCTGATAAATCGCGAATTTTCCGTTGTCACTCCAGAAACCGTTCAGATCAACCGGATAACGAAACGGCAACACTTTCATCAGTCCGGCGAGCATGACCGGATATACCGGCGGATTGGCAATGTCAGGATGCGGAACAGTTTTGATGCGCGCAAAATCGGGACTCGCCGCGTTTGTGCCGAAGGTAATTCCTTTTTCCTGATTATGGCTCTGCACGAGATAAAGGCTTAATGGCCGGATAAGTTGAGTCGTGTAACCCTTTCCGTCGGCAATGTTATGCGCCAATTGTGCCGCGTCCATTCCCTCCGGCGTGAACATATTTTTGTAGGCATGAAAATCGTATCGCAATCCCATTATCAAAACGGCCAGCGCCAGCAGGAAATAGCGCAAATAACGCTGTCCGCCGCCGACTTCCATTTTGTGGATCGCCGTCTGGATGATTTCCGCGATTCGCATAAATTAAAATCCTTCCAAATGATATGTGTGCAATTTCCGGTGAAACGTCCGCCGGCTCATGCCGATTTTTTTTGCGGCCAGCGTCCGGTTGCCGTCGGTTTCCTTCAACGCGTGAACGATCAATTGTTTCTCGGCTTCTTTCACAGTCAAATCATTTTGTTGCAACAATTGCATTTCATTGCGCGCATGGATGGAAATCTGCCGCGGCAGATCGCGCGCGGAAATTTTTTCGCCGCGGCAAAGGACGACCGCATGCTCCATCGCCGTGCGCAATTCACGCACATTGCCCGGCCAGGAATAATTCATCAGCCATTCGAGCGCGTCCGCCGTGAAATCGTTCACCGATTTGTTGTTTTCTTTCGCGAATTCGCGCAAAAATCTTCGCGCCAGCAACGGAATGTCGCCCGTGCGCTCGCGCAATGGCGGCAATTCTATTTCCACGACACGCAGCCGGAAAAATAAATCTTCCCGAAATTTCCCCGCTTTGACCAGTTCTTCCAGATTTTTATTTGTCGCGGCGACAATACGGATGTCCGCCGTCAAAGTTTTATTCGAGCCGACGCGCTCAAAAGTCCTTTCACCAAGAAAGCGAAGCAATTTTACCTGAATCGTCGCGTCAATTTCGCCGATTTCATCGAGAAACAACGTGCCGCCTTGCGCCTGTTCAAAGCGCCCTATGCGGCGCTCGTGCGCACTGGTGAACGCGCCGCGTTCGTGGCCGAACAATTCGCTCTCCAAAAGCGTCGGGGCCAGCGCCGCGCAATGCACGGTGACAAAGGGCAATTTTGCGCGCGGACTCAATTGATGGATCGCTTTTGCGATCAATTCTTTGCCGGTCCCGCTTTCGCCGGTGAGCAAAACCGATGCGCGCGTCGGCGCAACCTGTTGAACCGTCTGAAAAATTTCTTTCATCGCGGGCGATTCGCCGACGATATTTTCCAAACCGAATTTCGAATCGAGTTGCTTGCGCAGCGAAACATTCTCCGTTTCAAGATTTTGCCGCCGCAACGCGCGTGCGATGCGCATTTCCAATTCGTCAATTTGTAGTCGCCCTTTGGCGATATAATCGTCCGCGCCGCGTTTCATCGCGTCCACAGCCAATTCTTCCGAACCATAAGCAGTCATCAAAATGCAGATCGGCGGTTTGGAAAGTGATTTGGCGCGCGCGATCAATTTCATCCCGTCCTCGTTGGGCAATCGAAAATCCGTGAGCATCACGTCGAAATTTTCTGATTCGAGCAAATCCATCGCCGCCTTCGCATCTTCGGCGATATAAACATCGTAACGATCTTCGAGCGCCGCGCGCAAACCCTCGCGCGTTGTCTTCTCGTCGTCCACAATCAAAAGCATCGGCTTCATGTTCAATTTTTATTTTCGAGAAGTCTCGGTTTGCGTTCGTGCAACGGCAGCCAGACTCGAAATGTCGTTCCGTTTCCGACGCGGCTTTCCAATTCAATACGACCGTTGTGCGCGCGCACGATGCGCTGGACAATCATCAATCCCAGTCCCGTTCCTTTTTTCTTCGTTGTGTAAAATGGCTCAAAGATGCGGTTGATTTGCTCCTGCGGAATGCCGCCGCCTGTGTCGGCCACGCTCATCCAAACGCCGTCGCCACTTTCGCCGGTTTGTAACGTGAGCGTGCCGTTGCGCGTCATCGAGTGCGTCGCGTTTTTCACGAGGTTCACCAAAACCTGTTGCATTTGCGTCGCGTCAACCGGCGTCGCCGTCAATTGCCGCGCCAGTTTTATTTTGATGGCGATGCCGCGATTTTCAATTTCCGGCCGCAGCAACGCCAAAGTTTTTTCAACCACATCGTTGAGAGATGCCATTTTTAATTGCAACGGCGCCGGACGGATCGCGCCGAGAAATTGCGTGAGGATGTAATCCAGCCGGTTGATTTCACCTTTGGCAACACCGAGATATTGTTCGAGCTTGCGCGTGCTTTCAGAATTTTCCGTGGATTTCGTTTTTTTCAACTCACGTTCCATCAATTGCAGGTGAATATGCAGCGCGTTGAGCGGATTTCCTATTTCATGCGCGACGCTGGCGGCGAGCAGGGTCAATGCCTGAAGCCGCTCGCTTTCGATGGCTTCAAACGTCTTTTGCCGCGCTTCCGTCGCATCATGCAAAATCAGCGCCACGCCCGAACTGCCGATGCCATCGCCATCGAGCGGCGCCGCGTAAAGCCGGAGAAAACGCGAACGCGGATAGTGCACTTCAAATTCATGCCACATGACCCGCTCGCCGCCGGCAGCATCGGCGTTGGAAATTTTTTTCCAATCAACTTCTGGCAGAATCTTTGTGATGTGCTGTTCGCCGTCGCCGGATTGCAAACCGATCAGCCGGGTCACAGCCTGGTTGAAGTAGATAATTTTACCCTGTTCATCCACCACCAGCACGCCGTCTTCAATCGTATTGAAAAGCGTTTCGAGAAAATTGCGTTCGCGCGCGAGTCGCTGGACGACAGTTTGCAGCCCTTCGGCATCGAGGCGTCCGATACGACCTATAACTTTGTCTAAAAAACTAGATTTGATTGCAGCCATTGAACAAAATCAATTTATTTAGTAGCAAAATGGCACAATTAAATTTTTCGTCAATTCAAAAATAAAGTGTGTTGATGGCACAGTTGGAAACTAAAATTACGGAATTTTCAAAACCTGTCCGACACGAAGTTTACTTAAATTGATACCGGGATTTGCCGATTCCAATGCACTTAATCTCACATTGAACTTGCGGGAAATCGCCGCCGCAGTTTCACCGGAAACGACGGTGTGCGTTCGAGCTTGAGCGGTTGTTGTTATCGGGCGAGGCGTGTTTCCGCCGCTCGTCTGCGCCGAATTATTTTGTGTATTTTGTGATATTGGATTTGGCGTTGGCAAAATGGAATTGTTTTGGACGACCGCATTGGTTTTTGCCAATTGCGCGGCGTAGGCTTGCCAGCGATTCAGTTCATCCTGCAACTGGCGATTTTGTTCCACCAATTTTTCCAATTGCTGTTGTGTGGCGGACGCAGAGGGCAATGCCAGCACGTCGGCGGCAAGTTGTTGCTTGCATGCGTCAATGTGTTGTTTGATGAGCGCGGCGTCGCTGGCGTTTGGATTCAATTTCAAATATCGCTGATAATGAAAAATGGCCGCAGCCGGATCGGGAACTTTCTGTTCGTAAAGCCAGCCGAGTTCAAAATGCGCGGCGGCGGAACGCGGATTGACTTCCAGCGACTCTTCGAAAGCGTCAACCGCGCCTTGATAGTCCATCGCGTTGACACGGCTCCGGCCAAGGACATAATGCGGTTCTTTTTCCTCGTCTGACTGGCTTTGAACCGGCGAACATCCGTTCAGCGCAACGCCAGACGAAATTGCGAATATGCAAAATAAAATTCGAATCCACAACGACATGGCGGAAAATTAAACGAAGTTTTTCAAGTTCCAAGTTCCAATTGGCCGCAACTTGAAACTTGAAACATGAAATGCGAAACCTGAAACTCGATTGGATGCGCGCGTGGTGGAATGGCAGACACGCCAGACTTAGGATCTGGTTCCGAAAGGATTAGAGGTTCAAGTCCTCTCGCGCGCAGTTTTCGAAATTATTTTGCGGAACGAATTTGTTCCTTCTTCTCTTCCATCTCGGCTTGAAGTTTTCGCCGTTCGTGGATGAGTTGCTCGCGCAGTGATTGTTCTTTTTCAAAATCATCAGCCGCTCTCGCGATTTCAGTTTCCAACGCAATCTCGCGCTCGGCAATTTTTGCGGCGTATTTCGAATCCAATTCGGCCAGTTCTTTTTTCTGCGCGTCGGAAATTTTCACGCCCGGCGCGGTTTTGTTCAAACGTTCCATCGCAAGTTCGTAAGAGGATTTCATAAATTATTGTGTCGGCGATTTCTTTTTCCACGGCTGGCTCGGAAATTTCATTGGTTGCGGCGTCGGCTTGGCGATTTGAAGTTCCGATTCATTTTCAGTTTTCACGCTCGCGGAATTTTTTGCATCTTCGCGCCAGGATTCAATTTTTGCTTTTAGTCCATGCTTCTCCGCAGTCACCTTGTCGTCGGCTTTCATATAAAACAACGAAAGGTTCGTGTGAACGAGCTGCTCGCGCGGACGAAGCGCCTCCGCTTTGTGGCCTTCAGTAATCGCGGACGCGTAATCGCCTTTGCGGTAAAGCGCCATGCCGAGTGCCAGTTGCGCGTCGAAATTTTCCGGCTCTTGCGCGAGAACGATTTTCAGTTTCGCAATGGCGCTGTCAAAGTCACCGCGACTGAAATCGAACATCGCGTCGTCGTATTGTTCCTGCAACATCATCATCCCGAACGCTAACGCATCGCCTAACGGATGCAAGCGTCACAAAAGCCCGAACGGCAGCACAAGATAAGTTCCAATGACGAGCCAAAGTTATAAACGAATCTAATGGACGGATTTTGCCATTCTTAAATCATTTGTAGAATTTGATTTAACACACTCTAAATCAGCAGCATATATTGATTATTAGAATTTGACACAATCGTCATATTTAGCTTACCGTTACATGGTAATAGTGAGTGCTGTCGTCAGCCGCACATTGCATCGCGGGTAATTTTTAATTCAAGGTTCCATGAATGATATAATTGCAGAAGCGCCGTCGTCGAATGGCGCGCCAAAAATTTCAAAAATCAACGAGGCGGTCATCCGCATCGCCGGCAATTCGCAGGACGGCATCCAGGCCATCGGCGGATTTCTCGCGCGGCTTGCGGGACGCAGCGAGCAGGAAGTCATGACATTCATGACGATTCCTTCAACGATTTCCGGCGGACCTTCAATTTTTCAAGTTCGCATCGGCAGCGGCGAGGTTTTGAGTTCCGGCGACGAAGCGGATGTGCTGCTCGCGTTTTACCAGCACAGTTACGACGGCCATTTGAGTTCGTTGAAAAAGGGTGGCATCGTTCTTTACGATTCGGATCACGTCACGGAAATTTCTGATGAGAACAAAAAAATTTATCATCACGTTGGAATTGCCATTTCCGGTTTGACCGTCGAAGCCATCGGTGGCACGGCTAAGGACAAAGGCAAAAATATTTTTGCGCTCGGCCTCATCGCCAAGATGTTCGATCTAAATCTACCGAAGCTCGAAAAACTTATCGGCGAGCGTTTCACCGGCAAAGACCCAAGCATTTTGAACAACGCGCTTGCGGCATTTCACGCGGGCTATGCGAACTCGCTCGGAAACATTTTGGAAACTTTCAAGTTTGTTGATTCACAAAAAAAAGACGGCCATCAGGTTGTGATGAACGGCAACGAAGCGCTCGGTTTCGGATTGATCGCCGCAGGTGTTCGCTTCGGCGCGGGCTATCCGATCACGCCGTGGTCGGACATCATGGAACTGCTGCGCCGCGAATTGCCGAAATACGGCGGCACATTTGTGCAGACTGAAGACGAAATCGCCGCCGTCTCGATGGCGATTGGCGCGAGCTACGCCGGTCGCGTCGCGGTGACGGGTTCAAGCGGTCCGGGGATTTCCTTGAAAACTGAAGCATTGGGCTGGGCGGTCATGGCGGAAATGCCGCTCGTGATTGTTGACGTTCAACGCGGCGGCCCTTCAACCGGAATGCCGACGAACATCGAGCAGTCCGATTTGAACATCGCAGTCAACGGCGGCCATGGCGATTCGCCGCGCGTCGTCATTGCGCCCGCGAACGTCGAAGATTGTTTTTACATGGCGATTGAAGCCGTCAACATCGCGCGAAAATTTTCCGTGCCGGTGATTATTTTGAGCGACCAAGGCATCGCCACGCGCATCGAAGCCTTCACCGAACCGAACCTCGAAAAAGTTTGCCAGGATATTTCGCCCAATTTTACGCCGGTTGCCGACCACAAGCCTTACGATTTGTCGAAAGCCGACGGTATTACCACGCACCTGGCGCCCGGCACTCGGATTCAAAGTGGAAAATATCCCATCGTTACCGGCCTTGAACACGACGAACTCGGCCATCCGACCGGCTCGCCAAAATTGCATATGCAGATGACCGCGAAACGCCGGAAAAAATTGCAGGCGCTTGGCGCAAGTTTGCCCGTGCCGAAAATTTATGGCCCGCCCGAAGGAAATGTTTTGCTCGTCGGCTGGGGTTCGACCGAAGGCCCGATCAAGGAAGCGGTTGACCGTTCGCGCGCCGCCGGTGACAGCGTTTCTTCGATTCACATCCGTCACGTCAATCCGCTGCCGAACGATTTGGAAAATATTTTCTCCGGCTTCAATCATGTTCTTGTCGTCGAGATGAACGACGAGGGACTTTACGGTTTCGGCCAGCTCGGCCAGTTGCTCCGTGCGCGTTATTGCGATCCGAAAATTCGCGGCATCAACAAGACCGACGGCCTGACGTGGAAAGTGAAGGAAATTCTCGAACGCGCCAAAGGCAACGTGTCCGCCGGATTGCGCAAACTTTAATTCAATTTTTTATGAGTGAAGCTATCGTTGAAATTCCCAATCGCGCTGCTGGAAATATAACTGGCGTCGCTGTGCCAACTTTGCCCGAAGAACGCAAGGGCCTGACCAAAAAAGAAGTCGCCGCCGACCATCCGACGTGGTGTCCCGGCTGCGGAGATTTTTCCGTGCTAGCGCTGTATTTCAAGCTGATCGAAAAACGCAAGATGTGGCACGAGAAGATCACCACCGTCGCGGGCATCGGCTGCTCCAGCCGCTTTCCGTATTTCGTGCAGGCGCACGGCGCGCATTACATCCACGGACGCGCGCTGCCGTTCGCGAGCGGCATTTCACTTTCGCGTCCCGATTTGCACGTCTTCGTTTTCGGCGGCGACGGCGACGCCTTTTCCATCGGCGGAAATCATTTCAACCACACCGCGCGCAAGAACATCAAGATGACCTATTGCGTGATGGACAACTGGGTCTACGGCCTGACGAAGAAACAGACTTCGCCCACGTCGCCGCTCGGTTTCAAGAGCAAGACCGACCAATGGGGCGCGGTGGATTATCCGATCAACCCGATGAAGCAGGCGATTTCCGCCGGCGCAACCTTCGTCGCGCGCACCACGCACACGAACCCGAACCACGTTTTGCAGATGATGGAAGCTGCGATGGATCACGACGGTTTCAGCTTCATCGAATGCCTGAGCGAATGCGTGGAATTTTACGAAGGCGCGTTCGACGCGAGCAACCCGCGCAAAGGCGGCGTGTTCAACGAAGTTCCCAAGACGCACGACGTGACCGACGAGCTCGCGGCCTACAAGCTCGCGGGCGAACCGTTCCCCGGCAACTTCGGCATTTTCTACAAGGTCAGCAAGCCGACCAAGAACGCGAAGGAAGCCGAGATCAACAAATCGTTCCAGAGCAAAGTCAAAGGCATGAAAGATTGGCAGATTCTCCAGAAGAATTTCGACCGGATGAAATAAAAATTTCGACGCAAAACGCCCCGGCTCGCGTCGGAGCATTTATGTTTTTTTGAATGTTCGCTGCTTGCGAAACGGGTGAATTAAGACTACAAATTAACCATGATTTTCAAGCGCGTCACAACCAATTCGAAGCGAATGAATGGTCAGCCGTGCATTCGTGGATTGCGTCTTACCGTGCGCCGAGTCGTCGAGGCCGTTGCCACTTATCCCGACCGGAACGATTTGAAGCGCGAGTATCCTGAATTGGAAGAAGCGGATATTCAGGAAGCGCTGGCTTACGCTGCTGCCAATCTTGATGACAGAATAATTGATTTGGTCGCGGCCAAATGAAATTGCTTCTCGATCAGGGAACGCCTCGCTCATCGGCAATTTTTCTTCGGCAAGCGGGATTTGACGCAGTTCACACTGGCGAAATCGGCATGGCGGAATCCGAAGACGAAGAAATTCTCAGACGTGCTTTAGCAGAAAATCGTGTCGTCATAACGCTCGACGCGGACTTTCACGCGCGCTTGGCATTGTCGCAGGCACACAAACCGTCGGTCATCCGAGTCCGAATCGAAGGATTGCGCGCCGAACAATTTTCGGAATTGGTTCAAAATGTCATCCCTCAATGCGAAGATGATTTGAATGTCGGCGCAATGATTTCGGTGAACGATTTTCAAATTCGCGTGCGACACCTACCGATTGTTTGATTTCATGGCTCACATCCACGAAAAAATTGATTTCACCGTCGCGATTTTTGTCGTTCACGACGACGCGATTCTGCTCATCCATCATCGCAAGCTCGACAAATGGCTACCGCTCGGCGGGCACATCGAACTGGACGAAGACCCGGAGCAGGCCGCGTCGCGCGAGGCGAAGGAGGAGAGCGGCCTCGACGTGGAATTGCTCGGCGAACGTCCGCCCACGACTTCGCCCGGCACGCGCGCGCTCATCGCGCCGCGTTTTCTCGACATCCATCGCATTTCCGAAACGCACGAACACATCGGCCTGATTTACTGGGCGCGACCGCTCCTTGCGGAGGGCCGCCGGCCACTGCCAAACGGAGTTTCGGCAAATCCAGTTTTGGCTACGGAGGAGCATCATGACATCCGCTGGTGTTCCGCCGGCGAATTGGACAAGCTGCAACCGCCGATGTCTGACGCGGTGAAATGGTATTGCCGCAAAGCCATTGAAGAAATTTCCGCCGCGAAATGAATTCGCATCAGAAAATCAAATTCTCCTGTTTCACGCTCGAAGGATTGAACTCCTTCGCGACCGTTCTATATTTTAACTATTTGTATTTTTTCATGCGCGACCGGTTTGGCTTCGACAACAAGCACAATCTCGCGCTCGCCGCATTTCTCGGTTTCATTTACGTCTTCGCCGCGTGGCAGGCGGGAAAATTCGCGCAGCGACGCGGCTATTTTTTCGCGCTGAAAATTGGTTTCTCGATAATGGCGGTTTCATTTGCTGCCGGCTTGTTTCTAAATTCCGCACCCGGAGAAATTCTCGCCGCTGCTTGCGTCACCATCGGAATGTGCTTCATCTGGCCGACGCTCGAAGCGCTCGTCAGCGATGGCGAGACCGCCGCGCAATTGCCGCGCGCCGTCGGACTTTACAACGTCGTTTGGGCCGTCACGAATGCCGCGTCCTATTTCATCGGTGGCACGCTCATCGTCGCTTTCGGATTTAAGATTATTTTGGCCCTGCCGCTGGCGATTGTGCTGTTGCAACTGGCGCTGGCGTTTTGGCTGCAACATCACGCGGCGGAAATGGCGCGTGAAGCGCTCAACAAACCTGTGACCGCACTGCCGCCGGAACCGCATCGTCCGGCGTCGCCGAAAGCGAAGGCGTTTTTGAAAATGGCGTGGCTGGCAAATCCATTCGCCTACATCGCCATCAACACGCTCATCGCCGTCGTTCCCGGCATCGCGCACAAATTTGATTTATCGCCGATGCTGGCCGGATTCATTTGTTCGCTCTGGTGTTTCGTGCGGCTCGGCACGTTTGTTGTGCTGTGGCAGTGGACGGAATGGCATTACAAATTCCGCTGGCTCGTCCTCTCGTTTGCAATTCTCATCGTGTCGTTCGCGGCAATTCTGATGGCACCGAACATTTATGCGCTTATCGTCGCACAAATATTTTTTGGCGGCGCGATCGGGCTGATTTATTATTCGTCGCTGTTTTATTCGATGGACGCCGGCGGCGAAACGCGTGGCGAACACGGCGGCATCCATGAAGCGGCGATTGGTCTCGGCAACTGCGTCGGCCCGGCTGTCGGCGCGTTGTCGTTGCAATTTCTTCCGCAATTCCAAAACAGCGGTGCGATTGCCGTAAGCGTGTTGCTGCTGTGCGGCTTCGGCGGATTGGTTTCAATCTGGAAAACCGCGAAATGATTTAACCACCAAGACACCAAGGCACAAAGTTTTGGAATAAATTTCTTCCTTCGTGTCTTTGTGCCTTTGTGGTTAAAATCTTTTCATGTCCGCTGAACAGCAAGAACCGAAAGAACGCAAAACTCTCGACGACCGCGCGAAGATGACCGAACTCGAACGCATCCGGCATTCTGCCGCGCATGTGCTCGCCACCGCCATCCTCAAAATCTGGCCGGACGCGCAATTCGCCGCCGGGCCGCCGGTCGAAAACGGATTTTATTACGACGTCGAACTTTCTCATCGCATCGCGCCGGAAGATTTCGCCGCCATCGAGGCCGAGATGAAAAAGGAGATCAAGGCGAACAACACGTTCGAAAAAGTCGTCGTCACGCGCGAACAGGCTTTGGCCGACGCGCAAAAAGGTCGTCTGGCCGCGCTGGGTGATCGAGGCGCAGCCTCCAAGTTCAAACTGGACATCGTCCAGAACATCCCAGCAGGCGAGCCGATTTCGTATTTCAAGAACGGCGATTTTCTCGACCTCTGCGCCGGGCCGCACGTGATGCGCACCGGCAACATCGGCGCGTTCCGGCTCACACACGTGGCCAGCGCGTATTACAAAGGCGACGAAAAAAATCCGCAGCTTCAAAGAATTTACGGCACGGCGTTCAAGAACAAGACCGAGATGGACGCATATTTCACGATGCTCGAAGAAGCGAAAAAGCGCGACCATCGCAAGATCGGCGCGGAAATGGGATTGTTCGCGCTGGACACCGAATACGTCGGGCCGGGATTGCCGCTGTGGCTGCCGAAGGGCACGGCGATCGTGGAAGAACTGGAAAAGTTGGCGAAAGAAACGGAATTCGCCGCCGGTTACGTGCGCGTGAAAACGCCGCACATCGCGCGCGAAAAAATGTATAAAACTTCCGGCCACTTGCCGTATTACGCAGAGTCAATGTTTCCACCGATGGAATTGAAAGGCGAAGATGGCTCTCCCGACAAAACCACCATTCGAGAAGAACTAAAAAGATTGCAGTCCCAGATTGTGAAAACGAAGCCTACGGATGAATTCATTGTTGAATTAGCCGAACAATATTGTGAACTCATGGATCGCATTGACCGGGCGAAATTGGCACCTCAACTTGACGAAGCTGATAAAGAAGTTGATTCCCTGCGTAATGAAATGAAGAGTCTTCAAAAAGAGTTGACTAATCGTTCAGCTAAATCTGCGTATGATGAGGGTCTGTTGGAGCGGATGGTAAAGGTTTCAGACGAACTTGAAGCAAGTGTAGATGATCAAATATATTTAGAACAAGAAATAGAAAAATTGGGAGGCATTAAATCAAATCGCTATTACCTCAAAGCGATGAATTGTCCGCATCACCACCGCATTTTTGCGGCTGAACCGCACAGTTATCGCGATTTGCCGTTGCGCCTTGCGGAATACGGCACTTGCTATCGTTACGAACAATCAGGCGAATTGTTCGGCCTCATGCGCGTCCGCTCGCTGAACATGAACGACGCGCACATTTATTGCACTGAAGAGCAGTTCGCCGCCGAGTTCAACGCGGTCAATGAAATGTATCTAAAGTATTTTAGAATTTTCGGTATTGAAAAATATCAGATGCGCTTCAGCACACACAGCGCGGATGGACTTGGTAAAAAATATGTCAACGATCCCGAATTGTGGAAAAAAACCGAGGACATGGTTCGCAAGGTATTGATTGATTCCAAAATTAATTACGTCGAAGTGCCAAACGAGGCGGCGTTCTACGGCCCGAAGATTGACGTGCAGGTGTGGAGCGTCATCGGCCGCGAGTTCACGCTGGCGACGAATCAGGTGGACTTCGCCGTGCCCGCGAGGTTCGGCCTGAAATATCGCGACCGCGACAACTCGGAGAAAACGCCGTTGTGCATCCATCGCGCGCCGCTCGGCACGCACGAACGGTTCATCGGCTTTTTGATCGAGCATTACGCCGGCAATTTCCCGCTCTGGCTCGCGCCGGAACAGGTGCGCGTGCTGACGCTGGGCGAGAATGAGAAATTGATCGCCTACGCGAAATCCATCGTGGACGAACTGCGCGGAAATTTTGTCCGCTGCGAACCGGATTTCCGCAACGACCCGATCAAGGCGAAAATCGCCGAGGCCGAGCAAGCTAAAGTCCATACGATGCTCGTCATCGGCGGTCGCGACATGGACGCCGGTGCGGTTTCCGTGCGCCTGCACGGCAAGGGCAACGTCGGCGCGAAACCGAAGGGCGAAGTCGTGGCGGATATTTTGGCTAGCATCAAAGAGCGGCGGGCGTAAAACAAATTTTGCAGGAGACGACGTAAGGAGTCTCATTTCAAAAATAAATTCAGAGTCTCGTTACCTCGACTCCTACGTTGGGCTTGCAAATCTCTTGAAAAAGGCGTTTGCTTGGCTCGTCACCAATCGGAAGCCGTCACGTTTTTCGACCAATAAAATTTATGGCTGAATTCAAATTTTCCTGTCCTCAATGCAGCCAGCACATCCAGTGCGACACGGGCTACGTCGGAATGCAAATCAATTGTCCGACGTGCAAACAGGCCATCATCGTTCCGCAAGCGCCGCGTTCTGCGACCGCTCCGCCCGCGATGCCGACTCCGCCGCCGGTTTCGAGACCAAGTGCTGCGGCTCCGCCATCCCTTGCGACGCGGCAAACCACCGCTGCTCCCGCTGTCGGGCAACGATTCGCCGGCGCTTCCGGTGGACAACCGCCGGTCAAAAAATCCGGCGGGTTGCTAAAGATGCTGCTTATTGTGGCCGTGACCTTGATAGGTGCGACAGGCGGTTTCTTTGGCGTGACTTACGCTTTGAAACATGTCGGTGGCGGCAAGTCAAAAGCCAATCCTGCCGCGCAAGTTTCCGCACCCAGCGCCGATGCCGCTGTTCACGCGTTGAGCATTTTAACCAAGGTGCATGGGGCTTACACCAATGTGACGAGCGTGAGGGCGGATGGCACTGTCACCCTGTTTCTTGACTTGTCGAACATCACGGTCGCTGATGTTAATCCGAATCAATCTGCCAACGCAAAAAATGCCGCGCGACACCCGCCGGGAATGCCGAGGATAGTCACGAACACGACCGAACTTTCCATCAAGCGGGCGCAGACAAACTTGTATTACATGGCGATGGAGGCCGTGTCAAAAGTTGACCGGATGACCATGACCAACACGTTCGCCTTTTGGAAATCCGACAAAGGCCAATTCATGTTCACGGATTCTCATCAAAAAATGATACCGCCCAGTTATCGGCAGATGACCGACAGCAATTCGACAAACAGCCAACCGGAACAAATCAAAAAAATTCAGGAAATGTTTGCCGACCCTGCAAACCTGACCAAAATCATCAAAGACTTGGGACAGACCGAAGACGAATCCGTGAACGGACAGGATTGTTACACGCTTACCGCAAAAGTGCTCGGACAAAAGGTGAAAGTCTGGGTGGGCAAAACCACTTACCTGATTCCGCAATGGCAAATCACGCTCGGCGGCCAAATCAGCGACGCGGACATTGACGATGCCTTTTCTTTATACGAAAGCGCTTTCACCAATATGCCGCCGCCGGCGTTGGAAATGATAAAGACGCAGGTAAAAAAATTTGCGCCGGTGATGATGAAAATTCGCGGCACGATCACCTCAACCTCCAGAAATGTTGAAGTGAACCCGACGCTGGCTGCTGATGATTTCAATTACGACGTGCCGCCGGGCGTCAGGTTGGTTCGTATGCCGGCCGCAACCTCACGAGGCAATCAATTGGAAATCAATCAACGCAATGCTTGCATCAACAATCTCCGGCAGATTGATGCCGCGAAACAACAATGGGCTTTGGAAAATGGTAAAAAATCCACTGACACTCCTGCTGAAGATGACATCAAACCTTACGTTGGTAAACCAGATGCAAATGGAAATCAGAGTTTTCCAAAATGTCCGGCGGGCGGCAAATATACAATTGGCAGAATGGACCAAATGCCGACCTGCTCCGTTCCCGGACACGTCCTGTCACAATAGCCTCTTTCACTCGCCACAGGAAAAACAGTTTGCTAAAATTTTTTCATGGGACGCCAATGGCTTCATGCAAAACGATTGGTCGCCGGCCTGAAAAAAGGCCGGACGAACGCCAAACTTGTCCGCGAAATCTCCGTCGCCGCAAAAATGGGCGGCGCTGATCCGGCGATGAACGCGCGGCTTTTCACCGCCGTCGAAAAGGCGAAGAAGGAAAGCGTGACGCGCGATACGATTGATCGCGCCATCAAAAAGGGCGCGGGAACCGGCGCTGAAAAGCTTGTGATGGAACACGTCGCTTTTGAGGGTTACGCGCCGCACAAAGTGCCCGTCATCGTTGAAGTTTATACGGACAACGTGAACCGCACCGCGCCGGAAATCCGCGTGCTGTTCAAAAAAGGCCAGCTCGGCACGACCGGCAGCAATAAATTTTTGTTCGACCACGTCGGCATCGTCGAAGCGCATCATCCCGACGCGAACATTGATTGCGAAGCAGCGGCGATTGAAGCCGGTGCGAACGAAGTGGAAATTTTGACGCACGAACAAAATGATGACATTCCTGCCGATGCCGCCGGTGCGCGATTCATTTGTGAACGCACTGCCGTTCACGCCGTGGTTAAATGGCTTTCGTCAAACGGCTGGACGGTTGTGACGAGCGAATTGGGTTACGTCCCAAAACAATTTCCCGAACTGACGGAAACACACCGCGCCGAAGTCGGCGAATTTTTGCAATCGCTCGATGACCACGATGACGTTCATCGCGTCTGGGCCGCTGTGAAATAAATTGGCGTAGCGGCTTTCGGCAGAAAGCCGGAAACTTAAATCAAAAAATGCGGCGGTCTGCCGACGCGCCGCTACGAATTATTCCTCGCCGTTGGATTCGGGTTTGCGTTCCCATCGTCGCGGCGTGCGTTCCGGCAAACTTGTGTCCACTTTTGCGTAATACGTTTCCTCGCCGAATCGGGCGTCGGCTTCGTGCTGCAATTTCAGCGACGGCGTGACGCTGAAACGCTCGCTCGTATCCATGAAAACGGTTCCGCCGCCGGGCTGCATGAAACAGAGCAGCAACGGACATTTGCCCGGATGCGCGGCGAGCAGTTCGGTCACGGAATCCAATTGTTCCGGCTTCAAATGCGCCGTGTGCAATCGCAAATGCACCTGCTTCGTAAATTTTTTTGGCGCGTCTTCGAGCGCCATGATCTCCTGCGGAAAAATTTTCGGTTTGTCGTCGCCGGTATTCACTTCGCCGATGACGAGAACGGCTTTGTTCGGCGTGAGCAACATCCGATATTTGTCGTAATTCTCGTTCATGCACAAAATCTGGGCCGAGCCTTCCAAATCTTCGAGCGTAACCATCGAATACGGCTTGCCGGATTTTTTTGAAACGCCGTTTTGGACTGCTGCGATCAATCCGCCGATGCGCGTCAAACTGCGATTGGGCAATTCTGCAAGTTGCGAAGTATTCGCGAGCGCGTATCTTTTCAAAATCGGCGCGAACGGCGTCAGCGGATGGCCGGTGACATAAAATCCTAGAAGCTCTTTTTCGTGCGCGAGCAATTCATGCTGCGGCCATTCGGGCAATTGTCTTTCATCGTCCGGCTTCGGCGCAGCTTTGTCTTCCAGCGCGCCAAAAAGCGAGCTTTGACCTTTTTGTTTGTCGGACTGGATGCTCGCCGCGCGCGCCAACATGCGTTCGATTTGCGAAAACATCGTCGCGCGCGTCTGGCCAAACGCATCGCACGCGCCGGTTTTAATCAATGCTTCAAGCGTTTTGCGATTGACGGTGCGCCCGTCAACACGCTCGCACAATTCTGAAAGCGATTTTATTTTTCCGCCTTCACTGCGAGCCTTCAAAATCGCTTCGACCGCGACTTCGCCTACATTTTTGATTGCCGCCAAACCAAAACGGATTGCTTTTCCTTCGCGCGCCGGGGCAAAATACATTTCGCTTTCGTTCACGTCCGGCTGCAACACTTCAATCTCAAATTCGCGCGCTTCGTCAATGTATTTGCTCAACTTTTCCGTGTCGCCCATGTCGTTGGTCATCATGGCACAGAAAAATTCGACCGGAAAATTCGCCTTCAGATACGCGGTTTGATACGCGACGATGGCGTAAGCCGCCGCGTGCGATTTGTTGAAACCGTAACCGGCAAATTTTTCGAGCAAGTCGAAAATCTGGTCGGCTTTCGCCTTCGGGATTTTATTTTTTTCAGCGCAGCCTTTGACGAATTTCTCGCGCTGCTTCGCCATTTCCACGACTTTTTTCTTGCCCATCGCGCGTCGCAAAATGTCCGCCGCGCCGAGCGTGAAGCCGGCAAGAATCTGCGCGGCCTGCATGACCTGTTCCTGATAAATCAAAATGCCGTAAGTCTCTTTGGAAATCGGTTCGAGCAACGGATGCTCGTATTTGATCTCGATTTCGCCGTGCCGACGCTTGATGAAATCAGGAATCAAATCCATCGGGCCGGGACGATACAACGCGACGAGCGCCGTGATGTGCTCGATGGAACTGATCTGAAATTTCCGGCACAAATCGCGCATCCCGCCGGATTCCAATTGAAAAACACCCAATGTTTCCGCGCGATTCAGCAGGTCGTAAGTTTTTTTGTCGTCGAGCGGCAAATGGTCAATGTCCACGGAAATTCCCTGCGTGCGTTTGACCATTTCGCAAGTGTTGCGGATGACGGTCAGCGTTTTGAGGCCGAGAAAATCCATTTTCAGCAGGCCGAGGTCGCCGACGGGATTCATCGAGTATTGCGTGACGAGCGCGCCGTCGTCGTCCTGCTTGAGCGGCAGCAAATTCACGAGTGGCTGGTCGCCGATGACGACGCCTGCGGCGTGAACGCTCGCGTTGCGCGTGATGTCTTCAAGGATGAACGCGGTGTCAATCAACTCACGCGTCACGTCTTCATTTTCATAAGCGGCCTCGAGTTCCGGCGATTGTTTGAGCGCCTTCGTCAAATCCATTTTCAAATCGAATGGAATCATTTTCGCGAGCCGGTCGCCGTCGCCGTAGCTCAAACCCATCACGCGCGCGACGTCGCGCACGACCGATTTCGCGCCCATCGTGCCGAACGTGATGATTTGTGCGACGGAATCCTTCCCGTATTTTTCGGAAACGTATTTGATGACGTCCGCGCGCCGGTCGTCGGCGAAATCAATGTCAATATCCGGCGGATTGACGCGCTCGGGATTCAGAAATCGCTCGAAGAGAAGCCCGTAACGAATCGGGTCAACGTTCGCGATTTCGAGAAGATAAGTCACCAATGAACCGGCGGCGCTTCCGCGCGCGACGCAGGAAATTCCCTTGCTGCGGCCGTAGCGGATGAAATCGCCGACGATCAAGAAATAGGAAATGAATCCAGTTTTTTCGATGACGCCGAGTTCGAGATGCAATCGGTCGAGAATGACTTTGAGCGCTTCTTTTTCGTTTGGATTTTTTGGATCAAATGTCGGCAAACGATTTGGCTCGTCAATCTTCTCGATGACAAATTCTTTTCCCTCGGCCTTCGCGTGAATCGTGTAGCGGCGGAACAAACCTTCCGCGAGCCACTGTCGCAAATAACCTTCGCGCGTGAAATGTTCCGGAGGATGGAAAACCGGGAAATGCAATTTGTTGAATTCGATCTCCAGATTGCATTTCTCCGCGACTTCCAAAGTATTTTTGACGGCTTCCGGCGTTTCAGCAAAGCGCGCTTTCATTTCTTCCGCCGTGCGCAAATAAAATTGTTCCGGCTCGTATTTCATGCGCTTCGTGTCAGCTAATTGCGTCTGCGTGCCGATGCAAATCAGGCAATCATGCGCGTGCGAATCGCTTTTGTTGATGTAATGAACATCGTTCGTGGCGACGAGCTTGAGTCCAAATTCTTTTGCCCACGGAATCAAATGTTTGTTGACCTTCGCTTGTTCCGCGATGCCATGATTTTGCAATTCGAGGAAAAAATTTTCTGCGCCGAGCGTTTGCTTGAACCAATCCACGGCGTCGCGCGCCTTGTCAATTTGGTCTTTGAGAATCCAATCGGGAATTTCGCTGGCGATGCAGCCGGACATCGCAATCAGCCCTTCGCTGTGCGCCGCGAGAATTTCTTTATCAATGCGCGGCTTGTAATAATAGCCTTCGAGATGCGCGGCGGTTGTGAGCTTGATGAGATTTTTGTAGCCGGTCTCGTCCTTCGCGAGCAAACCGAGATGATGATAAACGTCGCGTCCACCGCCGCTGCCGCTTTTTTTTTCGAGCCGCGAACCGGGCGCGACATACACTTCGCAGCCGACGATGGGCTTGATTCCTTTTTCGCGCGCGGCTTTGTAAAAATCAATCGCGCCGTAAAGAACGCCGTGGTCGGTGACGGCGAGCGCGGGAAATTTCAGTTCGTGCGCCTTGTCCATGAGCCGGTCGAGACGGCACGCGCCATCGAGCAATGAAAACTCGGTGTGCAAATGCAAATGAACAAAATCCGCGTGCGACATGGGAACAATTTAACTTCTAACCACGAAGACACCAAGCCGCAAAGTTTTAGAAATTTTTCCCTCGCAAATTTCCACGCGCAAAATTTAACTGCGCATTGATAAATCACCACTGAAATCAAAATCAAACTGGACATCCACAAAATTGGAATTTAGTTTCAAGCCATAAATTTCGGCATCATTCCCAATAAATTTACAAATGTTGTATGCAATCACAGAACGGTGTCCTGCTTGCCATGCTTATTGTGGCATACGAATGTTTGGAATTTCTAGTAGTCTTGGTTCGTCAATGTGTGTTTGTAGGGCTTGTGGAAAATCGTTTCAAAGTAACCGCCGAGAATGGGCTAACATGACAATATTGGGCAAATTTTGGTATTGGATTATTTCCTTCATTTACATTTTATTCTTGGCTGGATTGGGCGCTTATGCGGTGAACGAACTTATTCACGCTTGTATGCCAAAATTAGATACTTCCGACACGTTATTCCTTGCAATTGTAATTTCGATTGCAGTTTTCTTTTTTACTTTTCAATACTTTCGAATTATTTGGTCTCGCCAAAGAACTGATGGCAGTGAAAAATCGCAGCTTGTTGCATCTTTTTGGTCTGTCCATACAAATTTTTCTCTTTTATGTGTTTTGGGATTATTTTGCATTCAGACGCTTGCAATGTTTATTCACTTCGTCGTAGGTGAGTAATTCGATAACCGCTTTTCCGATTTGCTACTTCCGCCATTTTCAGAGATAGTATCCGTCCGTTTTTACGGCATTTATGAAACCCCAAGTCGAAATCTATGACACGACCTTGCGCGACGGTTCGCAGGGCGAAGGCATCAATTTCTCGGTCGCGGACAAACTTCGCATCGCCGAAAAACTCGATGCGTTCGGGGTTCATTACATCGAAGGCGGCTGGCCGGGCAGCAATCCCAAGGACATCGAGTTTTTCGCGCAGGCCAAAAAGCGCAAATTCAAGAACGCGAAACTCGCGGCGTTCGGCTCGACGCGCAAGAAAGGCGTGCCGGTCGAACAGGACGATCAGGTGCGCCTGCTCATCGAGGCCGGAACACCCGTCGTCACGATTTACGGCAAAACTTCGATGCTGCATGTGAAGGAAGTTTTGCGCTGCACGCCGGAGGAAAATCTCGCGATGATCGGCGACACCGTGAAATACCTGAAGGATCACAGCAAATTCGTCATCTACGACGCCGAACACGCGTTCGACGGCTACAAGCTCAACGCCGAATACGCGCTCGACACCTGGCGCGCGGCGGAGAACGCGGGCGCGGATTTCGTGGTGCTCTGCGACACGAACGGCGGCTGCCTGCCGGCCGAAGTCGCCGCCATCACCAAGACCGCTCTCGGCAAACTGAATTGCAAGCTCGGCATCCACACGCATGACGACATCGGCCTCGGAGTCGCCAACGCGCTGGCCGCGCTCGAAACCGGCGCGGTTCACGTCCAAGGCACGATCAACGGTTACGGCGAGCGCACGGGCAATTGCAATTTGACCAGCGTGATTCCATGCGTCGCATT